>NZ_JAOVQN010000036.1:0-28790 GCF_025673445.1 Ruegeria marisflavi
CCGGCGGCCGGATGGGAGAAGGGGCAGGTCGAGAAGAACGTCCAGGATGCGCGCAACCGCTTGTGGCAGGTCATGCCGATCTTCGGCGATCTGGCCGAGCTCAATCAGTGGCTGGAAGATCGCTGTCTTGCCTTGTGGGCCGAGACAAAGCACCGTGACTTGCCCGGCACGATTGCCGATGTGTGGGAAGCCGAGAAGCCCACGCTGATGGCCCTGCCGCCGGCCTTTGATGGGTTTGTAGAGCACAGCAAACGGGTGTCGCCGACATGCCTGATCACCTTCGAGCGCAATCGCTACAGCGTACCGGCCAGCTTTGCGAACCGCCGCGTCAGCCTGCATGTCTATCCTGAACGGTTGGTAGTGGTGGCGGAAGGTCAAACCGTTTGCGCCCATGACCGTATCATTGAGCGGTCGCACCACAAGCCAGGCCGGGTCATCTATGATTGGCGCCACTATCTTGCTGTCATCCAACGCAAACCCGGGGCCCTGCGCAATGGCGCGCCGTTCAATGAGATGCCCGACGCCTTCCGCCGCCTGCAGGATCATATGCTGCGCAAGGAGGGCGGCGACAGAGAGATGGTGGATATCCTGTCCCTGGTTCTGCACCACGATGAAGACGCGGTTTTGTGTGCTGTAGAACTGGCGCTGGAAGCCGGCGTGCCCACCAAGACGCATGTCCTGAACTTGCTCCATAGGCTGATCGACAAAAAGCAGAGCGACCATCCCGAGGTCGACCCGCCAAAGGCTCTGGCCTTGGATACGGTGCCGAAAGCCAATGTCGATCGCTATGATGCTCTGAGACAAGCCGGGGAGAAGCGTCATGCGTCATGACCCTGCAGGCGCCTCGATCGTGATCATGCTCCGCAGCCTCAAACTGCATGGCATGGCACAGGCGGTCGATGATCTGGTTGCCCAGGGCGCACCAGCGTTCGAAGCAGCAACGCCGATGTTGTCCCAGCTTCTCAAGGCGGAAATGGCCGAACGGGAAGTCCGGTCAATCGCCTACCAAACCAAGGTGGCGCGCTTTCCGTCCTACAAAGACCTCGCGGGCTTCAACTTCAAATCCAGCGAGGTTAATGAAGCCACCGTCCGGCAGCTGCACCGCGGCACCTTCATGGAAAACGCCGAGAATGTCGTCCTGATCGGCGGGCCTGGAACGGGC
Source organism: Ruegeria marisflavi (assembly GCF_025673445.1). Classification (NCBI taxonomy): domain Bacteria; kingdom Pseudomonadati; phylum Pseudomonadota; class Alphaproteobacteria; order Rhodobacterales; family Roseobacteraceae; genus Ruegeria; species Ruegeria marisflavi. The sequence continues at coordinate 1,163 of NZ_JAOVQN010000036.1, forward strand.
AAGAGCCACATTGCAACAGCCATCGGCGTACAGGCCATCGAACACCACAGATGCAAGGTGCGCTTCTACTCAACCGTGGAACTCGTCAATGCGTTGGAGCAGGAAAAGGCGCTCGGAAAGGCCGGCAAATTGGCTGAGATGCTGACCAAGATCGACTTGGTCATCCTCGATGAGCTCGGCTACCTGCCGTTCAGTTCATCCGGCGGCGCGCTGCTCTTCCATCTGCTGAGCAAACTTTACGAGCGCACCAGCGTGATCATCACCACGAACCTCAGCTTCTCAGAGTGGGCCCAGGTCTTCGGCGATGCAAAGATGACCACCGCGCTTCTCGACAGGCTCACGCACCGCTGCCACATCCTGGAAACCGGCAACGACAGCTACCGCTACAAGGCAAGCTCGGAAGCCGCGAAGAAAAAGAGAAAGGAAACGCCGGCATTGACCGCAACATAACCGCAGAGACATAATCAAGGCTGGGTCAAATCTCGATAAAAATACCGGGTCACTTCTCAGCAAAAATCAACACGTTATTCGCATCGCGAAGACGCTTGCGACCTTCAATCCAGTCGGCGACCTCTGACTCGACGTATCCGGCTGTTGCTCGGGTCAATGGCACGCGCCTCGGGAACATCCCTTGACGCTCAAGTTCGACAATCGTGGTCCGACCCAAACCGGTACGGTCTTCGACGTCAGTCATGCGCAAAATGCGCAAGGGTTGGCTTTTCATATTCTGCACTCCATCGTTGCGAATGCAGCGATAAAGCCCGGTCTTACTTGCCCGCCGATAGGGACGAAAAACCCGCTAATGCTTTACGTCCGCGTCGGTAAGCCTTGGCCAGTGACTCCGGGTCGCGGGTGACGAACCGCCGGGCGACATCGGGGTTTTCCCCCAGAACAGCGAAGAGGCTATCCGTCAAACCGGCACCCGTGGCGGCACGCTTGGCGTCGACCAGCTTGGCGAACTGTGCGTCGCGGTCACTTGGCGGGCGACCATAGGTCGGCTTGCCGTCCAGATCGACGCCAGCGCGTCGGAGATAGCCCAGCATGCCGATCACTTCGTCGAGACACTCGGCAGCCCCTTCGGCGTCTCCTGCGTCCCAGAGGTCGAGACCGCGTCGGGCGGTCTGGGCAGCTTGCCGGGCAAGATGATGCCCGGTCCGAAGGTCGATTGCCTTGCGCCGCTCCGCTTCGGTGTCGCCGACCCAATAACCCGGCGTCGTGTCCATTTCCACGACGGTACGCAAACGGTCGAGTATGAGCCGCAGTTCGGCACCGATGTTACCCACGACGCACCGCCTTGCCTTCGACGATGTGGTCGACGGCATCCGCAAGACGGACATAGGCGTCACGCATTTCGTCGCCGTAATCGTAATGGTCGTAAACCGCCTGCATCCGGGCTGCGCCCGCCAGAGCGTGCCCCATGCAGCGTTCCGCGATCAAGGGGTTCACCCCTGCCCGGCCCATGATAGTCCGTCCGGTGCGCCGCAGATCGTGCCAAGTCCAGCCCGACGTTTCGGACAGTTCATGCAAGCGTTTCAATGTACGGTCAAAGTTGCTGCCAACCGGGAATAGCGGGCCGGACTCGAAGCCACGCTTGCGGAACACTTCGGCAAGTTGGGGGCTGATTGGATGCGCTTCGACCTTGTGACTTTTGCCACGGGTCTTGAATATCCGCGCCTGCCAGATACCCGCGTCGAAGTCGACATGTTCGACATGCGCGCCAAGAATCTCCTGACGGCGGCGCATGCTGTAGACCAACGCGAGGGTGAAGTCGCGCCAGAGGGGGGTTAGCTTCGATGTCGCCAGAACCACGGCCCGAAGTTCGGCATCGGACAGAACGCGGTCCTGCGGTGTCTCAGGCACCAGATCGTCGAGTTTCTTGTTCGAGACCGGGCGGCCAACATCGGCCCAGCGCAGCACCGTTGAGAGATAGCGGCACGCGCGCTTGGCGGCGACGTTCCGGTCGCGCCGAACTGGCGCAAGCATGTCGTCTTCAGTCATTTTGATGACAACGCGGTCAGGACTGTAGCGACGTTCGATCTGCGTTCGCATATCACCCCAGCTTGCGAGTCCATGCCCGACATCTTCGGAATAGGCGTCGAGTACATCGGCGAGGGTGCGTCGGTCCTGTGCGGCCAGAACTTTTTGCCCGGCCTTGCCGTTGACGGTTTGCCGGTCGGCTTCGGCGATCAGAATGTTCGCGGCCCTGCGGGCATCGGCAAGCGTGATGATCGGGTATTCACCAAGAGTGACTTTGCCGGTCTTCCGGGATTCCAGTCGGAATGTCTTCGTTCCCTTGGCGGTCACGCGCAGTCGCAAGCCGGGAACACCGTCGACGGCAAAGTCGCTGCGTACCTGTCCGGGATTTACGGTTGCCGCCCGGACTGCGGCGTCTGTAGAAATGGCTCGGGCCATGGCTTTGTTACCTCTTGTCGTGGTCCGGGGCCGGGGTTTGGTTTGGCGATCAACCCGGCCCGAACTGTTTTTGGGGGTGCGCTGGGGGTGCACCCCCGGTTTGCTGCACGGGTTTTATGGGCCAAATGGGCATGTTTATGCAAGAGTTCATGTCGAAAAAACCCATATTTTTAAACAATATGGACACTATGGGTAACTTCTCGGGGTGCGCTGGGGGTGCATGGCATGCAAGAGGTCAGGGGTTCGACTCCCCTAGGCTCCACCAATCCATCAAAACAGAACAGAATTAACCAACTGCACTGTGCGCGCTGACGTCGCCGGTAGCCGGTTTACTCGCGTCCTCACCTTCGCATTACGGCTTGCCCGACCGCGCTGCGACTCGCGGTCAGGGTCCGTGGTGACCCGACAAGCGTTTGAGTCCTGCCAAGAGAGTTCAGTCGATCCGGCGGATCAGGAACTGGTTTCCAGTGCCGCGCTTCATTTCGAACCGTTTGAGGTCCGCCAGCAGGTCGCTCAGCTTGCGCTTGCCATAGCTGCGGGTGTCGAAATCGGGATTGGCCGCAACGATCAGCTGACCGATCCGGCCCAGGGCGAACCATTCGTCGTCCTGGTCGATCGAATCCATGGCGCGGATCACAAGGGTGGTCGGATCCTCCAGCTTTTGCGCGGGGCTGACGGGCGGCTGCGGCTGACCCGGCTTTGCCTTGGGCTGCGGTTCGGGCATCAGGTTTTCGACATAGATGAAGCGCTTGCACGCCTTAACGAAAGCCCCCGGCGTCTTGCGCATGCCGATGCCGAATACATCCAGCCCCTGTTCCCGGATGCGGCTGGCCAGACGGGTGAAATCGCTGTCCGACGAGATCAGGACAAACGCGTCGAAGCGGCCCGAATGCAGGATATCCATCGCGTCGATCACCAGCGCGATGTCGCTGGCATTCTTGCCGGTGGTGTTGGCGAACTGCTGATGCGGGACAATCGCCAGCGCGGCGAGAGTCTCCTTGTTCCAGCCCTGCGGCGCGCCGCCCGAGAAATCGCCATAGATCCGGCGGATGCTGGCTTCGCCAAGGGTGGCGATCTCTTCAAAGATCGCTTCGGCGTATTTGGCCGAGATATTGTCGGCGTCGATCAGGACAGCCAGAAGGGGGGTATCGTTTGCCATTCGCAGACAGTGGACGGGTTCCGGGCCGAGTGCAATGGGGGCCGACGGGCGTCTTGGACTCAAGGCATGAAAAGACGCAGGAACACCGGGTTATCCGACCCGGGCCCGGTCACCACAAACAGGTTGGCGAATTCGGTCTGGTCGACCGAGATCTCGTCCAGCACGCCAAGGCGCGCGAGGATGCCGGGAATGGTTTCGGCATGGGCGACAACCAGCACCCGGTCGTCCTCGTGATCGAATTCAAGCATATCGACCAGACCGGCCATATCGGTTGCGGGCCACGCGCTGGCGCGAAGGTCAAGCGCCTCGGCGATGATCGCCCCGGTTTCCCGCGTGCGCAGCGCGTCAGATGTGATCACCGCATCAAGGCCAGAGTGTCGCAGCATCCGCGCCCAGCCCGCCGCCCGGTCCCGCCCTTCCGGTGTCAGCGCGGGTTCGTCGCCTGACAGCTCCTTTTCGCCATGCCTGATGACATAGACCGCCTCTTGCGCTGCAACAGGCGTGGCGGCGGCGAACAGCAGAAGCAAAGCACAAGCCGTGCGGATAGACATGGCACCCCCCGGATTGCAAACCATCGGGTCAGTGTTCCAGCCTGGCCACTCAAAATCAAGACAGGCGCGGCAAGCCGCAGGCAACCGCCCTGCCCCGCGCACGGGACAGGGCGAAAGGTTCAGTACACCACGACGGCGCGGATGCTTTCGCCATTGTGCATCAGGTCGAAGCCCTTGTTGATCTCATCGAGGCTCAGCGTGTGGGTGATCATCGGGTCGATCTCGATCTTGCCGTCCATGTACCAGTCCACGATCTTGGGTACATCCGTCCGGCCCTTGGCGCCGCCGAATGCGGTGCCTTTCCACACCCGGCCCGTGACCAGCTGGAACGGACGGGTCGAGATCTCGGCCCCTGCGGGTGCCACGCCGATGATGATGCTCTCGCCCCAACCCTTGTGCGCGGCCTCCAGCGCGGTGCGCATCACCTGCACGTTGCCGGTGGCATCAAAGGTATAGTCGGCGCCGCCCTTGGTCAGTTCGACCAGATGCGCCACCATGTCGCCCGAAACATCCCTGGGGTTGACAAAATCGGTCATGCCAAAGCGTTTGGCCATCTCGACCTTGGCCGGGTTCAGGTCGACGCCGACGATCTGGTCGGCCCCCGCCAGCCGCAGCCCCTGAATCACATTGAGCCCAATGCCGCCCAGGCCAAAGACGATGGCGCGGCTGCCGATCTCCACCTTGGCGGTATTGATCACTGCTCCAATGCCGGTGGTGACGCCGCAGCCGATATAGCAGATCTTGTCGAACGGCGCGTCCGGCCGCACCTTGGCCAGCGCGATCTCGGGCAGGACGGTGTGGTTCGAGAAGGTCGAGCAGCCCATGTAATGCAGGATCGGGGTGCCATCGAGCATGGAAAACCGCGTGGTGCCGTCGGGCATCAGACCCTTGCCTTGGGTGGTGCGAATGGCCTGGCAGAGGTTGGTCTTGCCGCTCAGACAGTATTCGCACTGGCGGCATTCGGGTGTGTAGAGCGGGATCACATGATCGCCGGGTTTCAGGCTGGTCACTCCGGGACCGACCTCCAGCACCACACCCGCGCCCTCGTGGCCCAGAATGGCCGGAAACAGCCCCTCCGGGTCGGCGCCCGAGAGGGTGAACTCATCCGTGTGACAGATGCCGGTGGCCTTGATCTCGACCAGAACCTCACCGGCCTTCGGCCCTTCGAGGTTCACTTCCATCACTTCCAGAGGCTTGCCCGCCTCAACCGCTACCGCCGCGCGTGTCCGCATATTCTCTATCTCCCTGTCAGGTCTTCATTTCCCCGGCCCAGGGACCGGGTTTAATCTACATTCGTTTCGTGTCAGGTTTTGACCGCACCTGACCACACGGAACAGACATTTGTCAAAAAGGGAACACCAATGTACAGACTAACCCCCGTTTTTCTCTTGCTGGCCGGCTGCGCCGACACAGTTGAGGAAGCCCCGGTTGCTGAACCCGCTGTGATCGAGCTGAGTATCTGCAAGGGCGAAGGGCTGGAGGACATGATCGGTCAACCGGTCGCGGACAACATGGGGCGGCTGCCCGAAGGGGCGCGGGTGATTGGTCCCGATACACTGGTTACTCAGGATTACCAACCCAACCGCCTGAACGCGGCGACCGATGCCAACGGCATCGTGACCGGGCTGACCTGCGGCTGAACCCGCAGGAACCGGGTCGCGAAGGCCGCGCTGCCTGAGCAATAGTCGGGAAAACCGGATAGGAGATCCCGACATGATCCGCATCACCGCCCTGCCCACTGACGAGGTCCGCGCCCTGCAATCAGGCCAGCCCGACGCCTATGGCAACCGACCCGAACGCGCCGTTTCCGACGGGGTCGGAAACCCTTGCCGCCATTGCCTGCGCCAAATTCCCGAAGGGGCGGACATGCTGATCCTTGCCCACCGCCCCTTTGCCGCGCTGCACCCCTATGCTGAGACAGGGCCAATCTTTCTGTGCGCCGCCCCCTGCACACGCCATGTCGACGACGGTACCCTGCCAGAAGTACTTACCAGTTCGCCCGACTACCTGATCAAGGGTTATGGACGGAACCACCGTATCGTGTATGGCACGGGCCAAGTCGTGCCGACAACGGCGCTGATGACGGCGGCAGAGGCGATCCTGTTGCGTGCCGACGTCGCCTATGTTCATGTGCGCTCCGCCCGCAACAATTGCTATCAGGCGCGACTTGATCGCGCCTGAACCGGTGACATTTGCGCCCCGGTCTGTAGACTAAACGCAAGGGGACGCAGGGGGCGCGTTTGGATACAGAGTTGATCCGTTTTGTGATCGAAGAATCGCTGCGAATCGTGCAGCGGTACCTGTTTTTTGCGGCTGGCGCTTTTGGTCTTTTCTATCTGCTGCTGCGCCGTCCGATGTGGCCGCGCAAAATACAGAAACGCTGGCCCCGGCTGACCGATCACGGCCGCGACCTGATATTTTCAATGATCTCGGTCGGCATCTTTGCGGTAATCTCGTCGCTGATATTTTTCGTATTTCTGGATCATACCAACATCTATGGCGGATCTCTGGGTAGCCGGGGTTGGGGATACCTCGCACTCACCTTTGTCTGGATGCTGGCGCTGCATGACACTTATTTCTATTGGGTGCACCGGCTGATGCACACGCGGGTGCTCTATCGCCACGTGCATCTGGTACATCACCGGTCGACCAACCCGTCGCCCTGGACAGCCTATGCCTTTCACCCGATCGAGGCAGTGCTGGAAGTAGGTATCCTGCCAATCATTGCCTTTAGCCTGCCAGTGCACTGGGCGGCGGTGATGTATTTCTTCATCTTCCAGATCGCCTACAACGTCTACGGCCACTTGGGCTTCGAGCTTTGCCCACGCGGCTTCAACAAGCATTGGCTTGGCCGCTGGATCAACACCTCGGTCGCACATAACCAGCACCATGGGCGGTTCACCGGGAACTACGGGTTGTACTTCCTGTTCTGGGACCGAATGATGGGTACGCTGCGCAGCGACTACGACGCCACCTATGAGGTCACGACCAACGCCAAAAAGGCGGACACCGTCACCGTGCCGAGGTAAGGGCGAGGAACACGTCCTCTAGATCCGCCTGCTCGGTCCGCACGTCGCGAATGTGGATACCGGCGGCGCGGACGGCGGCAAGAACGTCTTCGGCACTGGTCTGGCGGCTGTGATAGCGCAGGGCAAGCGTGCCGTCGGCACGCGCCTCGGCCGCGATCCCCGGCCCCTGCGGCAGGACCGATATCGGGCCGTCGGGCTGGATCACCATCGCCCGCGCATCGAGCCTCCCCAGCAGGTTTGCAGTACTGTCCCGCGCCACCACGCTGCCCTGGTTGATGATGGCGATCTCGTCGCACATCTCCTGCGCCTCTTCCAGGTAATGGGTGGTCAGGATGATGGTCATGCCCTCGGCATTCAGCTTGCGTACATTGGTCCACAGCATCTGGCGCAACTCAATATCGACCCCGGCAGTGGGCTCGTCCAGCACCAGAACCTGCGGACGATGCACCAGCGCCTTGCCCAACAAGAGCCGCCGCCGCATGCCTCCCGACAGGGTGCGGGCATAGGCCTCGGCCTTGTCGCTCAGGCCCACCAGCGCCAGGATCTCGTCGCTCCAGCGCTGCGATTTCGGCACGCCATACAGCCCCGCCTGCACCTCGAGCGCCCCACGTGGGGTAAAGAAGGGATCCAGGTTCAGCTCCTGCGGCATCACGCCGATGGCGGCGCGCGACTGGCGCGGGTTCTGGTCCTGATCAAACCCCCAGATCGTCACCTTTCCGGCGGTCTTGGTCACCAATCCCGCCAGGATATTGATCAGCGTGGATTTCCCAGCCCCGTTCGGCCCCAAGAGGCCAAACACCGACCCACGCGGCACGCGCAGATCGATCCCCTTGAGCGCTTGTTTCTCAGGCTGCCCGTGGCTGCCACGATAGGTCTTGGTCAAACCTTCGATACGGATCGCGTCTTCGGTCATGCGCGGGTCTTGCTCCTGCTCGACTTGTCGCTCATAAACGCACCTAATCCATGTCCGCACTGCCGACAACCTCAAGAAAGGCCCTCAAGCGATGACCATCGAAGCGCCGGAAACCAAGATCGTCGAGAAAAGCCGAGTTGCCTGCGACGGGGGCGAAGGCGCATTGGGACACCCGCGGGTATGGTTGCAGATCCCCGAGGATAGCGGCTGGGTCGAGTGCCCCTATTGCGACTGCAAATACGTGCTCAAAGGCAGCAAGGCCGAGGCCTGAGACAACCCCGCCTACTTAGCCCGTAAAGGCTCTGGTCTGCTCCCAGTGCTCGCCCAAAGACAAAAGTGGAAAACGCCCTTACCCAGACGGGTACGGCACCAATCAATGCATCCCGCGTGGTGCGAACAAACCATTTGAAAAGATAATGGAATACTAACCCTTCTGCAGGCCCCTTCCAGGATATCCACATCACCGTGACGTCCCATGAAACCGAAAACCGCCGGGCTTTCGTCCAGCGGTTTTTCGTTTCCGGTCAACCGGTGAAAGTGGTGAGCCGTACAGGATTCGAACCTGTGACCCACTGATTAAAAGTCTTATTCCCCCATTTTCTATAGCATTGTAGACAGTTCGATCGGGCAATTTATTCTGTTTAATAACAGTAGCATTTGCGTGATGAGATTTCCATAAGGCCCTTCCCAACTCACTGCACTTTGCTTACCTTGTGCTTACCTATTTCACCTGGAAGCACTATGCCCAACGTCAGATTAACAAAATCAAGTGTCGATCGCCTTTTAGCAACAAACCGGGACACGATCTATTGGGACGACGGTTTGCCGGGTTTTGGACTCCGCGTGAAAACGACCGGCGTCAAAAGCTTCTTAGTTCAATATCGCAACAAACAAACCGGTCGGTCGAAACGCAAGACACTTGGGCGATATGGGCCAACCTTGTCTTTGGGCGCCGCCCGCGAAATGGCACGCGCGCTTCTTGCTGACGTGGTCCGTGGCGGAGATCCTGTCGCGGACGCTCAAACGCTCAGGCACTCACCAACGGTGAACTCACTTGCCGCGCAATACATGACCGAACACGCGGAGCCAAAGAAACGCCCCGGTAGTGTTCGGAACGATCGGTCGATGCTGGACCGACACATTCTCCCCAAGCTTGGGGAGCTAAAAGTCATCGAAGTGACGCATCAGCATGTTCAGAAGCTTCACAACCAACTGCGCGATACGCCGTATCAAGCCAATCGCACTCTGGCGCTCATGTCGAAAATTTTTGAACTGTCTGTGCGCTGGGGTCAGCGTTCTGACAATCCGGCACGCGGCATAGAAAAATTCCCCGAGGAAAAGCGGGACCGCTGGCTGTCAGACGATGAGCTGCAAAGACTTTTGGTAGCTCTGTCAGAGCATCCAAATCAGGTTGCAGCGAACGCTATTCGCCTGCAGCTCCTAACAGGCGCACGGATCGGCGAAGTGCTGAAGGCAAAATGGGAAGACTTCGATTTGGTCCGCGCGGTATGGACAAAGCCGTCGCACCACACAAAGCAAAAGCGACGAGAGCACCTGCCGATTTCGTCAGCAACCTGTGATTTGCTTGCGGCAATGAAAGCAGGGGCATCTCCTGAAAGTCCTTGGTTGTTTCCGGGACGCTCTCCGGACCAACCGTACAAAGATCTGAAAAAATTTTGGAGCTCGGTCACCACATCGGCAGGTCTTCAAGACTACCGTATCCACGACAATCGGCATACGCATGCGTCGCATCTCGTTTCCAGCGGTCTGAGTCTGCCTATAGTCGGTCGATTGCTTGGACACACGAACCCGTCTACCACGCAACGCTACGCGCACCTCGCAGATGACCCGTTGCGGCAGGCAGCGGATGTGATGGGTAAGAAGATCAGCGGTGGCAGTTCCTGAAACCTGAGAATTTCCTGTGCTGAGGACACGCGAGCGGCAATTAGACTGCAGCTGTCGGCACGGTGTCGATGTTTGGGACGGAAGGGAATGGACGGAGACCTATGATGTCCAAAACGCTACTTCCCGTTGTCACAACGCGTCGCACGCCCTGGAACAAAGGCAGACTAGTCGGACAGAAGCGGCCATTGCAGCCAAAGCAAGTCTGGGCCATTCGCGCTCGGCTCGAACTTGCAAACAAGCTGAGGGACCTGGCATTGTTCAATCTTGCCATCGATAGCAAGTTGCGCGGGTGCGATCTCGTCCGCCTGAGGGTTAACGATCTCGCCGTAGGCAATTCTGTTCGCGATCGGGTATCCGTTGTTCAACGTAAAACTGCGAAGCCAGTGCAATTTGAAGTGACGGAGAATACACGTGAAGTCGTGTCGCAATGGGTCTCTTCTCAATACATGCATGGACAACGGTATCTGTTTCCAAGTCGTATGCATGCTTTGCCGCATCTTTCGACCCGGCAATACGCTAGGCTTGTCCGGGAATGGGTGTCAGCGATTGGTCTCGATCCGTCCAGCTACGGCACGCATTCGCTTAGGCGCACCAAAGCGGCTTTGATATACAGAAAGACCGGAAACCTACGTGCCGTTCAACTTCTGCTCGGTCACAGCAAAGTGGATAGTACGGTGCGTTACCTTGGCGTCGAGCTTGAAGACGCGCTTAGTATTGCCGAACGTATCGATCTTTAACGATTTAGGCGGGCGGGATCTTCCGCTCGCCGCTCCCAAGCAGACTTTCAGAATCTCCCGTTAATCTTCCGCTTTGAGCCCATACTGTAAGTTGGCTAAGTGCGCAGAAACCGTCTCGAAGGGCGGACACCGGCCATTCTCTGCGACCGCGAGAAACCCGAGTCGAAACGGCGAAAGCTGCCGTTCAGTCCGGGTTTCAAGACCATTTTCTGAACCGGACCTTCGCTGCGCCGGTTTCGAGCGTCTCACATGCGGACAAACCGGACGGTTGCATCCGCGGCAAGTCCTCTCGTCCAGGTGACTGCCCAGGAACTAGACCCTCGCTGCGGCGCAGCTCAATTTCCCGAAAGCAGTCGTTCGGACCGCGCTTGACGGTCCGGATCAGAACCAGTCGTTCGCTGCACCGGTCTCCGATGCCTCAATTGCGGGACTTTGCTGTCGTTCGATCCAAGTACGCCAAGGTCTAAATGTCGCGAGCAGCTGTCATCGCGACATCCACCAAGGGTCGATATGCGAACTTTCAGTACCGTCACAGGCCGAGGTCTTCTTGTAGCCAAATGCAGAAACGTCAATGTTTGTGGTTTGGATGTTTTCGCCTCGACGGCCAGCAGGTCCACCGAAGCTCATTGATTTTTAGCAGGGTCGGGGACCATAACCGTCGGCAAAATTCCGAATGCTTTGAAAGTGGTTCAGAGACCAAGGAGCCTGTAGCCTCTTGAGGTCGCTCAAGGGTCATGCGGCGCCAGAAAGCGCAAGAGCAACTGCGCCTGTACCGTCAGGGTTGCACGATCTCGCATCGCGATGCGAAGCTCCCGTCGGGCCCATGGTTCGTCAATGGGTATCATGGCGAGCTCGGAATTCTCCAGATAGGGTTCCACGGCTCCGAGGGGCAAAATCGCGATACCCAGCTTGGCCTGAACCATCCTGCGCACACCGTCGAAACTCATTACCTCAACACGTGTCTTGAAACTCGCGCCCAACGACTGGGCCTTTCGTTCGAGATAGTTCTTTATCGAACTGCCCTGTTGCAACGCGACGAAGTCCTGGTTGAGCACGTCGCTGAATTTCACGGATTTCAGCGCGGCCAGGTCGTGATCCCGCGGGGCGGCGATGACGAGCGTATCGCGCCGGTACAGGAGAGATTGTACTCCCTTGGCGTCGGTAAACCCGGAATAGATCCCGAGATCGGCGGCGCCAGATCGGACCGTGTCAAGGATGTCGGAGCTCGTTTCCTCCACCAGTTGAATTTGAAGATCGGGGTTTTCCTTGGCGAATGCCGCGAGGTCTTCCGGCAAAAACTGCGTGATTGACGACGTGTTGGCCGCCACGCGGATGGTGCCGCGAATACCTTCGGCATGATTACCCATCTCGGATTCCATACGTTCGACCATACGTCCGATGGACCTCGCATGGTTCAGCAATTCTTCCCCCGCGGATGTCAGGCTGACGCCACGGCGCTGACGGTAGAGAAGCGGCGCGCCGACGACACGTTCAAGATCGGACAAACGCTTGCTGGCGGCGGAAGCCGCGATGTTGTGCCGTGCCGCAGCGCGCACGATGCTGCCCAATTCGGCAACGGTAACGAAAATTTCCAGCGAAAAGAGATCGAAACGCATGATGGCGGCATCGTATTCCGCGATGCCTCAGAATGCATCCCCCCAAATCGGAACCTTCACTTCCCAATGCGGCGGCTTGCGCCCGGCAACGGGTGCCGCGACGACCGGCAACTTGCTGTCCAGCAGATTTCCACAGACGATCTGGTCCAGTTCGTCTCCCCGGTAGGCAAGGCTGGCGATGTTGCGCAGGGTCGTTGTAGGAGATGTATCAAGGTGCGGGCGCCCCATACTGCCTGCGTCGAAGGCCCTCTCCACCTCATCGACCCAGGCATCAACCCGGTCGCCCATCACCACTCTTTGACCGCCTTCCGGATCAATGCGGATCAATTCGGATGAGATGATGCACGCGGCCAGCACGCCGCCTTCGCAATCCACCTCGATCCCGTCGACAAACGCGCCGCGCGGCATGGTGGCAAAAACTTCGGGCGCGCCGTGGACACCCTGTTCATCCAGCCTGATCCGACTGATGCGTTGCGCCATCGTCTCCGCGATATAAAGCCAGCCGCCGTCGTAATCCGGCCGGACCTCGTTGGTATAGGCGAGCCCGTCGACCACGACACGGAAGGTGCCGTTTTCGATGACCGCGACATAGCCGTTCGCCGTATGGCGGTTATAGGCACGGCTGCGTGGCACATAGGTCGACGACACGGTGATCCAGATGCGGCCCAGTTCATCCTGTGTGACGAAATTGACGGGCGGCGATGTTGTCCCGGCGATGCATGGGTGGAACAGGCGCACGCCCTCCGCATCCAGCGCCAGCAGGCCCCCCGCGTCCGAGATATTGGCGACGAGAAAGCTGCCATCGGGGCGCAGCGCGATCCCGTTGGGCACAATCGGGGTGCCGCCAATCTCGGTCGGCGGGGCCAACACGTATTGCGTGCCGTTGGGCCGGATGCGCGCCACCCCGTGCCCGTTGTGCGAACAGAAAATATCGCCCGATGCGGTTGTCAGCACGGACTCTGGCCGTTTCAAGCCATGACCGATGAAGGCAATGTCCGTCATGCCGCGTCGGTCGTCGCGGCGAGGCTCTCGACCTCCTTGCGCAGGCGGTAGGCGTCCGTCGTCTCGTCGATTTCGACGTCATCCCAGGTGACCGCCGCACCTTCGGCCACGTCGCGGCGCAGCTTGACGTTGTGTGCAAGTCCCAGCGGCAGGTAACCGCCCGCGACCGACGTCGCCGCAGGGCGCAGGCCGCCCGAAACCGTATAGCCACCTTCGCCGTCCAGAACCTCCCCCGCCTTCAAGGCCCGCTTGGAGATGGCGGCCACGTCGCCGCGAAACTCGGTCGCCACCCCCGTCGGTTCGCCGCGTATGCCGATGGAGGCCACGGAATAGGCCAGCTCCAAGCCGATCAGGTGCCAGCGGCGGCTCTCGCACATGTAGCGGCCCGAGGGGTCGGTCACGACCTTGTATTCCTCGAAGCAATTCTTGAGGTATTCGGTATCCGCCTCGAAACAGACCCAGACCCCCTTGCGGATATCAAAGGGGATCTGGCTGCCGTCCTCGCGCAGGCAGGAAATCACCTCGACCATGCCCTTGCGCTCCAGAACCCCGCCTTCGCTGCGTGGGCGAGCGAGCGTCGGGATGTCGTCGATGGACCCGGGCGGAAAGACAAGCCCTTCGGACGGCGCATCGAGACCGCATACATTGGCGATGGCGGCACTTTCGATCGCGGGTTTCGATCCGTCGAGGAACGCGTTGAACATCTTCGGGTTCAGCCGCCCGCGCTCCGCCTGTTCCTGCGTCAGGCCCCAGTGATCCCAGACGGTATCGGGTGTCGACTGGCGGTAATGCGGCAACCATTTGTGTCCACGCCCGGCCGCCACGACGCTGAATCCGCAGGTCCGCGCCCAGTCGACCAGATCGGCGGCCAACGCGGGCTGATCGCCATAGGCCATGGAATAGATCACACCCGCCTCGCGCGCCTTGACACCGAAGCCCGGGCCGACGAAGGCATCGGCCTCGACCGTGACATTGATGACGTGTTTGCCCATCCGGAACGCTGTCAGGATGTGGGTCACGGCGGCCATCGGGTTGCCGGTGCATTCGATGACGATCTCGACCGCCGGATGCGCCACCAGCGCCTGCCAGTCGTCGCCCACATGGGTCGTGCCGTTCTTTGCGGCGTGATCGAGGCTGTCCGCGCCATAGCGTGCCGCGTCCCACCCGACGAGGTCGAAATTCGACCGCGCGGCGGCGGGGTTCAGGTCACACACCCCGACTATGTGCAGACCACGCTGCCGTTCGGCCTGTGCGAGGAACATCGTCCCGAACTTGCCCGCGCCGATCATCCCGACGCGCACCGGGCGGCCTTCGGCCTCGCGCTCTGCCAGCAGCGTTGCAAGGTTCATGTCTCGTCCTCCCGCCCGAACCGGGCCGTGCTCTCGTGTTGCAGAAAGTTGAAGTCGACGCCTTCGGGCGCTTGAGTGACCGCGCGGGCATAGAGGCCACGATAGCCGCGCTTCGGCAGGTCCGGTACTTTGTGTTCCGCCAGGCGTTTCAAGATCTCTGCCTCATCCACCAGCAGGTCGATGGACTTGTCCTTGACGGACAGGCGTATCCGGTCGCCGGTGCGCACGGCGGCCAGCGGCCCGCCACGGGCGCTTTCGGGTGCGATATGCAAGACGATCGTTCCGAAAGCGGTGCCGGACATGCGCGCGTCAGAGATGCGAACGATGTCCTTCACCCCCTGCCGCGCGAGCTTTTTCGGGATCGGCAGATATCCCGCTTCCGGCATACCGGCGGCGACGGGGCCGGCGTTCTGCAAAACCATGATGTCATCAGCCTCGATATCGAGGTCGGGGTCGTCGATACTGCGCGCCAGGTGTTCGAGGCTGTCGAAGACCACGGCGCGGCCTTCGTGCTCGAACAGGCTTTCGGTCGCCGCGGCCCGCTTGAAGATCGCCCCCTGCGGCGCCAGGTTGCCCCCGAGCGAAATCAGCCCGCCCACGGGGGAGACCGGATCGTCGGCGGTGCGGATCACCTCTCGGTTGACCCAATCAAGCGGTTCTTCCAGCCGGTCACCAAGGGTCTGACCCATGACATCGACCGTATCCAGATGCAGGAGCGGCTTGAGTTCGCGCAGCAGCGCTCCAACTCCGCCGGCATGGTGGAAATCTTCAAGATAGCCCTTGCCGACCGGTTTCAGATCGACCAAGACGGGCGTCTCGTCACTGATCTGGTTCATCCGTTCGGGCGAAATCGTGATCCCCCGCCGCCCGGCAATCGCTGCCAGGTGAACGACGGCGTTGGTCGAGCCCGACACGGCCATCAGCACGCGCATCGCGTTTTCGACCGAATGCTGCGTGATGACCTCTGATGGCTTGCGCGGGTGCGTCAGCAGATGCACGGCGGCCTTGCCGGTTTCTTCGGCGGCGACAAGGCGGTCGGCGGCTACGGCCGGAATGGCGGCGGTGCCGGGAAGTGACATGCCCAAAACCTCGGCGATGATCGCCATGGTGCTGGCCGTCCCCATGACGGCACAGGTGCCGGCGGTCGCGGCCAGGCGACCCTCGATCACGTCGATCTCGTCGCGACCGATTTCATCAGCGCGATACTTGCCCCAGAAGCGCCTGCAATCGGTGCAAGCGCCCAGTCGTTCGCCCTTGTAATGCCCGGTGCTCATCGGGCCGGTGACAAGCTGGATCGCCGGAATATCGGCCGACGCAGCCCCCATCAGTTGCGCAGGCACCGTCTTGTCGCAGCCACCGATCAGTACGACCGCATCCATCGGCTGCGCGCGCACCATCTCCTCGGTGTCCATGGACATCAGGTTGCGATAGACCATCGACGTTGGATTGAGGAACACCTCTCCGGTTGAAATCGTCGGGAACGCGCGCGGCAAAGCGCCGGATGCCAGAACGCCGCGGCTCACGGCCGCCACCAGTTCAGGCATGGTGCGATGGCAGTTGTTGAAATCCGACGGCGTCATGGCGATGCCGATGATCGGCTTTTCCAGCATGTCGCGGCTCAGCCCCATGGACCGTGCGAAGGATCGGCGCAGATACACCGCGAAATCCTTGTCACCGTAATTCGTCAGGCCGCGCCGCAGCCCGTGTTCTTCACTCATTCCTTGCTCCTGAATTCTGCGCCGATCAGGCGTTCGAACACCTTGATCATTGCGCCCTTGTCTTCCGCACCGAAGCCGTTTGCCAGGGCCAGTTGATAGGTTGCCGTCGCGGCTGCCAGAACGGGCGCCGGACAGGCGTTCTCCGCCGTAATTTCGGCCCCGGCGATCAGGTCCTTGTAGGCCGCCTGCATGGGGTAGCCGCGGTCGAACACGCCGCGCAGGATATTGGGCACGAAGAATTCGCTGGCATAGCTGCGACCGGTGCCGGAATTGACAATGGCCGCCACCTGATCCGGGTCGAGGCCCAGCTTGGCCGATATCGGCAGGATCTCGGCGAGCGCGGCCATGTTGATGTCAAACAAGAGTTGGTTGATGAGTTTGGCCAACTGACCGGCCCCGACCGGCCCCACATGCAGGATCTTCGAGGCCATGGAAGCGAGCGTATCGTGATGGGCATTCAGCGTCGCCGCATCGCCCCCGACCATCATCGTCAGGGTTCCGTCCTCGGCCCGTTGCTGCATCCCCGAAACGGGTGCATCCAGAAACGCCAGACCCATATCCGTTAGCCGGGCACCGATGCGTGTCGCTGTGCCATGCGAGGTCGTGGAGGTGTCGATAACTACGGCGCCGTCCGGCAACGCTTGCGCAAGGGCCGCGTCACCGAACAGCATATCCTCTACGATTGCGCCATTCGGCAGGCAGGTGAGGAGGACGTTGCAACCAGCGAGCCCTGAGGAATTCTCGACGCAGTTCAGACCTTCAAAATCCCGCCCCTTACGATCATAGGCGACAACATCCGTAACCCCGGCCAGACGATGGGCCATGGGCAGGCCCATCTGCCCGAGACCGACAAACCCCCATGTCATGCTTCGAATCTCCGGGCCTTGTCGCGCTTGTTCGTCTTCATCGTCAACCAGACGGACAGCGCCAGGAACGCGAATGTGAGGATATAGAGCACGATGGAAATCCAGCTCTGCACCAGAATGCTCCAATCCCCATCGGAAATTGACATGGCTCGGCGCAGGTTGCGCTCCATGTCGCCACCCAGCAATAGCCCGAGGACAAGCGGCACGAGGCTGATATCCATCTTGCGCAGAATGTACCCGATCACGCCGAAGGCGATCATCACCTCAAGATCGAACACGGAGTTCGAGATCGAGAACACGCCGACGAAACTCACGGCCGCCACGATCGGCAACAGCGCCCAGGTCGGTACGGCCATGAGGCGGGTGAAAATGCCGATCAGCGGAATGTTGAGGATCAGCAGCGTCACATTCGCCATGTAGAGAGAGGCGACAAGACCCCAGACAAGGTCCGGCTGACGTTCGAAGAGCAGCGGCCCTGGCTGCACATTCAAGGAAATCAGCATCGCCAGCATGACAGCGGTCGTCCCGGATCCTGGCACGCCGAGCGACAGCATCGGGATCAATGCGCCGCCCGATGCCGCGTTGTTGCCAGCCTCGGGCGCAGCGACCCCACGCGGGTCGCCCTTGCCAAAGGTGCCGTCTTTGTCGCTGGCCTGCTTTTCCATCGAATAGGCCATGACCGAGCCAAGCGATGCGCCGGCCCCCGGCAGGACACCCGCGACGAAACCGATCAGCGAGCCGCGCAGCATCGCCCATTTGGTCGAAAGAAGTGTCGAGAGTGACGGCATCCATCCCGTCACCGCAATGGCGCTGGACCGGTCCTTTATGTGCTTTTCGAGCAGGACCAGGATTTCCGAGATCGCGAACAGACCCACCAGGGCGACAATCGGTTCGATCCCGTCATAGATGTGGAAGTTCCCGGCCGTATAGCGCGGTATCCCCGAAATCGGGTCGATACCGACCGTCGCGATCATCAGTCCGATCAGCGCGGACAGCAACGTCTTGCGCGGGTCAACGCCCGCAACACCGCCGATAGTCGCAAAGGCCATGATATACAGCGCAAAGTAATCCGCCGGTCCGAAGTGGATGGCTGCGCGTGCCAGCAACGGCGCAAACAGCGACAGGCCGATCACAGCAACCGTCGCCCCAACGAACGACGCCACACCGGACAGCGCCAGCGCATCGGCGGCGCGTCCTTGTTGGGCCATTGGATAGCCGTCCAACGTCGTCATTACGGCCGGTTCGTCGCCCGGGATATTGAGCAGGATCGAACTGATCCGTCCGCCATACATCGTGCCGAAGTAGACCGCTGACAGCAGGATGAGTGACGATGTCGCATCGAGCCCGAATGCGAATGTCAGCGGAATCAGGATCGCCACGCCGTTGACCGGGCCAAGCCCCGGCAGCGCGCCGATCAGCGTGCCCACGAAGCAGCCTGCAAAAAGCAGCGACAGGTTGAGCGGCGTCAGCGCGACGGAAAAACCGCCGGCCAGGAGTGTAAGCGTTTCCATGTGTCAGCCTCTGAAAAGGTAACCGAGAAAGGCGAGGGGCAAACCGAGGATTTGATCGAACAGGACCCACAACGTCAGCGACATGGCCGCGCCCAGGACCAGTGACTTGACGGCGTTGCCGCCCAGAACGATGGCAAGCGCCGAAATGAGCCCGAACGTGGCAAGCGGAAAGCCAAGCGGTTTGAGCAGCCACGCGTAGCCCAGCAGAACCGCGATGGCGATCGCCTGCCTTACCAGATGCGCGCGTCCTGCCCATTCGACGCCGCCACCCGGAAAAACGACCAGCGACCCGGACAGCAACATCGCGGGAATCCCGACAATGAGCGTAAAGACGGAGGGCCCCAGAACGTCACCGAATGACACGGTGTAGGATTGGCCGTAGTAGGTGTAGACCGCCGCGATCACGAAGATCACGGCGGCCAGAACGCGGGTACTCGTCACTCGATCACACCGATATCACGAGAGATATCAGCCGTGACTTTTTCCTGCTCGCGGATGTAGGCTTCGAAGTCAGCGCCACCGCGCCAGATCGGCACGAGACCGAAGTCAACCGCAGCCTTCTGCCAGTTCTCGGAATTGTAGAGCGTCTCAAGATTGGAAACCCACTGGTTGTAGTCCTCGTCGGACACGCCGCCACCGGTGTAGAGGCCACGCCAGTTGTAGCCTGTCATGTCGATGCCCTGTTCCTTCATCGTCGGCGTTTCGGGGAACGCGGGGATGCGTTCATCCGACATCGCTCCGATCAGGCGAATGTCACCGGATTCGACAAAACCGCCGATCTCCGAAATATCCGTCGACACGACATCGACTTGTCCACCGATCAACTGGGTGACAGCGTCCGTACCGCCGTCGAACTGAACCCAGCGGATGGCCTGCAGATCTTCGACACCGGCTTCACGGGCTGCAATCAGCAGCCGGATATGGTCCCAGCCGCCAATCGAAGAAGAACCTGCCGAGGTCAGTGACGACGGATCTTCCTTCAGCGCGGCATTGAGGTCTTCCATCGATTGGATGTCGCTGTCGGCTGCAACCGCGACCACACCGACGTCAGCCCCAAGCATTCCGAGCCAGCGCATGGCGTCCACGCCGGCGGGGTATTTGCCCTGCGCGATCTGCGTGATGCCTACCGTCGATGTCGCGACGATAAGCTCCGGATCGTCCGAACGCTCGCTTGCCACCATCGCAAACGTCACGGCACCGACGCCACCGGGCATGTTCGTGACCTGGACGTTGCCGTCCACAAGGTCCAGTTCCGTCAGGATCCGGCCGATCGTGCGGCAGGTGAAGTCCCAGCCGCCGCCCGGATTGGACGGCGCGATGCATTCCGTCGCAGCTGCCGGAACTGTCGCGGCGGCCATGAAACCGGCCGCAACGATTCCCAGCTTTGTCGCATAAAGTGTTGTAAGGCGCATGAATTGTTCCTCCCTGAAGCGCATTCGAACAAGCGTAGCGAGCGCGCGGCAGAATATGAAATGGCAAAACAAGAGGGCAGCCATCGCAAATCGCGATGCCTGAATTCCCTTTCGCGGCTGCATATGGTAGCCCCAGTAGAACCGGGCCAACGCAACGCGGACGCGCCCATGAAAATTCCGAAGCGAGGAACAGATGAAGGTCGAGTTGACGGAAGTAAGCTCTCGCGATGGGCTGCAATCGGAGACCGCCCCGGTTTCAACGGCCGACAAGATCGAACTGGTCGAACGGTGCATCGATGCCGGGCTGAGGCGGTTTGAAGTCACCAGCTTCGTGTCCCCCCGTGCCGTTCCGCAGATGGCGGATGCCGAAGAGGTTCTTCAGGGGCTCGGCACGCGGGACGATGTCGTCTTTCAGGCCCTGGTCCCGAACCTGCGCGGGGCGGAACGTGCCGCCCGCTCGGGCGTGCACGAATGGGTGTGCTTTCTGTCGGCGACCGAAAGCCACAGCCGGGCCAACAGCAATTGCTCGATCCAGGACGCCATCGCGCGCCTTGAATCCGTTCGCGAACTTGCCGCGGCAGAGGGACGTCGTGCCGTCGCGGCACTTGCCGTCGCATTCGGCTGCCCGTTCGAGGGTGTGACGCCGACGGCGCAGGTACTGCGCATTGCCGGTGCCCTGGTGGACATCGGGTTCGAGGAATTGAAGCTGGGCGATACCATCGGCACCGCAACCCCCAGCCAGATCAGGACGGTCGTGACTGCCCTGCGTTCCGCCTATCCCGATTTGTCACTGGTCCTGCACCTTCACGACACGCGCGGCTTGTCTCTCGCCAATGTCCTTGCCGGTCTGTCGCTCGGGATCACACGGTACGAAAGCGCGCTCGGCGGCACCGGCGGCTGTCCCTTCGCGCCCGGTGCCACCGGCAACGTCGCAACGGAGGATCTCGTGCATTTCCTGCATGCCGAAGGCCACGAAACAGGTGTGGACTTCGACCAACTCGTGACCCACGGGCGCTGGCTGTCAGGTGTGCTGGGGCGCGACCTGCCCGCGAGATTGCAAAAGGCGCCGCCCATCGGGGCGACACGCCCCCTCGACGCCGCCGCACGTGCAGTCGGCTAGTCCCGATGAGCCTGCACGGAACCCGCGTCATCGACCTGACCCGCGTGATATCAGGCCCGTTCTGCACGCAGCAGCTTGCGGATCTCGGCGCAGACGTCATCAAGGTCGAAGGCCCCAAGGGCGATCCGCTTCGCGCACAAGGCAGCAAGATCGACGGGATGAGTGCCTATTTCGCGTCCTTCAACCGAAACAAGCGGTCGGTCGTTCTTGACCTGCGGACGCCCGACGGGATGGCGGTTCTGAAAAAGCTGATCGCAGGCGCGGACATGTTGGTCGAAAACTTCAAACCCGGCACAATGGCCAAGATGGGTCTGTCGGACGCAGACCTTGAAATGCTCAATCCGCTCCTGATCGTTTGCCACATCTCCGGCTTCGGCCAGACCGGCCCCTATGCCGCCCGCCCGTCGTTCGATTTCGTGGCGCAGGCGATGAGCGGCTTCATGTGGACGAACGGAGAAGACGGCGCGCCCCCGTTGCGGTCCGGCCTGCCGATCAGCGATCTCGTGGCCGGCCTCTATGCGGCGCTCGGCTGTACTGCGGCACTTGCGGTTCCGACCGAAAGCAGAACTTTCAAATCCATCGACATCGCGATGACCGACAGTATGGTCTCGATGCTGGCCTACATGGCGACCGAGGTGTTTGCCACCGGCCAGGCGCTGCCGCGGGTCGGCAACGATCATCCGCTTGTGGCGCCCTACGGCCTTTTCGAGACGTCGGACGGTCACGTCGCGATTGCGGCATCGAACGATCAGATCGTGGATCGACTTTTCTCGCTGCTGGACTGTCGGCATCTTTTCGACGACCCGAGGTTTGCAACGAATGACGCGCGCGTGCGGCACCGCGATGAAATCCGTGCCGAAGTCCAGGCCAGGTTGGAGGGGCGGACGACCGAATCTTGGCTGGAACGGCTCAATGACGCGGGCGTTCCAGCGGGCCCGGTCCTTGATGTGGTCGCGGCGCTCGACGATCCCCAGATCAGGCACCGCGAAATGGTTATGGCTCCCGACGGGGCGCGTGCCGGAAAAATGAAAATCCTTGGCTTTCCCATCAAACAATCTGTGGACGAACCGACGCTCAGGCGTTCCGCGCCGGAATTGGGTGAACACACCGAAGAGGTGCTGTGCCGCCTTTGAAAGCCAAAGCACCCACGCCGGCAAATCCGCGATCACAGCCTTGAGCAGCCAAACCTGCCATCAAGGGCCGCTTTCCGCAGTTTCACGTCGCTCATGCGGTGCGCAGCAAAAGAAGAAATGGGCTCTGAGCCCGTATTCGCGGCGTTTGACATGAACGTCGCCTGCCGAAGCGCGAATGTCTCGGGTGCGAGGAGCAAGGCGAAAGATCAATGGCTTGGCGTTTGTGGCGAATGGCCGGTTTCTTGCGATCTGAGCCAAGGTGCGTGCCGCGGTCGCATTGGGCCGCTTCGAGCCCATTCTGCTAATTGGTCGACAACGCAGCATTCGATAGAGGGCGGGAAGCCGACATTCGCTGCAGGTACGAGCAAAACAGTCAGACCAATAGAAGCTGACATTGAGCAGTTGGCTCCAACAATCCCAAGAGCAAGGTGGACCGCCCACAAAGGACGGCCCAACGGTTCAGATTTCGACAGCTTCCGCGATAGCCAAAGCGTCTTCTAGCTCGACACCAAGGTAACGAACCGTACTATCCATCTTGGTGTGCCCAAGGAGAAGTTGTACGGCGCGAAGGTTGCCGGTCTTTCGGTAGATCTGAGCAACCTTGGTTCGGCGCATTGAATGCGTGCCATAGGAACTTGGCTCCAACCCGATTGATTTCACCCATTCCCGAACCAGGCGGGCATATTGGCGCGTTGAGATGTGCAACCGTTCGTGAAACCGCCCTGGCCAAAGATATTCAGATCCGATCATCAGCGGCTCGTCCATCCAGCGCAGGAGCGACTTCCGCGTGCCTTCGGTGATTTCGAAGCGTACTGGTTTCTGCGTCTTGCTCTGAATGACTGAAGCGCGTTCCTTGACCTGACCGGCAGCGTAAACATCCGCGACCTTCAGCTTAACCAGATCGCACCCGCGCAATTTGCTGTCGATGGCGAGATTGAACAGCGCCAGGTCGCGATGGTTCTCGGCGATCTCCAATCGCACGCGAATTGCCCAGACATGTTTGGGCAGCAGTGGACGTTTCTGTCCAACAATGCGACCCTTGTTCCAGGCGGGACGGTGGGCGCGAATGGCAGGTAAGTTTGGCGTTTGCATGATGGGTCCTCCGATCCACCTCGACCCGCCACAGCGCCAACCCTACGTTGACTTCGAAGTCTAGCACACGCAACTGCTTGTGCGGAAAACTTCCCGAAAAGAGTTTTCTTACCAATCCAGTCTGGTCCCTAGGTTTAATTAGTGGAGCAACCGCCATTGTCGTGATTGATCGCAACGGACATTATTGGCACATTCCAGTGTATGAGTATTGAACGATGAACACTTCTGGTGATTGCCAAAATCATCTGCGACTTGGCAAAGTCATATATGACCCGGACACCTGTCAGTTGATCGACCAAGAGGGTCGTCCTGTTGCAGTGCGTGAAAAATCGCTGCGCCTGCTTTGCAAATTGGCTGAACGAAACGGCGAAATAGTGAACAGGGACGACCTGATCAGCGCGGTGTGGTCAGGAAGATCCGTTTCTGACGACAATCTGGTGCAATGTATCAAGGATATTCGCGCCGTCTTGGGCGACCGCGACCGCCAGCTTTTACGCACTGCCGTTGGCCGGGGCTACAGCTTGCATGGTGTGCGTGAAAAATCCATTGGTCCGGGGGCGCATCCAAAGCTTTTGATCTCCCCGCTTCGTATCATGGGCGACGCCCCGGAACTCATCGAACTTGCCGAGATCGTTACCGAGGAACTGATCATTGCCCTTTCCCCCCGGGCAGGGCTCAAAGTCACCACCGACGAGACACAGCGCGAAACGGCACTTTACGCCATCGACGGGCGTGCGAGCCTGTCTGGTGAAGAAGTCCGTGTGTTCGTGCAACTGGTCAGCGGTCGGTCCGGTGACGTGGCGTTCGCCGAGACATGGAGCATCCCGATCACTGAAGCAGAATTCCTTCCCCGTCAGATCACGGACAAAATCACCAATGTACTGCGCGTCAAAATGTTCAACTATGCAGGCGAGGACTACATCGGCCGCAGCAATGACGAGCTGGACACACAGGAATTGCTGGCCAAGGCAGCCTACCATATGTCGCGGATTCAAATGCAGAACCGGGACGTGGCGCGCAACGCGCTTTCACTGGCCATCGAACGAGAACCGACAAACGCAATGGCCTTGGCGATGCGTGCTTCGGCGGCAGTGCTGTCGATCCTGCAAGAGAGCCGTTCCAAGTTACCTGACGCACCGGAGTACTGCCTGGAGCTGGCCGATCGTGCAGTCGGGATCGCTCCGCATATTGATTTTGTGATGCGCACACGGGGCAGCCTTCGGCTTTGGCTAAAGGGCGACCATGAAGGGGCGCGGGCCGATTGCGAGCGCGCCCTCGAAATAAGTTCGGTCTTCCATCTCGCACATCAGACCATCGCGCTCAGTGAAATTCTCTCAGGTGAACATGCAGCCGGAATCCATCGGGTGCAAAAGATCATGGAACTTGGAACGCCGACCAACCCCCGTTACCCACACTATCTGGCGCTCCTGGCACTTGGCCAGATCCTGGCAGGAGAGAACGATGCGGCAATCAAGATCGCCCAAGAGGGTCATGAACGTGCACCCGGCGACCCATGGTGCAACTATGTCTTTGCCGCCGCCGTCGCGGATCGGAAAGAGATCGCAAATACCGAAAGGTTCCGGCACATGATCGCCAGAAACGATCTGCCCCTTACCCACTTCCGCGATCAGGCTTTCACCGATCTGCGAGATGTCGACATGCTGGAGGAGCGGCTGGCTCTTGCCGGGTATCCGCGCACCGCCTGACTAGCGCAGTAGATTACCCGGATCGTTGTCCCCACCCGGGTGTCTGACTTCAGAATTATTCAGATCAATTTCAGGCGGATTTCCTGCACCGCGCAGCCCATTGCCATAGGATCGATCTTGAGGTGTCGAGGGTCACGTTGCCAAAGGAAAGCGTTGTCAACAACCCCTGGCAGGAAACACTGTCCTGTAAGGAGCGCGCTAGATGCATAGTCAGAGACATTTTTCAACAAAGTCAGCTTCGAATCGTTTTGGGGTGGCGCTTCCTCTCAAGGCATCACTGTGTGCACTTGCCATGGTCCTTGTCAAAACGGAGAGCGCCACCGCTGGTGAACAAGTCACCTTTGAGACACCTCCGGTCCAACCGTCTGCCTTCAAAGTTAGACGAGCCGCGGCGAAGGGGATAACCCTTGAACCCACTCCCGGAATGACCCTGAGCGGGATTTTATCAATCCCCGGCGGTGACGGACCTCATCCAACCATTATTCTCCTACCCGAAAGCATTGAAGCGCGTCATTCCTATGTGGCGTGGGCTGAGTATCTGACGGCCAATGGTTTCGTGACACTGATCGTCGAGAGCCTTGTTTCCCGGGGCGAAACCCATTTGCGAGATGATCTTCCGATGAATCTCCTGGAAGACGTGCAAGGTGCGCTTTCCTTCCTTACTGCCCTCGACGAAGTGGATCAGCACCGAATTGGTCTTCTTGGAATCGGCATGAGTGGGTGGTTCGTTCAACGATCCCTTGATGTGAACTTCACCAGAGGAGCGCACGACATTTCGTTCTATGCAGGTGTGGTGGTTTATCCGCATTGTAATCCGGACATGGAGCTCAATGCGCCAATTCTTGTATTGGCAGGGGGGGATGATACCCGGATATCATTGGCAGCTTGCCGGGCTTTGATCGATTTGAACAAGCCAAGTGAGCCGCGAACCAGACTGAAGGTATACCCTCAGGCCACGCACTTTTTTGATAACACCGCCTATGCAAAGACCCCTGAACTTCGTGATGAAGGTTGGGTCGAGCCAGGTTGGTTTGCCCAAAACCACTACGATCCGGAAGCTCGTGCCGATGCCGAACGGGAAGTCCTGGATTTCCTCAGATCGGTAGGCGCTTCCGACTAGACAATCAGGTGCAGGAGAGTTGCGTGAAAGTTGAAACGCAGCTCACTCAGTGCAATCCGAAGTTTAAACTGACGAACTTAACCTAGTTCCCTATAACTTGGAGATGGACCTATGACCGCGCTGAAAACGCTAGGATTGGCGACCACATTGATAGCCGCGCTGGCAGTCTCGCCAGCATTTGCAGACAGCCATTCCGGCAATACAGCAAAGGCACTTGCGGGGGTGGAATTCGTACCAATAGGGGATCTGCCGATTGAGTTGGCCGTTCTATGGGGCAACCCCCAGGAAGGCGAATCTGCCGTCTTGTTGAAATTTCCCCCCAATTTTCCAGGTGGAATGCACACACATACCTACGCATATCATGCGGTTGTCGTGAGCGGTGCTTCGAAGCATTGGACCGAAGGTGAATCCGAAGCCGACGCCCGGCTGCAACTGCCCGGGGATTACTGGTACCAAATCGGCGGCCAAGTGCACCAAGACAGCTTCCCAACTGATGCGGAAACGATTTTGTATCTGCAATTTGAAGGTCCTATGGACACCCACTTCGTCGAGTAGCTGAAGGTTGGGCGCCCAATATGCTTGCGACGGCCGGTTTGGAGGACAAAAATCGATCCTAGCCTTCAGCGCAGCAGGTTTGCGTTGCACGGTACGAGCTCGGTCCGACGTCAATGCACGATACGATGCAAAAATCTTCGCCAAAAAAACTGATCAGTCGCATTCTCCCAACTAGCGTTTTTGATTGCACCCCGAATTCGCGGTCACCGCGAAAGTCCGTTCTGACGGGCCGCAACGCAGCGTGAAGAGACCACGGCGTATGACTGCTTTGGGCCGTTCGCACCAGTTGAAACCGATCAGTCGGAGGTCTGGAAAGTCCGCAACGCGGACCTTTGCACTGTTTTCAGCCAACGTCCGCTGGAATAGAAAGCTGTCATTTCCTGTATCGCCCTAAGTCGATGAGGAAGCATCATTCATACTGGCGGCACGGTCTGCGGTCGCAGGAATGGGTCGAGACCAGGGCAGAGATCAACGAACTGGTGCGAGAGGCCAGAGAGTTTGAGCGCAAGCTGTTTTTGGAATGATGCGCGGGGTGTTGTTCGCACGCCCATAAACACTGGGAGACATACCCACGTTGTCTCAACTTCAATGGCAGCTTCTAACAACAGCGGCCGTTCGGCAAATCTGGGGGAACGACCGGGATGCGGACAAACCGGACGGTTGCATCCGCGGCAAGTCCTCTCGTCCAGGTGACTGCCCAGGAACTAGACCCTCGCTGCGGC
>NZ_JAOVQN010000037.1:0-28516 GCF_025673445.1 Ruegeria marisflavi
AGACCTCAGCTTTACGGCAATCATCAATGCCTGCGCCGCTCTCCTGAACTCAAAGTGAATCTCAACAGACCCTAGTTTTGGTCGATCTTCGAGCCTTTCATTTTGATGCTGCTCGACGCCTTTATGTCTATCTTGCCGCTGCCTTGCACCTTGATGTCCTTGCCCTTGATCTGGATCGTGCCGTCCTTTCTCATGAGAATGGACGCCGATCCGGTCTTGATCAGGATCTCGTCACCCGCATCGATGGCTAGTTTCTTACCGACCGAAATAGTCATGTTGTCGCCAACAGTGTAAACGGCATTCTTGCTGACAGTGTGAACAAGGTTTTTGCCCACCTGAACGGATCGATTGCTACCAACGGTCCAGCTATCATCGCTGCCGACAGAGTGGGTCTGACTTGCGCCGACCGAGACCGAGCGGTTCGCGCCGATGTCATTGGATTGGGGTCCACCGACAGTTCGTTGCTCGGCCGCGCCGACCGTGTCCACACGTACCGCGCCGACGCTGACCGTCTGAATCGCGCCAACCGTCTGGGTGTGGTTGACCCCGATGGTTTCGGTCGAATTCGAACCAACGCTGATCGTTTCATTGGAACCGACGCTCAGAGATCTGTTGACCCCAACGGTTTCGGTGTCGTTCTGTCCGATCAATACAGTCCGGTTTACATCGACGGTCGTATCCTTGTTGTTGGCGACATACTCACTACGGTCGTGATTGATTTCCTGTCTCGCGTCATTCCCGACCGATTCATAGAAGTCGTTCCCGATGGTCCGGCTTTCGTTGTTCTTGACCAGCTCATTGTGGTCTTTCTCTGCTTGGAAATAGACCTCTTCACTACCTTTGGCGTCTTCGAAACGAAGCTCGTTGAACCCACCGCCGCCGGGTGAGCTGTTGGATTTCCAGCCAGATTGTGTCGCATTCGATGGCAGGGCATAGGGCGGCATCTGCTCGGCATTATAGACGCGCCCGGTGATGATCGGTTGATCTGGGTCGCCTTCCAGAAAATCGACGATCACTTCTTGCCCGATACGGGGGATCTGGATGAACCCCCACCCGGATCCGGCCCAGACCGAACTTACCCTGATAAAACAAGTGGTGTGCTGGTCCTTTTTGCCTTCGCGGTCCCAGTGAAACTGAACTTTTACCCGAGAATATTCATCCGTATAGATTTCTTCGCCAGCGGGTCCGACGACCACTGCCGTTTGCGGGCCGCGCATGACCGGAATGCGCGCCTTGCGTGGCGGATGATAAGGGTGCGACTGGGGTTGTACCAGCCATCGAGCCTCGAACCCATTCTGCACGCCGCGCTTACCCTGCCCGGAGAAGTACTGTGCATCCCAAATTTCGTAATCAGCCTGCAAAATAAAGAAGAACTCATTGTTCTCACTGTCCCGAGGGTGCGCTGCCATCTGGAACAAAAAGCCGCTGCTGGGGCCTCGTGCAGAGGTCTGGGCCTCTGCCCTTTCCGCCTTGGCCTGCGCGGATAAATTGCGAACCTGGGCCAGCTTGTTTCCGCGACTGTGATCAACGTAGTATCCAGGATAGGAATACTGCTTCTTGTTCGCTAGTGAGTTGTCGCGCTCAAGTTGATCCATCGCCATCAAATCGGCAGAGGGACGGGTGAAATCGTAATCCGTATGAGTCCAGCTGGCAGAGACCACTCTGCCGGTCCGCTTCCACTCGCTGATGCACTCGGTTGACAGTTCACCTTGCCGCAAATTTACGTCGTATGCGATGGTGTCGTATCCCGGCGCACTTTCCAGCGACATGTTATCGTCGACGAAAATCAGTTTGTGATCGCCGTCGTCGAAGGTGAAGTAGTACCAAATGCCCTCGTGCTGCATCAGGCGTTCCAGGAAGTTCAGATCACTTTCACCATACTGCACACAGTATTCACGGGGTGCGTAAGTGGACTTCAGTTTGAATTCGTAGGAACTGATGCCATGCTCAGCCAGAACGTGTTCGATGATGTCGGGAACGGTCTTTTCCTGGAAAATCCGATTGTCCGTTGTCTTTGACAGGAACCAAAGGTTCGGCCGCAAGATAAGGATATACCTCGCCATCCCGTCGTCGGTGTCGCCGCCAAAACAGAATTCGTCGACGTAACCGTTGAAGTAGCGGGGCTCAGGGTTGCCCTTGATCGTGAGCGAAACCATTTCACCCAAAAGATCCCGCGACTCGATGTCCCTGTCGAAGCTTAAGGCGGTCAGTTCATACCGGAAACATGAACCCGCCATGTCCCGGCCTGTCAGGCTACAGAATCGCAGCCCACCCAGTGCATCGTCATCCGTAGTCGGTAAAGGGGAATTCAGTACAAAGTCACGATCATCGAACATCTTTCGTCCTCGGCAGCTCACCAAGACAACAACAAATCCGGGCCAGTATAGCGTGTTTTCAATTTGCTGGGTGGAATTTCCTCGGGGTTACAAGACCGGTGGGCATGAAAGCCCCTGAACAGCCGCGCGCGCGGATACCGGGTTGACCTCGTGATCGAATTCCATCTCGACGAACACCCGCCCGCCCTCTGTTCTCAAATCCACCAGGATCCTGCGCCCTCCGTCGCGCGCACGCAGGCGCAGGTCGTCCAGCAAGCGGTATAATCCCCAAAGGCCAGTGTGCGATAGGCGTGTGGTTTGATCGCCCTGGCGAAAGGTCACTTCGACTCCCCCCAGCGGATCAGGACCGGGCCAGAACAGATGCGCTGCCTCCCCTGTCGCCCGGATCGGTGCCGCACTGCCACCAAGCGTCATCAGCGTTTCACCACGTTCGGCCAGCGCAGACACTCTCAGTTCTGTTCCCAACTCGCCGTTCGACCCAAAGAGGGCCTGGTCGACCAAGGCCGCGCGTTCGAGAAACGCCGCACCTTCGGGGGTAAGACCGGCGAACCGGGCCTCGGGCTTCCATCTCCACGGGCTTTCCGAGGTATCGAGATAAGGACCGGCATAGGCCGACAGGAAGCTGGAGAAAGCACCAGTAGGCCCAAACAGAGCGGCAAGGCCGCCCTGATCCACATCCGGCCCATCAGAGAAGGGGTAACGTCCTTGGACCAACTGACGGCAAAGTGGGAAAACATCCTGCTGCCATTGCCTCAGGATCGGATTCGATTGGCGCGACCCTGTTGTCTGCCCCGCTTGTGCAAGAACGTCTTCGGCAATCTGGACAACTATCCGCGGTGCCGCCTTGAGCGCCTGAACCGATCGTGCGCTTTCATGGACGCTCATCAACCTTTGATCACCGCGCTCGGCATTCACATCTATGGATCCAAGCGCCACGTTGAGGCTGGAAAACAGACGGGCAATTTCGGCCAGGCGACCCTGCTCCACATATTGGATCATCGCCCCGAACCGGGTCGCGATCCGCAATTGTTGCGCATGGCTTCGGCTGGTGTCGCCGCCGCCAACCTCTGTCCAGACCTGTCGCAGCAACGCGTCCAAAGGCCCGGGGGATTTGCCAAGCGAACCCGAAACCAGAATGGCGGTTTCCCTGTCAACAAAGGGCCGAACCCTGACATCGGCCAGCCAACCGCTCCAGGCGTCCAGCGTTTCGGTCAAAAGCCGGTTTTCCAACAGGTCCGCAGTATCATTGCGCGGCGACAACGCCACTCCGGTTACTACGGGTCCGGCCTTCCGGGCGGCTTGCACCGCCAGGCCGAGTTCGTATTGGCGCGCCATTTGCCAACCCGAAGCGGTGAACAGTCCGGGCAAACCACCTGACAAGGATGCGCCTGACCTGTGCTGCAACACGGCGCCTATGCCAGGAATCCATTGGTCGGCCTGCCAGCGCGGCAGGCTGCGTGTTCCCTCGGCCCGCAACAGTTCAAGCCAGGCGCGGCTGGGTTCGTCGGCCTCCGCCGCGAACGCGCGCACCAGTTCCATCAGTTCCGGGTCCTCGGCGGCTAAGCCGATGGTGGGCCCGGTGAGTTCCGACACATGCGGCGCAAGGTCCGGCGCATTGTCTTCCAGCCAACCGGTCAGGTATGCGGGATGCCAGTCGAGATCACCGATCAGCACCGCCCAGGCGCGCAGGGCGTCGTAGATCATCAAGCCTTGGCCTTCGACCGCCAGCCTCTCCTCGATGGCAGCCCGTATCTCAGACGGCAACACTCTTTGCGTCTGCTCCGCATGCTGGATGCTGGCCTGGGCCAGAGCATCGAAAACAGGCAAACGCAACGAACCGCCAAACGGGGCCTTGGTTGCTGCACGCTCCACTTGCGCCAGCGCTTCGGCACTTGCATCGAGCTGCGCCGCAACAGAAAGAGATAGGTCGAGATCAGCCTGCGCCTGCTGAAAGCGGTCGAGAACGGCAGATTGGTACCTGTATTCAAGAAACCCCGCATAAGCTGTGAGCAAAACAACAAACAAGGCCACGCTGAACAAGGCGTATTTCCCCCAGCCCGTGCGTTGCCGCTGGTAGCCTTGTCGCAAGTCCCGGCACTGTGTCATGACAGTATCTAGGAAGTCGCTCAGGGCCGTCAGATCGCCACCTTCGCGCCGGGCGGTGGCGGCAAAATCCTGGATTCGGTTCAGATCGATTTCTCGCCCATCGAACAGTTTTTGCTGTGCCAAAATAGCCCAGGTGGAAAGACGCGTTCGGGGCAGGGACCGGGCGCGCCGGTCGATGAGGACCCCAAGCGCATAGCGAGCCGGTTTAATCGCCACCCGCGGAGCGCCAGCATCGTGAAGCCGGGTTTCAAAAACATTCAGAAGGGCGGCTGCCTCTTCGCACATTGTCCGTTCACCGGATTTCGATTTCCGTTCCATCGTTTCGGCAAACGCAAGAACCGGTTCGGACAGAGCCGCGTAAGGCTGGCCCTTGCCACGGCCCGAGGAACGCGCGCTTTGCGCCATCGATCACAGCTTTCCTTCTGCCTGCCATCGACGCAGGGTTTCTTCTCCAATCTCGAAATGCATCGAGTCTTCGCGGTTCCAGGTGGCACCCCAGAACCATCCTTCTTCGTTGAAAAGCTCCGCAAGCAGCAAGAGACCGAACTGCGTGCCGCCATCGCCGAACCCATCCAGCTGACCTTCAAGCTTCAGGTCTATCGCGGTTCCCCATGAATGGTTCGAGACCGAGGTTGCAGATCCCCGGATCAGGCGTGCACACAGGGCGCCAGCGGTTCCCATCGCCGCATAGATATCAGGTTCCGACGCTTGCAACTGCGCCATGATGCGTTCCAGGGAATCGAGCGCGGGACGAACCATCGTTACCCGGATCGGGCCGATCTGACGGGTCTCCAGCAGCGACTTTAGACGCGGGTTGCTAACGGGTTGGCATGCAGTGGAGTAGCTGTCACGAGGATGTCCGAGGATATCCAGCATCACGCGGTTCTTCGGCTGGGTAATACCGGCATTGAACCGGGATTTCGCCAGAATCATCTCCTCGGTCATTTCTTCTGTTTCCTGGTGATCCCCGGTTTCCTCCAGAGACGTCATTTGTACCGCGTCAACTTGTACCGGCTGTCCCCTGGCGGCCAGGCCAGACAAAAGACCGATGTCTTCGGACAGTCGCTTTACTTCGGCTTCAAGATCGCGCTGCGTGTCTCGCAGCCGTGCCAGGTCATTGCGCAGGTCCGAGATGTCCTGATCCGTCCCGTTCAGGCGCATTTCCGTGGTTCCATCGGCGGTTTGAAGCAACGCCCCAACAACGGTGAACGCGATAGCCGCGACAACGAGGCCAATAGCGATGATGATGGGCCCGATCAGGGTTCCCTGACGCATGTTTCATCCCTCCCGGGCAAAAACCGCTATGACCGAAACGTTGTCCGGAGCACCGAGTTCCAGTGCCTTTGTCATTAGAGCCGTGCAAACAGCTTCGGGATTGCCGTTCTCCCCAAGGATTGTTGCAATCTGTTGATCGGCAAGGCATGTCGTCAAGCCATCACTACACAGCATTAGCCGGTCGCCCGAAATCAGCGGGACAGCGACTGTGTCAACTTCCAGTTCCGATTGCGCCCCAACGGCGCGGGTCACGACGTGCCGTTCCGGATGATCATCACGATCACGTATATCTAGCAGGCCCTGGTCAACCATATCCTGAACGACAGTATGGTCGTGGGTCAGCAACCTGAGTCCCCCTTGTCGGAGGAGATAGGCGCGGCAATCTCCGGCCCAGGCAATCGTTGCGATGGCATTCTGGATCATCATCGCAACAACAGTTGCCCCCATCCCGTCCAGCCGCTGAGAACGCGCTTGTGAAATCACCGCAGCGTTGGCTTCTGCCAGTTTTATCCGCAACTCGGGTCCGGCCAAGGCATCGTCCTTCAACCGGCTTAGGCAATCCGTGACGATGTCGGATGCAACGTCTCCGTGCCCGTATCCGCCCATTCCGTCGGCTATGGCCCACACGACACCCGAAGGATCGGTCAGAATCGAATCCTCATTGCTCTCGCGAACGCGACCCACATGGGTCAGTCCCGAACCGACAAATATCGGTGCTCGGGGCAAAACGGCCGGTATCCGCGTCGTCGGTCCCGTCATCATCCGGGGTCTATCACGAACAATCGATGCAAGGCTCGGTTCCGGTCTTTCAAATGGGATGTATTCAAACAACTTTGATGATACTCTGCTTGCAGTTGGACACAAAGCCTTTTCAGAAAAGGAGAGATGCTGATGACATCACTCAGACTGACGGTTGCCCTCCTGGCATTGGCCAATCCAGTGCTCGCACAGGATTATACTGCCGAGCAACTCCAGAGTCTTTTCGAGCGCCAGAAACAAGCCTTCTCGGCAGCGCAGGACAGTGGAATGGGGCAGACTCGGGGACTAAAGCTGGTGACGGTCCAGGATGTGAACAGCGAGACGGCAGTCAGCGTCCAAAGCCAATCGTCCACGAGTGGAGAAACCGTAACCGCAGCCGCCGCAGACCCCAATAAGCCGCTTGTGTTCGGGCAACTTGATCCCGAGTTGCAGGTCAATCTCCATATCAAGTTCGGTTTTGACTCGGCCGCCCTTTCTGCATCAGAGAAGCCAAAACTTGACACCTTGTGCACCGTACTGCGGACTTCAGATATCAACATAATTCGCATTATCGGCCATACAGACAGTTCCGGCTCGGATGACTACAACGAGCGCTTGTCGGTACTGCGGGCAAAGGAAGTCGCGCGGCATCTAGTCCAGGAATGCGGGATCGAGTCCGGACGGCTTGAGACGGTTGGAATGGGTGAGCGGTTTCCCTTCAACTCGACTGACCCCAAGGCAGACGAGAACCGCCGAGTCGAATTCCAGGCACTAAGCTGAACATAACTTCTCAGCAGGTTTTTCATTCGATCCCGGTTGAGCGGGTTGGTGTCGGCAGGCACCAACCTCATTCTTTGAGATTGAATGTTTCGTGTCGGGCGGCTGTTTCCCGACGCTCGTGCCAACCCAATTCGATCAGTGACGATGTTCTGACGAAGGGATGTCGAGTTCGTTCAGTTCTTCTTCCTCGGCCGCGGCCTCAGCGGGAATTGCGTACGAACCGTTCAGCCACTTGGCAAGATCCAGATCCGAACACCGCTTGGAACAAAAGGGGCGGTATTTGAACTGCTGCTTGACACCGCAGATCGGACAACTCATTTCAGCAAGTCCTCGACAGAGACCCGACCACGCTTGCGGTGCAGCTCGAAATGACCCGATGGGGTCCAGCCCGCCAAGGTTGTCTCCTCGCCGTCCGATTTGAATGATGCCCGCAGAGCCGCTTCAAATCCACGGCGGTCTTTTTTCGCCATCGGCGCTAGATCGATCGTGATCTGCCCGCCAAGTCCCCGTACACGCAGCGCGCGCGGCAACACCTTGGCACAGGCAAAATTAGCCTTTTGGCCGGCAGCCAGTGACGTATCTGTACCAGTGTTCACATCGACCGCCACAAGGGCGCGCGTCGGCTGGATGTAGATCAGCCCACCGCCCGGCAGGGGTTCGGAAATACCGCGCGCCTGATCAAGAGCGTCGAGCACCCCTTGCTCTTGAAATCCGCCCGGTTCGGTCACCACCTCGGCCGGATCGGTCCAATCGCGCCAAGCCAGAACATGCGGGCCGTCGCCGTCGATCAGCGTTTCCGCGTCCTGACCGTCGTCGTTCAACACCTGCTCCGCCTGCTCGCGCATCGCCGCGATATCCTCGGCAATCTCATCGGCATCCGCTTCGGCGCAAGACGATCGCAGGATCAGACCGAATGCACTGCCAGTCATCACCTCGTGCGCGATTTCAAGCAGTCGGTCGCGCTCGGCCTCGTCGCGAATTCTGCGCGACAGGTTGATTCCCGGCGCGTCGGGTGTCACGATGGCATATCGGCTCTTAAACAACAATTTTGCGGTGACTGGGATCGCCTTGCCCGGCTCGGCATAGCCTGAAACCTGAACCAGGATGCGCGCACCCGGAGCAAGCCCAGACACTTGGCGCAAAAAGGCCGGGCCGTCAGGCGTGCTAAGGAACATGCCGCCCTGCCCCTTGACCGGGCGGTCGGCGCGGGCGCGGTAGATGGTGCCAGGAGTTGGTGCATCACCCGCAATCAGAAAATCGTCCAACTGGCCATCGACCATCAACGCCGCGGCCTCGCGCCCCTGAATATGGTCCAGAACGATCGTACGGCCCTTCATGCGACACCTTTGAATTTTGGATAACCCGCAGCCGTCAGAAGCGCAGCCGTCTCGGCCAGCGGCAATCCGACAATGCCGGTGAAAGACCCAGCAATCCAGGGGATGAACGCGCCAGCCGGACCCTGAATGGCATAGGCCCCGGCCTTGCCCTTCCAGTCGCCGGTGGCGAGATAGCTGTTCACTTCGACATCCGAGAGGCGTTTGAACCTGACCTGGCTCACCACGTCCCGCTCCCACAGGCGGTCGCCACGCCGCACGGCCACAGCAGTGATCACACGATGCCGGCGTCCGGATAGCGCATGCAGGAATTCGGCCGCCTCGCCCGCATCTGCCGGTTTACCCAGAATACGACGGCCAAGCGCGACAGTGGTATCGGCACACAGAACGATGTCGTTGGGCGCTGCCTTAACAGCGGCCACCTTTTCACGGGAAATGCGCGCACAATAGCTGCGTGGCAGTTCACCTGGTCTGGGGTCTTCGTTGATCTCGGGTGGACGCACGGCATCCGGTGTGATGCCAAGCTGTGCCAGCAGGTCCAGCCGCCTGGGACTGCCCGATCCGAGAATGAACGCCATGGGAAGGCGTTACTTGAAACGATAGTTGATCCGACCCTTGGTCAGATCATAGGGGGTCATTTCGACCTGAACCTTGTCGCCAGCCAGAACACGGATGCGGTTCTTGCGCATCTTGCCTGCCGTGTGTGCGATGATCTCATGGCCGTTTTCAAGCTCGACCCGGAACGTCGCATTGGGCAGGAGTTCCTTCACGACACCGGGAAATTCGAGCGTATCTTCCTTGGCCATGTTGTCTCCATCATTGCGTTTAGCCCGCGGAATCCGCAGGCTCGAGCGCTTAAATGCGCGCATTTCCCGCTCAGTTCAAGGCTTCTTTTGCCTTCATGCAACACATTGTGACCGATTGGACCCGTCCGTCCTGCTCGGCCCAGTGGCGCCTGTTCAGCACCACACCATCTGCGCGCACATCTGCGACAGAGGCAAGATCGACCTCGGCATAGGTCCAGCCAGGCTGGTTCAGGACACCCTCTGCCAAGACCCCGGTCTGCGGAAAACCGCGATCCGGCGGCCCGAATACGCCGCCCATTCCGGTGTTTGTATCCACCGCTTCCGACCAGTCGTTGCGCCCCACGACCGAGGACATGACCGAAACGCATTGGTTCTCCAGCGCCCGTGCCATCGCCCCGATGCGTACGCGGCTATACCCCGACAGCGCCTCGGTACAGGAAGGCACCAACAGAATCTCGGCCTCTGACAAAGCCCGTCCCAACAGCGGGAATTCGCTGTCGTAACAGATCAAAACACCGATCTTGCCAAGCGCGGTATCGAAGAGTTTCAGAGGCCCGCCGGGAACAACATCCCAATCCTCGCGTTCAAACCGGGTCATGATCTGCTTGTCCTGATGGTCGCGCCCACCGGTCGGAGTGTAGAGCTCGGCCCGGTTCACCGGACGCCCCGACCCAAACTTCGCAGGTCCGGACGCGCCTAGGATATGGACACCATACTCCGCGGCAAGTTTCAGATGCAATCCGGCTGCCTCCTCCATCCGCTCGCTGACCGCGTGCAGCGAACCTTCAAGGTCCGCCGCCGTTTTTGCACCAGCCAGAGTGCAAAGCTCCATCGCCCCATATTCCGGAAACACCAGCAGATTGGCCCCCTGCCCCGCCGCCTCGGACACCCACCGGGCCAGCTTGTCTTCGTACTGTGCCCAGCTGTCGAGCCAGTCGAGCGGATAGGCGGCCGTGGCGATTTTCATCTGCGGTCTCTCCATAAGGCAGGATCAGATATCCCGGATCCAGAATTGCAGTGGCTTGTCGGTCTCGTGGTCCTGATCCAGGTCTTTCCAGCCGAAATGCGCCACTACACCGGGCAATTTCTTGTAACCCCGCGCGCACCAGAATGCATCGAGCGGGCGATAGTTGTCGGGTTTCAGTGGGTGATCGGCGGGGCGCTGCACTCCGCAAAAGGCACATTTGGCAAATCCCAACGCGCGGGCATGGCCCTCGCGCAGGTCAAAGAACCGGTGGCCCACACCATAGCCGCGATACTCGGGCAACAGCACGGATTCGGCGCAATAGAACACCTCGCTCAGCGCCACGCCACTACCGGCAAAGGCGGCGGCAAAATCGTCGGCATGATCGGCCAGCGGCATGCCGGTGGCGGCGCCGATCAACCGCTCCCCATCAAAGGCACCGACCACAATGGCCCTTTCGCTATTGCGATAGGCTTGCAGATAGTCCCGCTCATAGTCCAGGTCGCCGTCATAGAGATAGGGCCAGGCGCGGAACACCGCGATCCGAAGCCGGGCCACATCATCCAGCGCGGCGTCCAGCGCCGCGCCGGTCAGCGCCCGGACCTCGGTAACCTCAGCCATTCGAGACCTGTTTCACCCAATCGGCCAGGTTGTAGAAGGTCGTCACTCGCGAGATCTTGCCGCCCTTCAGGGTAAAGAACGACCCGGCGGGCAGGCGATAGGTCTGGCCATGCGCCTCGGGCAAACCGGAATCAGTTTGCAGATAGGTGCCGTTCACGATGAATTCCGCCGCCGCGCGGTTGCCGCCCTCGGCCTCGAACACAACCATGTCGGTCAACAGCTCTTTGTAGCAGCGGTTCATATGGGCGCAGAATTCGGCAAACTTCTCCTTACCCACCCGAATCTGACCCTCGTTCACGTGATGGGCCACGTCGTCGGACAAGCAGTCCAGCATTCCTTGTACATCGCCTGCATTGAAGGCTTCGAAATAGCGTTTGACTGTCTCGCTCATGATCTCTCCGTTGGCTCGCCCCAGCGTTCTTTCAGATGCTTGATGATCTGATCGCGGGTCTGACGATAGTGATGTAGCTTTTCCGCCCGCGTCTCGCCCAGTCCGGTAGGGTCCATAATTGGCCAATATTCGACATCGAGGTGGAAAAAACGGGTCAGTTCCAGCGCCCGGCGCTGGCTGGCGGGCGACAGCGCCACCACCAGATCGAACGAGCTGAGATCGTCGCCCCATTCCTGCATCATGTCGAAGGATCGCGAACGGTGGCGCGCCAGTTCGACGTCAATCTCCTGGCAGACCGCGATGCAGAACCCGTCGATTTCCATGTCGTTATGAACACCGGCAGATTGCACATAAGTGCCGGTGCCATAGAATTTCTTCATGATACCTTCCGCCATGGGCGAGCGGACCGCGTTGTGGTCGCAGCAAAACAGGACCGAATGCGGAAGCGGCTGCACCATTCAGCCCCCGAAATGCAAAACGCAAATCAGGGTGAACAGGCGGCGCGCGGTGTCGGTGTCGATCTCGGCCTTGCCGTCCAGCCGTTCCTGCAACACTCGGCTGCCCTCGTTGTGGATGCCGCGCCGGGCCATGTCGATGGTCTCGATCTGGCTGGGCGGAAGGGTTTTGACCGCATTGAAATAGCTCTCACAGATCTGGAAGTAATCCTTGACTACTTGTCGGAACGGCCCCAGCGACAGGTGGAATTCGGCCGCCTTCTGTTCATCCTCGGTCTTAATTTCAAAGACCAGCCTTTTGTCGCGGATCGACAGGTTCACCCGATAGGGTCCCTCAGGAACGGCACGGTCGTCGCGCACCGGCAGGGCAAAGCTGTTCTCCTCCAGCAGATCATAGATCGCGACTTTGCGCTCCTGCTCGATCTCGGGCGTGGGCGGGGGAAGGTTGCTGTCATCCAGCTCGATATGAGAAATACGGCTCATCGTCACGGGTGCCTGTTCGATAGATCGGGACAGACCTACACCATGGGTTTGGGATGGGCAACGTGTCGCGATGCGCGATCAGCTACCGGGGCGCCGGGTGGGAACCCGGTTTTCCAGCCAGCGAAAGGCCAGTGCAATCAGCCCCGCGATGGCCATATAAACCAGCGCCAGCAACAGGAGCGGTTCATAGATCACGAATGTGTCCTGCCGTACCCGCGACGATACTGCGAAGATCTCGACCACCGTGATCGTCGCCACCAGCGGCGTTGCTTTCAGTTGCAGGATGGTCTCGCCCCCCAGCGTCGGCAGCACATTGTTGACCGCCTGCGGCAGCCAGATGCGACGGAACAGGGTGAACCGAGGCATCCCGAAGGACCGCGCGGCCTCAAGCTGGCCGCGGTTGACCCCGGCGAATGCACCGCGCATCACCTCGCCCTCGTACCCGGCAAAGGACAGCGTCAGCGCCAGCAGCGCATAGGGCCAGGCCTGCCGCAGATAGGGCCACAGAACGCTGTCGCGAATACCGTCGATCTGGGGAAAGACCGAACCCAACCCGTAATAGAGCAGCCAGATCTGCAACAGCAGCGGCGTCCCCCGGATCAGCGTGCAGAAAACCCGCGCGGGCGTCGACAGGTACCAAGGCCCTACCGCCTGGGCAAAACCCAGCGGAACCGCCAGCAAAAAGCCCAGAACCGTGCTTGTCACCAACAACCAGACCGTGCGCCACAGCCCCTCCATCGCCAGCGGCAGATACTTCGGCAGCCAGTCCCAGCGCAGCGTCAGGGCGCACCACAGCGCCAGCGCCACTGCCAGTGCGATCAGCACCAGCCGGTGCGGCATCAGCATCGGACGGATCAACCGCATCATCGGCTTGCCCCCTTGAGTGAGGGCTGACCGCGCCGCGCCCGCCGCTCAAGCAGCTGGAACAGCACGGACGACATCAGCGTCACCATCAGGTACAGCGCGCCCGCGGCGAGGAAGAAGGTGAAATAGGCTCGCGTGCTCGACGCCGCCTGCCGGGTTTCCAACGTCAGCTCGCTAAAGCCCACAACCGCCAGCAGCGCGGTATCCTTGGTGGCGATCAGCCACAGGTTCGCCAGCCCCGGCAGGGCAAACGACAGCATCGCCGGAATGGTCACCCGCCGCATCAGCATCACCGGCGGCATGCCGAATGCGCGTGCCGCCTCGATCTGGCCCTGCGGCACCGCCAGGATGGCCCCGCGCAGCACCTCGGTCGAATAGGCGCCCTGGACCACGCCCAATACCCAGATACCCGCAGCAACGCCGCTGATCTCGACCCGCCCATATCCGAGCGCTTCGGACGCCTGATTGATCAGATCTGTTCCCACGAAATAGAGAATTAGGATCAGAACCAGTTCGGGCACCGCCCGGACAACGGTGGTATAAATGGCGAGCAGATCACGGATGACCGGCCCGCCATAAAGCTTGCCATAGGCTCCGAACAGCCCGATCACCAGACCGAAGCCGAAGGCCCCGAACGCGATCTGAAGCGATTTGCCCAGACCGCGCAGCAGGTTCATCCCCCAGCCCGGTGGTGACAGCGACAACAGCTCGGCGCTTTTCGCCAGGCCGAGCAGGTCCAGAAGCCCCTCCATCGGCAGCGATTATTCGCTGTAGATGGGCGCGGTGAAGTAACGCGCGGTGATCGCCTCGTGCGTGCCATCGGCCAGGATTGCGGCGATGCCCTTGTTCAACGCCTCGCGCAGCGCGTCGTCACCCTTGCGCACTCCGGCACCCACGCCCTTGCCCAGGATCGCTTCGTCATTGGCGACGGCGCCCTTGATCTCGCAGCACTGGCCCGCATCGGTGGCGACAAAATCGGCCATGGCGATACTGTCAGCCTGGGTTGCGTCGATGCGACCGGCATAAAGGTCCTGATTGGCCTCGTCCTGAGTCTGGTAGACACGGATTTCTGCATCGCCGAAATACGCGTTGGCATAAGCCTGGTGAATGGTCGAGGCCTGCACCCCGATGATCTTGCCGGCCAGCGAGGCGGGCGTTGCCTCGATATCCAGCGACTTGTCGGCCACGATCACGGCAGGCGTATTGTAATAGGGGTTCGAAAAGTCGATGGTCTGCATCCGCTCTTCGGTGATCGACATCGAGGCCATGATGGCGTCGATCTGCTTGCCGGTCAGCGAGGGGATGATGCCGTCCCATGCGACGGGGGTCAGCACGCAATCCAGTGCGGCGGCCTTGCAGACGGCGTCGATCACCTCGACCTCCCAGCCGACCCAGTTGCCGGCGGAATCGGGCGAGGCGAAGGGCGGATAAGGCTCGGCCGCGATGCCGATCTTTACCTGTTCGGCGGCCACGGGGCCCGCGCCCAGGGCCAATGCGGCCAGACCGGCCAGCAGAGAAGTCTTGAAGTTCATGTCTTGGTCTCCCTGTTTTTCATTCTTGAGCTTCAGTTGATGGATTTCAGAAATTGTTTCAGCCGCTCGGATTGCGGGTTGCCGAATATCTGGTCGGGTGGCCCCTGTTCCTCGATCCGACCTTGATAAAGATACACCACATGGTCTGCGACCTCGCGGGCAAAGTTCATCTCATGGGTGACCACCAGCATGGTGCGCCCCTCGGCGGCAAGGTCGCGCATCACGCCCAGCACTTCGCCCACCAGTTCGGGATCCAGCGCCGAAGTCGGCTCGTCAAACAGCATCACCGCCGGATCCACCGCCAGCGCGCGCGCGATGGCCGCGCGCTGCTGCTGGCCACCGGACAGGAACAGCGGATATGTATCCTCTTTCTCGGCCAGGCCCACCCGCGCAAGCAGGGCGCGCGCCTTTTCGATCGCCTGCGCGCGCGGCACTTTCAGCACATGGACCGGCACTTCGATGACGTTTTCCAGCAGGGTGCGGTGGGTCCACAGGTTGAACGACTGGAACACCATCGCCAGCCTGGTGCGCACCCGCTCCAGCTGCTTGCGGTTGGCAGCAGTGCCATCGGGTCGCATCTGAATTTCCTCGCCGCCGATCACGATCCGGCCTGAACTGGGGGTTTCCAGAAAATTGATGCAGCGCAGCATGGTCGACTTGCCCGAGCCCGAGCCGCCGATGATCGCGATCACATCGCCCCGGTTCGCGGTCAGCGACACGCCCTTGAGCACTTCGAGATCGCCAAAGGATTTATGCAGATCCTCGATCAGCAATGTCCCCGCCAAATCGCTGGCAGCCCCCGCGTCGGGCGTCAGTTCCTGCGTTGCTGTCACGCGATCCCCCCTGACTTTCCGGTTGCCTTTCCGGACCGGTTCTGCTTATATTTATACAAACGTATAACAACAAGCGTGACGCAAATCAAGCCCGCTTTTCACCCCGCAGGAGGCCCCGCCCTTGGACAGCCCACGTCGCAGCTTTACCCGCGAATCCGCTGAGAGTCGGCGCGAGGCGCTGATCCGGGCGACGCTGACCCTGATCGGGCGCAAGGGTGTGCAGGCGGCTACCGTGCGTGGCATCGCCGACGAGGCGGGCGTGACGCTGGGACTGATCCGGCACTATTTCGATGGCAAGGATGACCTGATCTATGCGGCCTATCAGGCGCATATGAGCCAGCTCACCGATGCCACGATGGAAGGCCCCCGTCGGGCGGGCGAACCGGCGGCGCACCAACTGGCGCGAATCGTGCGCGCCAGCTTGACCCCGCCGGTCAGCAGCCCACAGGCGGTGGGCCTGTGGGCCGGGTTCCTCAACATGGTGCAGCGCGACCCGCGCATGGCCGAGGTGCACAGCCGCACCTATTACGACTTTCGCGACCGCTTGCAGGCGCTGATCGCCCCCGCCCTGGACGAGGCTGGCGAAGCCCCCTCGCCCGAACGGCTGCGCGCGCTGGCCATCGCCTGCAACGCCGTCATCGACGGGCTCTGGCTGGAAGGCGGCGCGCTGCCCGAGGCCTTTGGCCCGGGCGAACTTGTGAACATCGGCCTGACCTCGGTCGGCGCCATTCTGGGACTGACCCTGAACGATCCGGGAGAAGAGGCATGAAAACCACCGAGATAACCCGCCGCCTGGCCGATCTGGGCGGCGCCAAATGGGCAATTCACCTGCGCGCCAAGGCA
This sequence comes from Ruegeria marisflavi, assembly GCF_025673445.1. Taxonomy (NCBI): domain Bacteria; kingdom Pseudomonadati; phylum Pseudomonadota; class Alphaproteobacteria; order Rhodobacterales; family Roseobacteraceae; genus Ruegeria; species Ruegeria marisflavi. The sequence continues at coordinate 16,362 of NZ_JAOVQN010000037.1, forward strand.
ATGACCGCCAAGGGCGCCGATGTAATCTGCTTGACCATCGGCGAACCGGATGTGCCGCCGCCTGCCGAGCTGATGGATGTGGCCGCGGCCGCGATGCGCGCCGGACGCACCACCTATTCCGATGGCGCGGGCGAGCCGGGCCTGCGCGCGGCCCTCGCCGAACGTTACAGCACCAGCACCGGGCGGGTGATTTCGGACGATCAGGTCATGTGCTTTCCGGGCACCCAGACCGCGCTTTACGCGGTGCTGATGGGCGTGGCCGAAGGTGGTGACGAGGTTCTGGTGGGCGATCCCATGTATGCCACCTATGCCGGGGTGATCCGCGCCACCGGCGCCGATCTGGTGCCGGTTCCGTTGCGGCCCGAGAACGGGTTCCGCATCTCGGCCGACGATATCGCCGCACGCATCACGCCGCGCAGCCGTGCGATCCTGCTCACCACGCCCCACAACCCCACCGGCGCGATCCTGACGCCCGAGGATACAGCCAAAATTGGTGAGCTGGCCCGCAAACACGATCTGTGGATAATCTCGGACGAGGTCTATGAGCAACTGGTCTTCCAAGGGCAAGGCTTTACCTCGCCACTTGCACACCCGGATCTGGCAGACCGGGTTATTGTGGTCTCGTCGATCTCGAAATCTCACGCCGCACCGGGGTTCCGCAGCGGCTGGTGCATCGGGCCCGAGACATTTACCGCAGCGCTGCTGCCTTTGTCCGAAACCATGCTGTTCGGCAATCAACCCTTCATAGCAGATATGACAGAGCGCGCGGTGCGTGACGGCTCGACCGTTGCTCCCGGAATGCGGGCGCGGTTCGCCGCACGGGCCAGCCGCATGGCAAACCGTTTGAATGGCCAAACTTGCCTGCGGGTATTGGAACCCCAGGCCGGAATGTTCGCCATGGTCGATGTATCGGCAACCGGAATGGACGGCGCAACCTATGCCAGGCACCTGCTGGACCAAGCGGGCGTGGCGGTGATGCCGGGCGAGTCCTTCGGTGACACGATAACGGGTTGGGTGCGCGTGGCATTGACAGCTGATGACACCGATTTTGACAGAGCCTGCGACCGCATCGTGGCACATGCCACGCAACTCCAGACCGAGGACGCCTGATGCCAACTCTGGGTGAAGCGCTGGTGGCGGGGCTGGCGGAACGGGGCGTGGAGTGCGTTTTCGGCATCCCTGGCGTGCACACGATTGAACTCTATCGCGGGCTTGCAGCTTCGGGCATTCGGCATGTCACCCCGCGCCACGAACAGGGTGCCGGGTTCATGGCCGACGGCTATGCCCGCGTTTCGGGCAAACCCGGCGTCGCCTTTGTCATCACCGGCCCGGGCGTGACCAACACGCTGACCGCAATGGGTCAGGCACGCGCCGACAGTATCCCCATCCTGACCATTTCCGGCGTCAACAAGCAAAGCAGCCTTGCCCAGGGGCTCGGTCATCTGCATGAGTTGCCCGATCAATTGGGAATGGTGGCAAAGGTTGCGCTTGAAGCCCGGCAAATCAGGCAGGGCAGCGACCTGTCACCGGCTTTGGACGCGGTGTTCGAACGCTTGACCACTGGGCGCAAGGGACCCTGCCATATCGAAATTCCGCTGGATGTCGCAAGGCTTCCCGCTGCGCTGAACGGTCCATCGATGGCGGCGGATCCGGCGCCCGACCCGAACCTGCTGGATCTGGCGGCAGAACGCCTGACGGCTGCGTCACGCCCGGTGATCCTTGCAGGTGGTGGTGCAATAGCGGCAGCCGAAACCTTGAAGGCACTGGCGGAACGGCTCGATGCGCCGGTTGTCCAGACCGTGAATGCACGCGGGTTAATGCATGGTGCGGCATTGAGTGTCCCGGCAAGCCCAAGCCTTACTTCTGTCCGCAGCTTGATCGAAGAGTCCGACCTTGTTCTGGCGGTCGGCACTGAACTGGGGCAAACCGATTACGATATGTACGCAACCGGTTCGATGCCGCGCCTGCCGCACTTGATCCGGATCGACACCTGCGCTGAGCAATTGTCCCGCCACCCGGCAACAATCGCGATCCACGGGGACGCGGCAACATGCCTTGCCGCGTTGACCCAGCGCCTGCCCGGCGGCAACCGGGCCAGCGGCGGGGCATTGCGCGCCGCAGCGGCGCGGAACGCCGCGTGGCAGGAAATCGGCCCGTACATGCGCGGCATGGTCGACATGCTCGACGCCGCGCGCGACGCGGTGCCGGGCGCCATCATCGTGGGCGATTCAACGCAACCGATCTATGCTGGCAATCTCTACTACGACCATGACCAGCCTGGCGGATGGTTCAATGCGGCCACAGGTTTTGGCGCGCTGGGATACGCGATCCCGGCCTCGATCGGTGCGGCAATCGCGGCGCCCGGTACGCCGGTTATCTGCATTGCGGGTGATGGCGGAGCCCAATTCAGCCTGACCGAGATGATGGCCGCACGCGACGAGAATCTGTCCATTGTCTTTGTGATCTGGAACAGTCACGGCTACCGCGAGATTGACAGTGCGATGCGGGAGGCCGAGATAAGCGTAGTTGGCTGCGATCCCACGCCACCTGACTTCGCTGCCATCGCCACCGCATATGGGATGCCCTATTCCCGTTGCGCCGACACCGATCCAATAGCCTTCGCCGCCCTTCTGGCAGCCGCGACCAAGGGCAATGGCCCGTCGATCGTCGAGGTACAAGCGCCCTACACCCCCAATCAGAACTGAGACACAGAATGAGCGACCCAACATACCAGTTCACCCGCGCCATCACCCGCAGGCCAGCCGCAAGCGTCGTCAACGGATTGCGCGCCGAAGATATCGGCACACCTGACCTTGAGCAGATGCTCAAGGATCACGCGCACTATGTCGCCACACTAAAAAGCACCGGCGCCGAGGTGATCGAGTTGCCGCCGCTGGACGATTTTGCCGATGCGCTCTTTGTCGAAGATACGGCGCTTTGCCTGCCGCAGGGCGCGGTTCTGATGCGCCCCGGTGCGCCCAGCCGCATGGGAGAGGTCGCCGAAATGGCGCCCACCTTACGCAGTGCTGTTGCCGAGATCCGCGAGATCTCTGGCCCAGGTCATATCGAGGGTGGCGATATCCTGGTCACCGGACGCGAGATCCTGGTCGGCCGGTCCGCCCGGACTGATGCCGAAGGGGTCAAGGAACTGGCCGCGATTGTCAGCGATTGGGGCCACCAGCTGCGCGAGGTCTTCACCCCACCGGGTGTGCTGCATTTCAAGACCGACTGTTCCTTGCTCGACGGCGAGACGATCCTGTCCACGGAACGGCTCGACGCCTCCGGCTGTTTCCAGCGATACCGTGTGATCCATACGGCACCCGGCGAAGAGGCATGCGCCAACACGATCCGTTTCAACGATCTCGTGTTGATGCCCGCAGGCTTCCCGAAGACCGCCGACATTCTAGACAAGGCCGGTTTCTCGGTGGTCCAGATCAACAACAGCGAGTGCGCCAAACTCGACGGCGGCATGTCCTGCCTATCACTGCGGTTCTGAAACCTCCGGAGCAGACGCCCTGCCCCGACGAGACACCTACGGCGTGCCCGTCACTTGGTTAGATATGGCAGAGCCGGCGGGCGGCGGCAGGGCCAATACCCTGTCCCGTCCGGTTCCCAATTCACCGGACCGGTTCTCTCGTTACCCCTCTATCCATAACCGTGACAGACCCGGGCACCCCGGCTTCGAGCAACCAGAACCAAGGGCAAACCTGGCATTTCACAGGGTTCACACTAGCGCCCGGCGCAAGGGTAACCACCCAACAACGCTCCTCAAAGTCCAGTGCGGAAAGGATTGATCGCGCCATTACCTAAAAACTTGAAAAACCCTCTGGACACTAGTTTTCGCTCGGCTTAGAAGGCCTGCACCCAACGGCTAGAACCGTTCCCGTGCCCGGGTAGCTCAGGGGTAGAGCAGTGGATTGAAAATCCTCGTGTCGGTGGTTCGATTCCGCCCCCGGGCACCATTAACCTCACGTAAACCACTGAAAATATTGAATTTAAATTGGTGTATGCAGTTTTTATCCACCCAATTACCCACCCTTAGTGCTTAGGGCGACGCTAGAAATTTGCCCCGACCTCTGCGAAACGCTCGCTGAAGTAGCTCAAGAATCCATAGTCTGCGCGCGTTTGCCAAAGCTCCAACTCGGCAAACAGTAGGCGATACGTTCGCCAGTGTATCCCCTTCGGTTTGTGGCGTTCCGTTAAATCTGGGTCTCCTGCCTAGCCCAGAAGTTTAATGACGTTGTCCACGCCTCGCTGGGCGCGTTCAAAGTCTCCTTTGCGTTAAGAGGTGGAAAGGCGATTGCGTTGGAATGATGTCAAGCTCAACGACAACTATGCAAAAAATGGAGAGCCCGAATACCAATCTGCAGGAAAGGCCATCATGTCAAATCGATCAATCACTGGTATGCTTGCAGCTGCGTCAGATACTGACGAGCGAAATTCACGACTCTTTCCGAAGACGAAATTACCCCTACCGGAGTCAGCATGGCGGAACCACGCGGCGGCGGCAGGTGAATAGCTACCAAAACCGCAGCATCAGAACAAACCAACACCTCTACAAGATTGTTTGAAACGGATAGTTCATGCCCGACCCTTTCGTATGGCGCAAAGGCTGCCTCTACGTGCCGGTCAAGAGAGCCTGAGTATAACCATTCGAGTGGCGGCGAACTTGTTGATCTTTCGATTGTCAAATCTTGGTCTTCCTGAGGGATATTGGCTGCATAATCATCTACTAAATAGCCAAGCTCACGGAATACGCCTTCAATCAAAGAGGGTAGATTCGTGGTCATTCCCCAGGCTGGAGCGTTCGGAATTAACCAGGCGACGTTCGAGTCGCACTGCCTGTTGGATCGTCCTTCTTTGATTGCTGCGATCAATTCAGTCCCAATTTTCGGTAGGAATGGTGACCCTATGAAAGAGCTGTTCCCCTCTGCCTTATTCACAGCACCAAATAGATTCTGCGCCACGGTTTCTGGAGAATGTGATCCCCCGAAAACTTGATTTCCTGGGGCTTCCAGCGCTCCTTCGATCAGAGCTTTGAACACGTCCACTGACACCCGGTCCGCTTCTCTGTTGGTCCTGCATTGTCGCCCTAAAAAGGCAGAAACGCTCTCATAGATTTCTTTCTTGGTTGCTGGGTCTTGATCGGCTCGCGCACCCACCATTGAAAAGTCTGGCTGACCAACACATTGTTTGTCCTGCCGAATGTTTACGGTCACCAAAGAGCTGAACCGATCACCAGAAGAAACCTTGTCTATTGAGTACAGGCCCTTTCGATCACGCTCGAGCCGGGAGTCCGAAACCATGATTTCAAAGTAATTCTTTCGAAACACCGAAGGTACATTTTTAGTTCCGCTCTCGACGAAGCTCGTATCCCCGACCTCCAACTCCGGCAATCGCCTTTCAAAAGAGGATAGATGTTCTCTTTGTTCGTAGCTTAATGACAATAGATCGAAACCAACACGTTTAGAGTACGATTGTAGCTCTAAGGAGAAGGGAATATTTTGCCCTGATGAGAACAGCCCTCGCCCAGCTTTGCTAAGATTGACTTCACCATTGCGCCACTCAATGTAATCGTGTGCCAGTGCTTCGGATAGTACGAACTCGAGCTCTTTTTGCGAATAATTGAAGAACTCAGCAAGCTCCTCTTCGGTAAGTCGGCCAAGGAGCTTAAGTAGCCTGAGAAGATACTCCAAAGTGATTGAGAGCCTCTTGGTATCAGCTACCTTGAAGTCGACTACGTAGTCTCGGCACGGCAAGAGAAAATCAATCGTCCCTACTACGGGCAATTGATGGTCCTGAAAATGTTCGCCTGTGTCGAACTCACTCGGCTCCGCCGCTGAGTCGTGAGAAGAGCCGGTGCTTCGCTTACCAAGCTTAAGTATCTTTCGTTTTTTTTGGGGTTTGGCCGTCATGCGTTCACGCCCTGCATAAGGTATTCCTGAATTTCACTTGGTGTCGCAAGGCCAACGGAACCGCTTTCTAGCTTTCTGTTGAATAGATCACGAACCCTTCCAATTGGACCTTCAGCAGGCCAGCCTTCCCTCGCTCCCACAATTATGAGGTTGTCCATGGCGCGGCTGAAGGCAACGTTCACTCGATTATCTCGAGCCATGAACCCTTCTTTGATCGTTGGGGCACCATTTTGCTTAGGACCGTTTTGGTTGTGTCTGACCAACGAGAGCAAAACCACAAGATTTTGTTTTCCTTGATAGCTATCCACGGTATCGATCCTAATCAGTTTTCGCAGATCGGCGCTTATGTCCGTCTTCATCAGAGTTGACCTGATTAGGTTCCTTTGAGCGGCGTACATGCAAATGATCCCGATGGGAAACTCCAAACCGGTATCCTTGATTTCAGAAATGAAAGAAGTAGAATCACTCCACACCCGCAGAAGGTTGGCGATGACATCTGCTTCAGCCTGATTCTCCCAACTGGTTCCTGACTTTCGTTGTAGAGAATTTTTCCCTTCGCTTTCTGTTGGTATCCAATACATGGATCGATCCAAGCATATCGGTTTTGCTTGATTCTTTAGAATGGGTTCTGTGCGTCCGTGACGAAGTCGCCCGCTATAAAACGCTTGAGAAACGATGTCGCCAATTGGCGGTAGCATTCGGTACTGAGTTGCTAGCAAGCTCGCGGCTTCGCTTCCGTAGCTGGATTGGAAAAGTCGCTCGAAGTCTGAGCGTTGAGCTTCTCTCTCTTCAATTCCAAGCCGCTTCGAGACACCGCGCACGACACTTTGGTCGTGAAGTGGTTCGAGCTGGGCTTGGTCACCTACCAAAACTATCCATCTGCCAGCTTGCATAGGAACAGCCAGCTCGCTGGCTGAGCACCTTGCCGCCTCATCAATGACGACGAGATCAAATGGAGTTTTGGTTAATCCAAGAGAAGATCTACCTAGACCGACGCAGGTACCCGCTACGACTTGACGCGTACCAGCGAAAAATGCGTCAAAATTTCGGTTGCCAGTGGAAACGCTGTTTTTGAAGTCACGGATGAGTTCCGCGACGTCGGCTACTATTTGGTACTTGCTCAGGCTAATGTCGAGTTGCTCGGCAATACTCGACCTAAGTTCCAGCAAAAACGTAGTCTCTCCCAGGGTGGTATCAAACTCGTTCAACAGCTCTAGATCGTAGCTTACTAAGGCTCTCTCTAGATGCCTGATAGTTCGATCCATTAGTTTGGCATCGGATTCACTTGAACCCGACACACTTCCTGGGTCACCGGAAAGACTGAATAGCTTTTCGATGAGAGGCTTTATTGAGGTCTCTAGTTTCAATATTTCTCGAGCCTTTTCTGCCTTCATATCCGTCATGGCCGCGGCAATCTTTATTTTGGCATCGAGCGTTGCAGAAAATTTCTCTCGCTTTTGTTCCTCAAGGCTTCTTGAGCTGAAACGTCGTAACCTCCCAGATATCTGCCCTTCGTGTCCTACCCTCAGAAGCGAAGGAGGGTCTTCATCGCCAAAACTCTCCAAGATCGCATCGGCCGCATTGTTTACCGCCTCGTGAGATTGGCTCGCTACAAGAACATTTGTGGCGACTCCAGCGTCCAACGCACATTGTACAAGCGCTGCGATGAATTTTGTCTTTCCAGTGCCAGGCGGCCCCTGCAGGATACCTACGGGTCTATTGGCGAACACATTTTTCAGAGCGCTGATTTGCGACTGATTGAGACTATGTTTCTTTTGAATCTGCTCAAAGTTCAGGTCGGGAAGGGATGCCTTCATTGGTGACAGGATGTGCCCGCAAAATACGTCGCGCAAATATGGGTTTTCCGAACGTTTTGAAAGAATTCGCTCTATGGCTTCACGACGGCGAAGTCGACTCGTCTCTTCAAAGTGGCTTAGCAGCCTTATGGTTTGGTTGTCGCGAACAGCGACTCTTCCGTTTCTTCGAGAACTGATATCTTTTCCAAAACGACTGTCGAGAACCAACACCTCTGAATTGGTTTTCTCGAGATCAAGTCGACCGAGGCTATGCCAGCGCCCTCTCTTCGCATCGTGAGCTTCGGCAAAGATTGTGTCACTGGGCGGAAAATCGAGTGTTCCTGTTCGCATTTCGTACGGAATTCGTACGCTATTGTCTTTTGGGTCAAGATAGGCGTCGTCTGTGGCGACTGCAGTAACCTGTTGTTCAAGTTCAAGCTTCAAGAATTGTTGCCAAAGCCGGTCAACATAGGAAAGGTCAAGATTGCTATGTTGGGCAGCGATAAGCTCTTCCAAGGCATCAAGTTCTTCTTCTGTGCTGGAGCTATCTTCTGTGTCATCCTTGGGGAATTCGTTGTCTTCTTGAAAATGTTCAGGCTGCTCTGCCTCTGCGTGACTCAATTCGTTGGCAAAAGCATCTTGTATGGTCTCAAGTTGAAGTAGTTCGTTGATCGAACTTTTCTTGATTTGGATTTGGCCTGCGAATGCGCCAACCTCAAACTTTCCAAAACGAGCAATTTGCCCTTGCGAGACTGAGCGAACAATTGCGTTTGAGATTTTCCCACTATCGTCATGGAAGACAATAATTTGTTCCGTCGCTCCGCGGACGGCCCAACCACTATTGTTGTAAAGCGGCCGTACAAAATACTGACCTTCATCAGTCGCAATCTTATGTGCCTCAACGTCTTTAATACCGATTTCGATTTTTAGTTCATTCTCATCGACGTTAGTTTCGGCAGGCTCGTTCAGGAGCTCCAAGACGCGTTCCAAGTCCACGAGATGATTTTCTGGATCGATGAGTTTTGGAACGCCGGCAAGCACACGTTGCTTCACCTCAAACTCGGTGAAGTACTCCGCGAGTTCACAAACGATCTTTGAGACTGCGTAGCAGTCTCTCTGAAATGCGTCTTGTCCTTCTCGACTATACTCAGAGTTGCGTATGTCACCGTCATCCGCATGGCGAAAATCAATGATATCGAGCAGTTGTACGGATCGAAACTCGTTTGTTGGCACGAGAATGTTGGAGGGCTTCAAGTCCCCGTGTCCAACATCTTTTTCATGCAATCTGAGGACCGCAGTGGTTACCTGCTCGGCAATCTCCGCGGGGCTTCTTTCGGACGCCTCTTTGTTTTGCCAAAGGTCTGAAAGAGTTTCGCCTTCGATCCACTCTTGCACCAAGCCTATATGATCGCCCATCCAATGAACTGATTTGATTTTTGGGACGAAAGGTAACTCAGCGGCACGAAGTTCGTCCAAGCTGTTCAGGTGACGCAAGATCCTTAAGGCATCTTTCTTCAAGTCACCCCAGCAAGCACTTTTCCAGAGCTTAACCAGATACTGTCCGTCCTTTGTTTCGGATCTCCATAAAGCTTTTTCGGGAGAGTCCAGAACGGTTTCTGACATTGGGAAAGTGGAAATCAGCTCAAATACTGACCTGAACTCGCTGCTGTAGCGTTCTAGACCAGCAGCGATCTCAGTGTTCCAGTTATTATCCTTTGAAGCCTCACCAAACTCTTCCAGCGCTTCAACAGCCGAGGGAAAGCGATTCAATGGGTCCAGTTCAAGGCAAGTCTTGAGCCATCCGTGCAACTGTGGAAACTCGCCGTCGGCATCGATAGACGCGTCCCAAGACATTGTCCCGTCGCTTGAGTCCTTTTGGGGAAGAACCCCAAACAACAATCGATGTACGACCAAACCCAGAAGATATAAGTCCTTGCGTTGACCCGTTGATTCTTGTCCGTAGATGTCTTCGGGGGTTTGTGCCGATGACAGGAAATGGAACCTTGAAGCCCCTAAAGTCTGTTCATCAGGAATAGCGGCAGACATAAAATGCGATAGCCGAACTGTATGTGGTTCTTGAACCCAGACGGAGTGTTCGCCAAGGTCCAAATGAGAACAGCTTTGGCGATGTAGAATTGCTACTTTGCTAACGACTTGACGGGCTAGTTCAGTTCTTTCGGACACGCTCTTTCGTTGGATCGTTACGGACGGAATTTCGGAAAGTCGCTTGAGGTCATTTCGCCTTTCGTAGACTTCCCAGTAGTCCGGTGCAAAGTCGAGGTCCTCGACTCTGGTGCGGAGTGAGACAGTTGGAAAATCCTCCTCTACCTCAGTAAGGAAATCGCACACTCTGCGTTCTCTACCAGCTATTTCGCTTCTTGCTTCCTTGTTTTGAAAACGAGCATCAGCACGCGTAAAGTCCCAAAGTCTTAGGGTGCCAACGGTCGATTTTGAGATCGTGCTTGAGGCTTCGTACTCAGAGAACACACCCGCCGAGTGGCTGAATTCAGGAACCTGCCCAGACGAAACAAATTCGCCGAAACGGCGACGACCTGGTTCGAAGTGGCTCGCCCTAACGTTAAAGAACTTGCTAAGGCGACTTTTCCAATCTTGTGATGACAGCTTGTATTTATAAAACGCGTCGCGCGGCTTTCCGAACACCTCTTCACGCTTTTTTTCGTCCACTAGCTTCTTTAGGAAGTCGTCAATTGTGTGCACCATTCTAAGTTCGCTGGGTGCAATTCCCCGAATATCTGCATTACCGGTCATTACCACAGCGCCATGAACGAATGGGCTCGGAATGCGTTGGCCGCCACTATTCTTTCTAACGAACTGACCTAGAACCGTACCTATTTGTCGGGCGTTTTCTGAGACTTTTGGTACAGGAGATGGGCCGTGGTCTCGGCCGTCCTTGGTCCATCGACCGTTAGTGGCCTCGATTGTTCCATTCCAGTCTTTCAAATCGACGACAAAAATTCGCTCTGGCGCAACGATGACCACGTCGATTTCCCGAGTAGCGCCAGCGCCGACGACAAACTCAAGATTGGTGTACGCATACCAGTCTCTAGGCAGATTTTTCTGGAGTATTTCTACTCCTTTTATTTCGCGCTGGTGTATGCCTTCACCTAGGTTGGTAACTCTCATGTTTATCCTATTTTCAGCACTTCGCTGCTGCTATTCAGGATGAAAAATGCTCACAGTTTCCTTCGTCTAGCAAGAGCAAGAGGCAGTGTTCCAAAGGTTGGCGTGATTTGCGCCGGTGGCGCGGCCCGCTTGGTGGCCATTGTTGTTGGACTAAGGTTTGGTTTGCCAACCAGATTTGTGACCGAGGAGCACAATCATGGTCAAGGACAGCTTATCAGTCATCGTGGCGCTGCGCGCTATTTTCGGAAACGTCCGGGACCAACCTGCTTGCCTAAATGCTCAGGTTCGTCGGCTAGCGCCTCATGGCGCTGGATTTCGACCAGCTCTTTGGTGACGGGGGCACGCGCACTGCGGCAACCGAGGTAACCGCTGCAATGGTTGCCGAGCCGAAGACCGGGAATTGCTTGTCGAGAGGGTATGTTGCTAACTTTGGATCATAAAGCCTGGACATGGAGCACGAGATTTGGTAGTTTGCTCGAGCGTCCTTGCCAGATATGGTTGGGGCGCAGAGAATCAAGAACAGCTGGGTCTAGCCGTGAACATCCTTGAAGATGCCATAAATTTCGATGGTAACGTATCCGAAGCAGTCCGTGTTCATAAACAGCGCCAACAGCTCGTAGGCGACCGATTTTACTCGATGGTCGACCTGTTCGCCGGCTGCGGAGGGCTTTCGCTAGGCTTCGAGAACTCCGGCTTCACGCCCGTCTTTGTCAACGAGATCGACAAGGATGCGCAGGCAACATATCTTTCCAATCGTCACCACAACCTCGGCGGCCTACTCTTCTCTGAGAATCCAAACTTGCACTGCAACGACGCCCACGAACTGAAGGGTAAGAGGCTGGAGCAGCTCAAGTCTGATTTGTCTAACCTACCGGAAGTCCAGTTCTCGTTTGAGCGCACAACCAAACGATCGAACGGTGGCGGCAGCAACATCGACGTCTTGGCTGGTGGCCCGCCGTGTCAGGGCTACTCCGGAATCGGCATTCGTAGGTCTTACTCGGTCGATAAGAAGGACCTGCCCTCGAATCAGCTCTACGCACGCATGGCGTCCATCATCGAGGCGCTGCGCCCGCGTATCTTCCTGTTCGAGAATGTACGCGGCTTGCTGAATGCCAAGTGGACCAAGGCAGGCGGAGAGTTGATCTTCCCCGACGTTATTGCGCGCTTCCGTGCTATCCCTGGTTATCAAGTCCGGTGGTCCTTGGTTTACGCAAAAGACTACGGTTGTTGATTTTTGCTGAGAAGTGACCCGGTAGCCCCATAATTTTCCACCGAGATTTGACCCATGTGAACACGCTGC
>NZ_JAOVQN010000038.1:0-23611 GCF_025673445.1 Ruegeria marisflavi
ACGACAGCTACCGCTACAAGGCAAGCTCGGAAGCCGCGAAGAAAAAGAGAAAGGAAACGCCGGCATTGACCGCAACAGCGTGAGAGCAGTTTGGGAATGTGCACCATGCCCGTCGCGATCGTCAGACCAAATTCCGCGGCATAGCCCTATCCGCCTCTATCTCCCCGCGGCAGAGCGGTCAGACCAGACGCTTACGACCGAGACGCTGTAGCCACAATCTGACCGACTCGTGGCTCACATCGATGCCACGCTCGTGCAGGAGATCCTCGACGTTCCGCAGTGACAGGGGAAATCCGACGTACAGCATAACCACCAGCTGGATGATCTCGCGGCTCGTGCTAAAGTAGCGAAACCGGTTGGGAGTCGTCATGGCCAGAGTCTACGGCTCGCCCTGCCCCGCTCAAGCCCATCGCCTTGACACCTCCTGCTGTGGAAATATTTAAAGAGCACGTTTCGGCAGGCCGAGAGGCTACGAGACTGCCCAGCCCGTCTCAACCGGTTTCCTTCTGACACCACCTAAGCGACGCTTTCGCCGCCACTTATAGCCTGCCATGCCGAGATACCGATCTGCCCTGTGCATCGGGGTTCAGCCGCCATACTCCTCGACCAGCTGCGGCTGCATCGAATAGCTGACAGAAACCGGGGCCTGTCCGTCGACATAGCCAACCGTCTGAACCGAACTCTGGGCGACCATGGTCCCGGTGATCCATACCGGGGTGAAAAGACCGCTAACCTCGATGCCCTCGGGATACACGACATGGACGATCTGGTTAGCGGGCGGCGGCGGAGTATGGATGCAGGCGCCGACCGTAGGCACGAGGAGAAACTCGACGACCTTACGACCCTTAAATTCCAGGGGCAGAACATAGCCCGGCAGGCGGACGCTCATGCCAACGAGGTCTTCGTTCACCTCGGTGGCCGCAGCTTCACGTTCTTCCATGATCGCGAGGCGCGCGGCGAACAACCAGTCGACATCGAGGCCCTCGTCGGCCAATTGTTTGCGCAACGCTTGCGCTTCGGCGCGGGCTTCAGCGTCATCGCTCCGCTCTGCCCGTGCCTCGAACCGTAGGATCTGGCGCAAGCTGTCCATCTGATCATCGGTGAGGTTCTCGAACGGGTTCTCAATCACGGCGGCAGGAGATGCAAGCGTAGCCCACGAGATTTCCTGAGGTTCAGTCGCCTGCGCGAAGCCCGGAGAAAGGGCAAGCGAGAATATCAAGACGAGACGGGCGAACATGGTCATGGAGGAATCCCCTTCATTTATCATAGCCGAACCGACAGCCCGTCGGCCAGCGTCATGCGGTAGACCCGGACCGCCGGGATGAGCGAGGCGAGGAGCCCGGCGCAGAAGATGACGAAAAGGGTGGCCATTTCGCGCGCACCGAAGACATTCAATCCCAACCTCAGACCGAAGCGGGCAGACAGGATCGGGTCGGTCACGAACGTGGCCACCGTGAGCAGAACAAGGCCAAGGATCAGCCCCGCCGCGGTGAGGATGGCGGCCTCGGCGACAATTAGCGCAAAGATACGGGTGGGCGTGGCGCCAACAGACCGCAGAATCGCGAATTCGCGGCGGCGTGTGTCGAGGGTCGCAGAGAGCATGACCACCATGCCGATCATCCCTGCCAAAGCCACGGCCCACGCCATCAGTCGCATCGCGCGCTCCGCTGTCCCGGTAATCCCCCAGAGCTCGGTGAGCGCGACCGCCGGGAGGACTGCGCTCAACGCATCGGAGGGGCGTTCGTTGATGGCCCGCTGCAGACCAAGGACATTCGTCCGATCGATCAGCCCAACGTAGACGGCATTGATCCGGTCCGGTTCGTGACTGTGTTTGGCCTCCGTGCCTTCGTGTTCGCCATGATCTTCATGATCGTCATGCCCGTCATGCCCGCCATGATCGTCATGATCGTCATGATCGTCATGATCGTCATGATCGTCGGTGGGCATGGCGGCCGGGTCGAGGGGGTCGGCAGCAGGCGCATCTTCTTCCGCATGCAGGGCGTCGAACCCTTCGAGCGTGACGAAGACCATCCGGTCGACGGCGGTACCCGTCGGCGCGAGCACACCCGATATTGTGAAGGGCGCGTCGTCGTGCAGGTCGAAGGAAACCTCGCCCGAGCCGTGGGCGTTGACGATCACCGCACCGGGGGCATAGTCGAACCGCGCCGCGACCTCGGCCCCGACCACGGCGGCATCCGCCCCGTCACCGGAAAGGAACGTGCCTGCGGCGAGGGAGAGAGGCTGACCGCCAGAGTGCCGGAAATGCTCGAAATACGATGCATCCGTCCCGATCACCGGATAGCCGCGATGATTGTCGCCCATCTGGATCGGGACCGCCCAGGCCACCTCGGGCCGATCTTCCAGCCACTCGAAGCTGTCCCATGTCATGCCCGTCCCGGTGCCGCCGACGCCGAAGACGGTGGCCATCAGGATCTGCACCGAATTGCCGCGCGGCGCCACGATCAGGTCTATCCCGGACGCGGAGTTGGCAAAGCTGTCACGCGCGCCGTCCCGGAGCCGTTCAACACCGAGGATCAGCGCGACGCTGAGGCTAATGGCCAGCACGGTCAGGCCGGCCACGAAGCGGCGGTTCCACAGGCTGCGCAGGCTGAACCCCAGCATCAGGCCGCGCCACCGTTTAGGGCGAGAAAATCTACACTGCGGTCGAAATGATGCTCCAGGCTGCGGTCATGGCTCACGAAGAGCAGCGCGGTGCCCGCTTCGGCGCACTCCCTTGCCAGCAGGTCGACAAAGGCCGCCTTGGCCACCTCATCGAGCGCCGAGGTCGGTTCATCCGCAAGGATAAGGTCCGGCTTGCCGATTAGCGCGCGCGCGGCAGCAACCCGTTGTTGCTGGCCCACGCTGAGCTCGCTAGCCGGCTTGGATGCTAGGGACGGATCCGACAGACCCAGTTCGTCGAGCAGATTCCGGGCCGTTCCCGCAGGATCCTCGCCCGAGCGCTCGAGCCGACGCTTGGAGAATGTACAGGGAAGAAGGACGTTCTCGAGCGCGCTCAGCCATGGGATCAGATTGAATACCTGAAAGATCATGCCGATATGATCCACCCGGAACCGGTCCCGCGCGCCGCCATTCAACGCGCCTACGTCCTTGTCCGCAACAAGTATGGCCCCCGTGGGCACATCGACCACTCCCGCAATCGCCGACAGCAGGGTCGATTTTCCGCACCCGCTGGGACCATGGAGAAACAGGCGCTCGCCGGACGCCAGAGACAGCGCGCCAATACCCAGTGTGCTGCGCGCCGCGACCGGCCACCGGTAGACAAGTCGTTCAATTCGCAATGGGTGCATAAACCGGCCTCGCGGACAAAAAGCCGCCCACCGCGCTTTCGCGGCGGGCGGTCGTTGTTACTCCAGCGTGTTCTTGTAGATCACGCCGTCCTTCATGATGATCTTGAAGTTCGAGTTGGGGTCGGCGACCAACTCGATGTTTTCCAGGGGATTACCTTCGACGAGCAGCAGGTCGGCATAGGCTCCTTCCTGCACGACCCCGAGCGGACCTTTCTGATAGGGATGCCGCTCACCCGCCATCTTGAAGAACTCTTGGTTGATGCTGGTTGCCATTTGCAGCGCCTCGACTGGTGTGTACCAATTCGTAAGCTTCACCAGCTGCGCGCCCCAGCGGTCGATCATGGCAGGATTCTGCTGCATGTCCGTACCGAAGCCGACATTGACATCGTATTTCCTGGCCAGCTTGTAGGCAGTGTCGGTTCCACCAAGCATCTGATCGTACTTGCGGTTGTTGAACTCTCCATCCAGAGGGATCCTATCCTCGTCGTCCAGGAAGGGTTGCAGGCACAACCATGCGTCAGTCTCCGCAAGCATCTGCGCCGTTTCCTCGTCGATCATCTGGCCGTGTTCGATGCTTCTGACGCCAGCCTCCAAGGCGTGCTGAACCGCTTTCGCGGTGTAGGTGTGAACGGTGACGTAAGTGTTCCATCTCTCGGCTTCCTCGACGATCGCGTTGAGTTCCTCAAGACTGAATTGTGCGCCGTCCAGGGGATCGGAAAATGACGCGACGCCACCGCCTGCCATCGCCTTGATCTGTGTGGCCCCGCGCATCAGGTTTTCCCGTGTGCGCCTCAAGACTGCGGGCACTCCGTCGGCAATCGCCGTATGTCCCAGAATTTCCTGGTCGATCAATGCACGGCCTTCGGGGCGCAGCAGGACATTGGGCAAGCGCATTTCACCGTGACCGGAGGTCATCGTCAGGTAGGCCCCGGAGGGCAGAATGCGCGGCCCCACGAGGCGCCCCTCGTCAATCAGTGCCTTGACGCCAAAAATGTTGCCGCCCACGTCGCGCACGGTGGTGATGCCCTGCATCAACGTATGCTCTGATTCGAGGGCAACCTTGATAATGTTCTTGAAGGGATCCCCGAAAAGCAGTTCGGGATTGGTGACTGCGATCGAATGCGAATGCCAGTGGCAGTCCGAGAGGCCCGGCATTAGTGTCCGTCCATCGCCGGCGATGATCGTCGCATCGCTGTCAGCAGCCACGTCAGCACCAATCGCACTGATCATGTTTCCGGTGACCAGCACATTGGTTGCGTCGCTCAGTTCCGTTCCGACACCGTCGAAAACGCGCACGTTCTCGAACAGGACTTGCGTTTCTTTTACGTCCTCCTGCGCTCCCACGACCGAAGCCGCGAGGGCGAATGCAGATGTTATAAACGTTTTGCGCAGCATAATTCTCACTCCATATCGGATTTGTAGATCACGCCGTCCTTCATGATCAGGGCAATGTTTTTCGAGTCCATCAAAAGGTGAATGTCTTGGGTCGGGTCACCGTCGACCAGAATGATATCCGCGTAAGCTCCTTCGGCGATGACACCGAGCGGACCATCTACGTACGGGTTCTTCAAACCGCTCAGAGCGAGAATTTCTCCGTTCACACCGGTGACTTGTTGCATTTGCTCAATGGGTTCGTAGAACTCGTCACGAAAGGCGAATTCCTGCCGGAAAGTAGCAAAGATATCATTTGCTCCGAAAACATCACTTCCCCAGCCCGTCTTGACGCCGTGTTCAATGCCCCATTCGAAGGCTTGGCGCGCGCCTGCATTGACCTTGGCCAACTTGGCATTCTGGATCGGGTCCTGAAACAGTGGATTGCTCGAGACGTCCTGAAGCGCGAGAAACGCCTGTGGGATCCAGTAGACGCCTTCCTCGGCCATCCTCACCATGGTTTCCTCTTCCATGATCAGGCCGTGTTCAACGGTTCTGACGCCTGCATCGAGGGATGCCACAACGGCGTTATTCACTTGGGCATGTACCGTCACATAGGTGCCGTAACGCTCAGCCTCTTCCACCGCTGCGTTGAGTTCTTCCTGGGTGTACTGAGCTGCCTCCAGCGGGTCTTTGAAGCTGGTTACGCCGCCACCTGCGTGTACCTTGATTTGGGACGCTCCCCGGAACAGCATTTCACGGACAGCGGCGCGCACGTCATCCACGCCATCAGCGATGATAGTGGTCTTCGTCGTGTTGGCGACACCAGAGGCCGCAAAGCCGTCAAACCTCGGGTGCCCGTCGTTCGTCATCCGGAAGTCGCCATGTCCGGATGTTTGAGTGATACTGGCGCCGCCGCAGTAAATCCGTGGCCCTGGTGAAACGCCCGCGTCGATGACATTCTTTACGCCAAAACAATTTCCACCCAAGTCTCGCACAGTGGTAAACCCGGCATCCAAATAGGCCTTCGCACGTGCTGCGCCGCGAGCCCCTTGTTCGAATGCATCCTGCGTCATCAATTGCGTCACGGGATCCGAATGCAGCATGATGTGCGTGTGAGTATCGATCAGCCCCGGCATAAGCGTGCGGCCGCCGCCGTCGATCACCCGACCACCGGCAACCACAACATCTTCGGTGGTGATCTCCGCAATCAGGTTACCGTCGATGACGACATTCGCGCCCTCGATCAGTTCTTCGCTCGACCCGTCGAAGACATTCACATTCGTGATGACGATGGGTCCCGTCGGGTCGTTCTGCGCCCCCGCCACGGGAGCCGCCAGTGCGAAGAAAGAAGTTATCATAAATCGTCTGAGCATTGCGTTTTACTCCATATCATTTTTGTATATGACACCGTTTTTCATGATCAGGTCGAAGTTATCTTCGGGGTTTGCGACGAGGCTCAGATCTTCCAACGGGTTCCCATCGACAAGGATCAGGTCTGCATAGGCACCAACGCTGATCTCGCCCAGCGGGCCTTTCTGATAGGGATGACGCGGCCCAGCCATTTCCATGAGTTCAGCATTGTCCGAAGTCGCCATCTTAAGCGCTTCATAGGGCGTGAAACCAAGCTTTTCGAGCTTACTGAGATATTTGCCCTGTTTGGCAGCCATTTCCGGGTCCATCAACGCGTCCGTACCGAACGCAATCTTTACCCCGATTTCCTTGGCCATCTTGTAGACCTTTTCGGTGCCAGCCGTTGCGACAAGCCATTTCTTGGTGGACTCTGCGGTCGGGAAGACCATGCGGTCTTCGTCGTCCAGCAAGGGTTGGGTGCTGAGCCAGACGCCTTTTTCTTTCATGAGTTCCAAAGTTTCGCGTTCAAGCAGCATCCCATGTTCGATGCTCTTGATTCCGGCCTCGACGGCCATCCGGACAGCTTCGTCAGCGATTACGTGCGCTGCGACATAACTATTATAGCTCTCAGCCACGTCCACGATCGCCTTCATTTCTTCCAGCGAGTATTGGCGCACGTCTAGAGGGTCAAAGATCGACGCAACACCACCGCCGGCGGCTATCTTGATCTGACTGGCTCCCATCCGAAAGATTTCACGCGCACGCTTTCGAACCTCTGCGTCTCCGTCACCAATTACAAAAAAAGCCGTGCGCCCCCAGTAGTCCATCGTACTGTCAGCTGGCACGTCGTGCGGCAGGCGATAATCATAATGTCCCCCGGTCTGCGTGAGCGGCGGGCCTGCGACCAGCATGCGCGGTCCGACAAGAATCCCGCTATCAATCAGTTTCTTTAAAGCAAAGCTATTGCCACCAAGGTCGCGAACCGTAGTGAAGCCACGCATAAGAGTGCGCTCGGCCGTCGGAACTGCCCTCGCCGCGATCTCGTAGGCGTCGCCAGTCAGAAGAGTAGTCTGAGGCACCTCTGCCATAGTCACGTGCCAATGTACGTCTGACAACCCCGGGATCATGACCCGTCCGTTTGCGTCGATCACGGCAGAGCCCTCGGGAGGTGCCAAAGCGGCACCGATTGCCGCAATCATGCCGTCTTGGATCAGAACATCCTGCCCCTCGATCAGATCAGGCGACAAGCCGTCGAAGATACGCGCGCCGGTGATTACCGTGCCAGGGTCGGATGTCTCCTGCGCCGCGGCTAGCGACGCCGCCACACAGAATACGGCCGTTATCAGTTTCATCCTGTTTTTCATGTCAGTTCTCCAGAGCGTTTTTGTAGATAACTCCATCCTTCATGATAAGGACAAAATTGGTGTGCGGGTCGGCGACAATATCGATGTCCACCAATGGGTTACCGTTGACGAGGATCAGGTCGGCATAGGCTCCTTCGGTGATCTCGCCCAGCGGGCCCTCCTGGTAGGGATGGCGGGGGCCGGCAAGTTCCAAAAGCTCGGCATTGTCCGAGGTCGCCATCTTCAGGATCTCGTAGGGTGTGAACCACGGCTTCAACTTCGTCAGGAACTGGGTCTGCGACTCGGCTGTCTTCGGGTCGAACAGCATGTCGGTTCCGAAGGCGATCTTCACCCCAATCTCCTTTGCGAGTTGATACACCTTCTCAGTGCCATCTGTGACCTGAAGGAATTTCGCCGTGCTGACCGGATCATCGAACGCCAGCGCGGTCTCGTCATTCAGGATTGGCTGGGTCGAGAGCCAGACGTCGTTTTCCTTCATCATTCGAAGGGTTTCTTCGCTGAAGAGCATACCGTGCTCCAGCGACTTCACGCCCGCCTCGATTGCCACCTGCGCGGCATCGTCGGTAAAGATATGCGCCAGAACGTATGTGTTGTAAGTGTCGGCGACCTCGACAAAGGCTTCCAACTCGGCCCGCGTGTATTGCCGGACGTCAATCGGGTCATAGAGCGAAGACACGCCGCCGCCTGCCGCGATCTTGATCTGCGAGGCACCCATGCGCATCACCTCGCGCGTGCGCAGAATGACATCGGGCACGCCGTCCGCCTGGAGCATCAGCCCATTGGCGTACCAGTACCACTGCGAGTCGCCTTGGTTCATCGGAACCGCCTGGTAGGGGCGATAGTCGAGATGGCCTCCGGTTTGCGTAATGGGCGGCCCCGAGGGCAGAATGCGCGGACCGACAAGTTCGCCCGCATCGATCATCTTCTTGATCGAAAATGGATTCCCCCCGGTATCACGGATCGTTGTAAAGCCGCGCATCAGTGTTTTTTCGGCGCCAAGCGCTCCGCGGATCGCAACTTCCGAGATATCACCGGATACGACCGTACTTTGCGGTGTGTAAGCGTAGGTCGTGTGCCAGTGCGCGTCGATCAAGCCGGGGATCAGCGTGCGGCCGCCCCCGTCAATCACCTTGCCGCCGGCCACGGCCAGCGGCTCGGTCGAGATGGTCTCGATCAGGTTGCCGTTGATCACTACATTGGCGTTCTCGATCAGTGCCTCGTTCACGCCGTCAAAGACATTTACGTTGGTGATCAGGGTCTGGTTGGATGCCTCCTGAGCGAACACGGCGTTCGCTGAAACCGTAACAAGAATGGCGACAAGATTTTGAATTTGCATGGTTCTTTCTCCAAATAATACCCGAAACAAGCTAATTGGACTTCCGCCGTCTCGAGAAGTCCATAACCTGAGTCTCAAGTTGTAGATGCACAGGGCAAAACACGGTGGCAAACGCCCCCTGCCCCGCAAGATCAGATGCTGAGGCTGCGTTCTCTTCAGCGATGCGGTCCAGATCCGGGGCAACCAACTGCGCAAGCGGATCGAGGGACGAGACGCCAAGAGTTCCTACCATCTTCTCATCCCTATCGTTGGCCGACGCGATCGTCCCGATTGCGACGCAAATGCTCGCTACAATCGCCAGGCTTGGACGGATAGGTGGCCGCATCACTCATCCCCGGTTTGGCGCGACACGCCCGCGTCAGCACCGCTGTCAGGCTGACCCAGCGCGCCGGGGTCGATGGTGAAGCCGGTAATCGTGTGCGCCTTCTCCCAAGCCTCGAATGTGACGGGCTCGAAGCGGCCCTTTTGTTCCACCGGGAAACGGATCGACTTGCCCGGACGAACATCCAACTGGAATTCGCTTTCCTTCACGACAGGCACACCGCTCACGATGACATAGGGAATGCCCGTGGTCGGCTGACCCTGCTCACCGGCCTTGTAGGTGGCATTGTCTTTCACGTTCTCCGGATCGAAGATCGTTATGTCGGCGACCATACCTTCCTGCAGGCGGCCCCGCTCCTGCATCCCCTCAAGACCTGTCAAGCCCAGGTGATATGCCGGCCAATAGGCCATCTGCGCGATCGTGAACATCAGTGGGACGCCTTGCTCGCGCCCGCCGGCCAGAACCTTGCCGCGCGTGCCCGCAGTTCGCGGATGACCGACATATTCTTCGGGCGGCAGGTCCCAGGAGTCGATCCCCTTGCCGGACCACATTGCATCGGAGGCGACGATCATGTGCGGCATTCTCTGCCAGTAGGGGAGCCATTCGTCACGTTTGGGATTGAAGGCAAAGATCGAGCGACCCGGAAACTCTGCGGAGGTTTTCTCCCACTCTTCTCGCGTCAGGAACTTGTCCTGAACCGGATCGTAGATCGTCTCTTCGTAGGGTCGCCCACCCGAAATGATCGCGAACTTGTCCGGATGAAAGAACTCTGCGGAGATCGCCGTCGAAGCCGCCGAATAGGGATAGTATTCCGACCAGACGTTGTATCCTTGCGCGCGAGCCTTCTGAAGTTTCTCCTCGTTCTCCCACCAACCATACTCGTTGTTGTGGTTAAGCGAGAACGGAGCATCCAGCGCCAGCGCGTTGGCCAGCAATTCGCTGGTGCCTAGCGGACCTTCGGGGTTGGAGGGGTTGCCGTGGAACCGCACATGCGCGCCGAGGAAGCGGCCGTATTTCGCCGCGATTTCTTGGGTCTTGAACATTTCGAAGGTGGTCACGCCTTCGGTCATGTAGCCGATGGTCGAGGAAATTCCGATTGCACCCTGACGCAATTCTTCGTCGATATAGGTTAGGATTTGGTTGAACTGATCAGAGTTGCTGCGCGTAACCGACCAACCCGGCACACCATCCTGCACTGCCTGAGCGCGCAGGTCGAAAACGCTGGTGGCATCGTGCCAACCGCTAGTATCGACCTCGGGGTCATGGACTCGGGTCCGTGTCATCTCCTGACTGACCCCGGTTCCATAGTTGAGCGGCCAGCCGGTTGAATCCTTTTCAGTATACCATTCGGCTACGTTAATTGCACCAGCCTCCAGATCCATCCCGGTAGTCACGCCGTCAAGCGCGGCCAGCTTCAGCGAGAGCCCGTCGAGGGCGTGGAAATGCAGGTCTATGAAACCGGGCGCGACGATATGGCCTGATGCATCAATGGTTTCGGCGCCGGTGATCTCGCTTGGCGTGATGACCTCGATCCTTCCATTCTTGATACCCACGTTGAACTGCCCGTCAAGCATCGTTTCGGGGTCCATGACCCTCCCATTCAGGATGACCAGGTCATAGTCCTGCGCATGTGCGGTCGACCATGCAAGAGAGGCCAGTAAGGCGGTTGAAATTATCTTTTGCATAAAGTTCTCCGTTTCAGGATTCCGTTGACTAGATCGTTAGAACCGTTGCCCTTTGTCTCAGAAGTTCAGAATCTTGTATCCAAACTGCACCGACCAATCGGCCGGAGCGTCGCCGCCGAAAAGGACACCGGGTTTGATGAATAATTGGCTGTCGCCGCCAAATGCCTTGCCCGTCATGATCCCAAATGTGACCTGCAAGCTGCCGAAGGTCGCGTCGTTCTCCCAGTCGTGGATGATCGCCGGGTCGAAGGTCATGTAGTATTTCGACGTTGGGAGCTTGGGCACATAGTAGAAGTCGATAGTTGTGGTATTGACGTCCACGCCCAGGCTGTTGCCACCTTCGAGCCCGAAGGTGTGAACTATGGCTGGCGAAAAGATCGACCCGTTATCGAGGAACCACGCGTAGTAGGCAGAGGCTTCGGCAGCAAATTGACCATAGCCTGCCGTCGGCGTCTCGGCCGTGTCCAGAAACAGTTCGAACGTGGCCGCGGCGCCATTCTTTTCGGTTACGCCGAAGACCTTGATGAACATGAGGCTTATATCGCCAAGCCGCATTTCGTTGCCCACGGAAGGATTGGCCGCTGCAATGGCTGCCGTATCCCCAAAGGTGGGGTTAGCGTTGAACGGACTGTCCGAGAAAGGCACGGTCAGTCGGAAGGATTGGCTCATATCGCCGAAAGGCTTTGTATAGGCAAACTCGAGCAGACCCGTGTTGAGGTTGGAATCGATCTGATTGAACTGGTACTGAAGCGCGATTTGGCTGGTGAGCTTGATGGGGTTTGTCCCGTTGTTGATTTCCTCCTCCGCCAAGGTCGCGCTTGCGAACGCGATTAGACAAGCGGCCGAACTGCACAAACGCGCGTATCTCCCGGCATTTCCCAACCCTGAACAGTCGCGTTTTGTGCTTATGCTTCGGATGAAATGAGTGTCACCGTGTTGTTCCACGTTTCGTCTCCTTATGATCAAGCGGCTCTGTATGCACAGGTTCAACCGGCATCCGCCTGGTCGGATCTGCTCCTTAGTTCCTTAGCCGAGTCCTGAGGGCGCGCGCTCATCAAAACGATGCCCGGAACCGCAAGCCGAACAATGCAACCGTATCCTTGTTTGGGTTCAGGGCCGGGTTCTTGATGATCTGAACGCTCGGCGTCAGCTCCAAGCCTTCGGTCAACTGCCATTGCTGAAAAACCTCCAGCGTGTACTGGTCTCTTAAATTTGGCCCAAAGGTTGTATCATTCGGCCGACTCCAGTTGAGACCCACACCGAGCAGGTTTCTCCCAGGCTGACGGGTGTAACCGAAACCCGCGCTCACGGCGGCCTCGTAGAGGCTGCCGCCATCGTCGGCCCAACCTCCACGTATGAAGGGCAGCCATGCATCTCCCAAAACATGAGTGTAGGAAAAGGCAATGCCGTGGCCTCCCGGCGTTCCTGCCTGTTGACGCGCGTCGATTTGCCAGAAGGTTAGATGAGCATTGTTGACGAAAAGCGCTTCGGCACCCGAAGTCCAGCCGATTTCAAGCGACTTGAATGTTTCGCCTTGATCGAACAGAGTATCAAAACCACTAATCGGGTCGGTCGGATCCGCATTGGCATCTGCGATCCCTGCTGAAGCATATATGTTATCGGTCAGGAACCCGCCGACCATTGCCCCCAACGCCCCGTCCGGCAGGCCTCCGATGGTTCCGGACCCGGTCTGAAACGCAATGTTGGAAAAACCGGTCCAGGGGCTGGCAAGGGCATAAACATCGACGAAATCCGTCACATCCAACCACCCAATATAGGCTGCGCCGCGTCCTTGGGCGAATTCCTGTTGCCAATAGAGATGCGTTGCACGCCAACCTTGATCGCTGAACACTGAGCTGTTGAGACCAGCATAGCCCAATTCCCCACCGAAGCCCGTGGGCGGCACCGTAGTGAACGCGTGTCGGTTTTCGAACTTGAAAATCAAGCTACCGGTATTAGGACCCTCACGGTTGACCAGATCCCATGTCCCGAAAAGACGAAAGGCGCCGCTGGCACTTTTCCTTTCTCCGAGGCTAGAACTCGCAGTGTATCCAAGTACGTTGTAATCGATCCCAAAATCCAGCCCGAACCGCTCCTTTATGCCCGCTTTCCAGTCGTCAAAGCCCTGCTGAGCATCGACGTTCAGCAGGTCGTCTTTTTCCTGCGCATCAGAGCTGAGAAGGTTAGGCGTGGAGTCAGGCCCCGACAGCACGCTACTCACCTGCTGGGCCAAAACAGTGGACGGCAAAACGAAGGCTGGCAACGACAGAATAATCGGCAAAGCTGAAAGTCGGCAAAAGGTCGAAAAATTCAAAACTTCTAGATCCTCGTTTGGCTTAGACGGCACAGCTCGCTCATGGTTTTGCAACTTCAAAGGCAAAGCCGTTCTGGTCTTGAACCTGCTTCTTTACTCACGCTCCTTTAAGGTTATGTCATAAGTGGGGTTCTTCCATCACGAGAACGGGCCTGAATCCTTCGCTGTTCAGGCCGAAAATCCTTTATCTACAGGCTTTTTGCTCAAAAACTAAACATGAGACCAAAAGTTCGTCACTCTATCGGGCTGTCAAACGCCAAAACTGAAGAAATTTCTGGAAAACCGGCGGGTCTCCAGAAGATTGTAAGTTTTGCGGAACAACTACGCGGTATGCCGATAAGAGAAGGTCATCTAGCGTTACTTGACGCGGGTGCCCCGAGCCTTTTCGGGAAAAAATTTGCAGGAAAGATGTCTTCGGTGTCTCGGATGTATCTTCCGGGCCGTTTCACTGGCTACACCGTTCCTCACCGTGAATGGCTAGCTTGGCACATCCCGTTGTCATGGATAGGCGATTACATCTTCGACGGGCAGGAGGTCAAGCCGGGCGATGCCTTCATCACCGGCGATCCCAACGGCTATACAGCGCACGGCAAAGGGCGGGATAATCTAACAATAGGAGTTTATCGACCAGCGCTGGAGGAGGCCTTGCGTGCGCTTTCGGGTCAGCCCGATTTACGGTTGGATATGAAATGGTTGAGGTTCAGGCCTTCGAGGCGGCTAGTGTCTCAGGCGCTTAGACTTCAAAGCAGTCTCTCTCAAAACGACACGAAAGAAACCGCAAACGGGGTACACAAGTACCTTGGTACGCTAGATCGGGATTTTGTGGATGTGCTAGCGCACGAGTATTTCACGACTGTTGGCAACGCACCGCGCTTTCATGGCGCGCGAAGGCGGGCCTTTGATATCGCAGCGGAAGCACGACGACTGACGTTTGATACACCGGATGCGCCTCCGAGCCTGTCACAGCTTTGCAGCTTGTTGGGTGTTGGTGAGACGCGGCTTTTCGAGGCGTTCCATGAAATTCACGGGCTCGCACCAAGTGAGTGCCTAATGGCCTTGAGACTAGGCGCAGCATATGAGCGGTTGACCAACCCTGCCACCCCGCCCAGGTCGGTGAAAGAGGTGGCGCTGGATGCCGGCTTCACCAAATCCGGCTATTTCGCCAGAAAGTTCCAAGAGCAGTTTGGCAAACTGCCCTCGGCGGTGCTTGCTGAAACACGAGCGGTTCTACGGGATACCAATTTTACTTGTTCAGCCCCATAGCGATCCAAGGTTTTCAGATCGCCGGACTGGTCGACAGTATTGTCCGCCCTATGAGTGCCGAAGACGCCACTGCCAGTTCGCAGTATCTTTGACGGGCTGCAGTGATGCACACCATCCCGGTCCTCCCGACAGGCGGCGACAGAAAACTGATCCAGACATTTGGAAGCATATTGATCCCGATAAGCGCGAGATCGTGTCCAATCGCCATTGTATGGCCGCCGAACGCTGTCGAGCCAAGGTACGGCAACAGCGCGAGACATGGTTCAGGCACCGTATCCCGGCGGTGTCGGCACAGCCCGGGCGCGTTGTCTTCATTGACGAAACCTCGGTGAAGACAAATCTGATCCCACTCAGAGGATGGGCACCGCAAGAGGATCGGTTGATCATACCGCAGGACGATCAGAGTCGATAACGGCAGTGATTTCATCTCGCGGGACCTCGATCTCTGGGCCTACGCCAACGACGTTACCCTCGACTTCTCTTGGCCTGGAAAGCCCACGGACAATGGCTTCACTGAGGCGTTTGGCAGCAAGCCCCGGGCGAATTGCCTGAACGCACACTGGTTCGTGAGTCTTCCAGGTGCCCGCGAAAACCCGGAAGACTGACGTCGGCACTAAAATGAGGACAGGCCTCGCAGTGCAATCGGATGCAACGTCCCGATTAACATGCATTATCCCGATGGCGTCACCAGCCCGTCATCGTGACAGAGCCGGAAAAATGCTGCTTCTGGCGGTCCAAGATTGGGGCTCAGAGCACAAACCCACAGGCTCTTGTTATGGGCGAGGGACCGGTGGGGGGGGGTAGGTCATCCACATGCAAGCTATTTCGGCTTCTTTGTGACGCACTACTCTTTTAGGTTCTCCGGATCGGGGGGGGCATCTTTCCGGGGCCCGATGACCAAAGCGCGCGCAAACTGTGCAAAAAGCGCCACGAATACCCCTACACCAACGAAAACGTAGAAAACCGTGAAAATCTTACCGAACTCGGTAACAGGGTAGAGATCACCAAGGCCAACTGTCGATATGAGCATCACGGAAAAATACAGGCTGTCGAGCCAGGACCATCCTTCTACCATCCGGTAGAAGGTCGTCCCGGAAAGCAGAAGCAGGATTGCAACTGCGATCCCGGCCCTGAAGGTTTCGTCGGACCAAGAACGACAAATCGCCTTCAGGAAGCGCAGGATGGTAAGAGCAAACGGAAGCATCGTGTTACAGGCTATACATGCTTGGGAAACAGCTTTCTATCGGTTTCGTGTCAATCACCGCAATGCTTCCGTTTGCGATATCCGGGGTTTGCTTTATGAACGAGGCGTCGCCATGGCCCAGTCGATCATGCGTGCCAGACAGCGGATCTCGGAAATTCTGAATTAACACCGCGTCCGAAGCGCGCTTGGCATTGGTGCTGACATGAAACATCCTCCCGCACTGGATGAACATATGGCCCGCCCGGTCTGCAAGTTGTTTTTGGTTCAAGCTCTGCGCAGTCTGCATCAACGTATCCGGTCTCAGGGTCTTGCCCTGGCCAAGATGGGGTTCGCGCGCCGGCATCCTCATAATCACAACGGTCTGTCACGACCATTCACTTTCTCCAGGTTTTGCCGCCGCCGATCAACTGTCAGGCCATCTCCTCTCAACCACTCGCAGGCAGGGCAACCGGCGCCGTTCGCCAGTTGCCCGTCTTGTCAGGCTGCTACCACGCGCTGGTAGCCCTGTTCCATTCTGAGCAAAGCCCAGATCGTTCGCGCAAGCTCTGCCGCCAGTGCCACCACGACCACATTTTTGTGGGCACGGGCCGATAGGTCGCGAAGCCAAGCCCCCAGTTGCGATGGTTCATAGATCAATCTGTGTAACACCGCATTCGCACCATGGATCAATGTGCTGCGCAAGTATCTGCTGCCGCGCTTTGAGATACCTAGGAGCTTCTGCAGACCGCCTGTCGAGGCCTGCCTTGGGGTGAGCCCAAGCCACGCCGCCAGATCGCGACCACGTCCAAAAGCTTCTGCATTGCCAACCGCTGCGACGAAGGCGGTCGCGTTGATGGCGCCAATGCCTGGGATGCTCATCAGACGCTGCGCCGCCACGTCCTCCCGAGCCATCGCCATGAACTCCTTGTCAAAGGCCGCGATCCGCGCGTCCAGAGATCGCCATTGTGCGCGCATGTCTTCGATCAGACCTCGAATTCGAGAGGATAGATTCGGGTGTTCCTCATCGGCAAAGACGGTCAACTCCGCTTCGAGTTTCTTGCGACCCTGGGCGACCGTGATGCCGCGCTCCAGCAAAAGAGAGCGCTGGTTGTTGATCAGAGCGGTTCGTTCCGACACCAGCCGAGACCGCGCACGATGCAGGGATTGCACATCGGACTGTTCATGTGTCTTGATCCGAACAAACCGCATTGTAGGACGCGTTGCGGCTTCAGCAATCGCCTCCGTGTCGCGGTCATCATTCTTCTGCGCCTTCACATAAGGTTTGACGTTTTCCGGCGACATGAGCCGAACATCAAAACCAGAGCTAGGGTCAGGATCTGTAATTTGCGGAGCTTGGCGGTGTTTCCCTTGAGGGTTTCAAGGATCTGTCCGCACTGATTGCTTTGAGGCGATCGTGCTGTATCGGGTTTCACAAGGCCGAACGTTGCATTGACTCGAAGCGGGCTTTTGGGCCCATCCGGTAACCTTCGCAGATCGTTCGTCCCTGCGTTCCCTCTCGGGACACCGCCCTCGGATCAGCTTTCTGGCTTCACCGCTGGCAAATGATTTCTATCTCACCTCACGCTTCGAACAAAGTGCCGTCACGCAGCATCGCGTGCATGATAACAGCAAGCCGCCTGGCAAGCGCCACGCGCGCCTTTCTCAGGCCTCGGCGTTTGGCGATCTTCTGGGCCCAGGTTTTGAGGGCGAAGTTGCCACGACTGCGCGTCAGGATCGAATTGGCCGCTTCGTAGAGCAGCTTGCGGACCATGCTGTCACCCTGTTTGGTGATGCGTCCCGTCCAGTCGATTTCCCCGGATTGGTGACGCCTGGGGACCAATCCGAAGTAGGCGTCGGCGGTGCGAGATTGCCGGAAGCGGTCCGCTTGATCGATAGCCGCGGCGAAAGCGGCAGAAGTTTGAACGCCGACGCCGGGGATGCTCATGAGCTGTCTGCAGGCCGACGATTGGTGAGCGAACTCACGCAAGACACGATCCAGTTGCCTGATCTGTTCCACCAATCCGGCCCTGGCGGCGACCAGCGCCGTGATGCTCTGGCCAAGGCCCGGTATATCGGCAGCAGTCATCACCCGGTCGATGAATGCCTTGCCCTGCCCGGGGCCGGGTTTGAAGCCGAATGTTGCACATATTCCTCGGATCATGTTGTCGAGCCGCACCCGGGCTTCGACGAGATGGCTGCGCGTCGCAATGACGGTACGCACGCCATGGGCGGCCGGAGATTTGACATGCACCTCCTTGTAGAAGCCTGTCCTGGCAAGTTGCGCCAGCCCGGCTGCGTCATGCGGGTCAGTCTTGTTCGCCTTTAATGCCTTTAGGCTCTGATGCGCCTGCCGTGCGTCGATGCAAACGACGGGAACGCCGAGAGCTCGCAAACCGTGGCAGATTGCCGGCGACATGCGGCCGGATTCGATCACCGCCCGCTCAATGTCGCCGACTCGATCCAACGCACATGCGATCTTGTCAGGGGCGCTCTCGACCTTAATCGAGGCCACTTTCCCACCGTTTTCATCGACGATGCAAACCTGCGTGCTGTCCATCGACAGGTCCAGTCCGGCATAGTGTTTCATGGTTGCGTCCTTCCTTCAGCTTCGACAGCCAGAAGTGTGAGCCCTCTTTCAGCTCCGAGGGAAGCGGCCACAAATTACCCGATGACTTATAGCCAAAAGATGACGGCTGCTGCGAGAGCGATGGCTGAGAGGAAGACCTTCGGGCATCTATCGTAGCGGGTCGCAACACGCCGCCAATCCTTGAGCCTGCCGAACATGATCTCGATACGATTTCTCCGCTTGTAGCGGCGCTTGTCGTACTTGATCGGCGTCTTGCGTTGCTTCCGGCCGGGAATGCAGGCGCGTATGCCTTTGTCTTTCAACGCTTCCCTGAGCCCCGATGGCCGTGCCGAGCTTCAAGCTCTGGTCGCCGACCGCAACACCCCCCGTAAGCTGGTCTGGCGGGCCGAGATCGTGCTGGCGACGGCGGATGGCCACGGCACCTTCGAGATCATGCGGCGCGCGAAGACGTCGAAGCCGACGGTCTGGCGTTGGCAGGAACGGTATCTCGACGCGGGCGTGGCCGGGCTCAAACGCGACAAGACGCGGCCGTCGCGGGTGCCGTCGTTGCCTCGGAAAACGCGCCTGAAGGTGATCGCCAAGACGGTGCAGGAGAGCCCGCCTAACGCCACCCACTGGAGCCGGTCTCTGATGGCCGAGGCGGTGGGCATCTCGCCCTCAAGCGTGGGCCGCATCTGGGCCGAGGCCGGTCTGAAGCCTCACCTGACGAAGGGCTTCAAGGTCTCGAACGATCCACTGTTCGAGGAGAAAGTCACCGATATCGTCGGGCTCTACCTCGATCCGCCGGAGCGGGCAGTGGTGCTCTGCGTCGACGAGAAGTCCCAGATACAGGCGCTGGACCGGACCCAACCGGGGCTGCCGCTCAAGAAGGGCCGCGCCGCCACCATGACCCACGACTACAAGCGCCACGGCACGACCACGCTCTTCGCCGCGCTCGATGTCAAATCCGGTGTCGTCATCGGCGAGTGCCTACCCCGCCATCGCGCCAGGGAATTTCTGAAATTCCTGCGCCGTATCGACCGCGCGGTCCTGGGTCTGCGCGACGTGCACCTGGTGCTCGACAATTACGCCACACACAAGACGCCCGAGGTGATGGCCTGGCTGGCAAAACACCCGCGCTTCAAGCTACATTTCACTCCCACCAGCGCCTCATGGCTGAACCTGGTCGAACGGTTCTTCGCCGAGATCACGTCGAAACGCATCCGCCGCGGAAGCTATTCCAGCGTCGACGACCTGGAGACCGCCATCTACGACTACCTGCTGCAACACAACGTCAAGCCGAAGCCCTTCATCTGGACCAAAACGGCCGACGACATCCTCGCCCGTGAGCGCCGCGCCCTGAACGCCCTCGATGAATTCCGGGGAAACCGGTAGCAAGTGTCAGATTCGGAACACTAGTTCAGATCGCCGCGGATCGGCTGGCCCGGAAACACATCCATGACAACCCGCGAATCATCAACGACTATGCTCCCGTTCACAATCACGTACGGTATGCCTTCGGAGGCCAATCCACCCCGTTTCTCGGTGGCCATGTCGGCAACGTTTTCCGGGTCGAAGATGGTGATGTCGGCATCGGCGCCTTTCTGGATACGGCCCTTCTTCGCCATCCGAGGAACACCATTTCTTTCCATGAAAACCGCAGGCATGTAAGTCATCTTGGACACCGCCAGCATCAACGGCATCAGATCTTGTTCACGCACTAGCCTCAGGACCTTGGCATGTGACCCTGCCGCACGCGGATGGGCCTGCACTTCCTCATAGGCGACATCCCAACCGACGGCCGTCTCACCCGTGGCTGAAACAACAGAGGTGAACGCATCGCTTTCCACCAGAGTTTTCGGGTCGGCAAGGGCCTCGAGCATGATTTCTTCTTCAACACCCACAAACAGGATCGGTGCGGTTGGCTCGTTTGCTATCAGTTCCTCGTAGCGCTCCTTCGTCAGCGGCTGCATGGTCGCCTGTTCGGTTATGTCTTCGTAGCTGCGCCCCATGTTCGGACCGTAGTTCAAGGGATCCAAGTAATCGGCGCTGATGACCGAAGCGCCGAAATTGTAAGGATAGATTGCTGCAACGACGTCGATACCGGCAGACCGTGCATCTTTGATCATGTCGAGGGCGTATGGAGTATTCCTCAGCGTCTGTTGATGGATGTGGCTCACGTAGAGGCCGCCGCCATAAATCGCGACACTCGAAAGCGCCTCCTGAACGGACATGATGCCTGTCGTTGGTGGAAGATTGCTCGAAAACCGCCCATGCATGACACTGAAACTGCCATATTCGCCTGCAAGGCGGTGCATCTCGACCATCTCCTGCGATGTCAAATTGGCGGTTGCGTAGCCGACAGGATTACCAAATCCGAGCCCACCCTGTTTCAGGCCTTCTTCCATGCGTTGCACGATCTCGGCAATCTGATCGGAATCCGGCCTTGACTGGAGAGCGTCAAGCGTGAAGTCCATGGTCGGTTCCGTGAGCCCGCCATCCAGAAGATATGAGCCGTACTTGCTGTTGTAGTCCGGGTTCATGACGGATTCTCGAATACCCAGGACAGACACGCTCGCGCCGTAGTTCGTTTTCGACTTGCCTTCCAGCCGCTCATAGTAGAGCGATATTGGATATGCACCCGCCTCCAGCTCCAGCTGGGTTGTCACACCGTCGCGCAAGGCCTGTTTTTGACCAAACGGCAACCCACCGACATGGTTGTGCATATCAATGAAGCCTGGTGCCACAACAAGACCACTAGCGTCGATTTCTTTCGAGCCCGAAATATCTTCTTCAGTGATGGCAGAGATGGTGCCGTCAACGACGCCGACATTAGCCACGCGGTCAAAACCGGTTTCGGGGTCCATTACCCGGCCATTCTTGATGACGAGATCGTAGCTTTGAGCCAACGTCAGGGTCGAGCTCGAGGTCAAGAGTGCCGTGGCCAGAGCAAATATTCTCAAAATCATTTTTTAAACCTC
Organism: Ruegeria marisflavi; assembly: GCF_025673445.1. Taxonomy (NCBI): domain Bacteria; kingdom Pseudomonadati; phylum Pseudomonadota; class Alphaproteobacteria; order Rhodobacterales; family Roseobacteraceae; genus Ruegeria; species Ruegeria marisflavi. The sequence goes on from NZ_JAOVQN010000038.1 coordinate 21,047, forward strand.
CACTTAGCCACAAACTTTTTTACTCGTCTAAGCGCTGTTTCAATTGTACTCGGCCTATCCACTACCAAACCAGTATGTGTTCCAATCTATGGTCCAGCTCGCGAAAGACCATTTCATTCCATTGCACCGCTCCCCAACATTGGACCGACAGACGCTGGATTTTTCCGGCTGTCTCCCGATGCAGGGCTGGTGCCGCCATCGGGCCAATGCATGTCAAGCGGGACGATGTATTCGATCGCGCCTTGGGGCCTGTCCTCGTTGTAGTTCCTACGCCAATCCTCCAGCTTTTCCCGCGCATCTGCAAGGCTCATAATCCAGTGTGGGTTCAGACATTCGTCCCGGAGCTTGCTGCCAGATGCCTCAATGAAGCCATTGTCCGTGGGTTTGCCGAGCCGAGAAGTGCGACGTGACGTCGTTGGCGTAGGCCCAGAGATCGAGGTCCCGCGAGATGAACTCGCTGCCATAGCATGAAGGGAAGAAGCGCTACCGACAGGTCATGGCCACGCGCGCAGCCTTCATGTCGCGCAGCGGGTGGCTAAGACTGGGTCTCAGGTCCACAACAGTGTTTTTGCTGAACCATACCGCTGAGAAGACCGGCTATGACCGCTACCCAATCTACCGCTTTGACCGTCCTGGTCGCCATCGACATTTCCAAGCATCGCCACGAGGTGCTGATCCGGATCTGCGTCCATTCGGGCTGAAGGTCGGCCGCGTCGCGGCGAGGGACTTCGAGGCCCGGGTGCGTGAACTTGTGGAGGGGCACCCGAACCTCGAGCTCTGTATGTCCGCATTGCTTCGCGGGCGCGCCGAGATGCAGACGCAACTTGCCGAACTCCACCGGGCACTTTTGCGTCTCACGGCTAACGACGAACTCTGCCGCCGGTTCATGACCATCCCCGGAGTTGGCCCGGTCACGGCACTGGCGTTCAAGGCGACGATCGACGACCCGGGGCGCTTCCGCCGCTCGAGTGATGTCGGCGCTCACCTTGGTCTGACACCGCGACAATACCACTCTGGAGAGACCGACGTGAGGGGGCGCATCAGCCGGTCCGGCGATACCTTCACTCGCACGGCGCTCTTCACTGCGGCCCACGTCATGCTCACCCGCTCGCGCCAATGGACGTCGATCCGAGCCTGGGGCTTGAGGATCGCAAAGCGGAGCAGTCTGAAGAAGGCCTACACCGCCATCGCGGCTAAGATGGCGCGCACCGTACACGCCGTGATCAAACACGGCGAACCCTATCGCCCCTTCTTCGAGGGGGCGAGCCCAGGCGGAAGCACCCTTGTCTGATAAGAGCCGTGGAGGCAGTTCGCTGACCTCGTAGATAATGTTCAGGTCTTCCGCTTGGGATTTTGGATCTCGTCTTAAGGACGGTGAGGGCCGCCATCACGTGTACCCTGTGTTTGCTATGGGAGAAACCGCTTCTTGACGGCAGAGACCGCTTGGGCAACCATATCAGGGCATTCGGGACACCGGATGTCCCATGACCTGCTGACTTAAGCAGCCAAATCTTCCCGATATAGGACGTTGTCGCTGACTACCATGCAGGTATAGCCCCGGATCTCAGCGATACGGTCCAGTTCGCGAGCCACCCTGACGCCAGAGATTGAGGTATCGACGACCGTGGCCAGGCGCTCCTGGCTGAAGTCGTTGATCACGCACATCACCAGCAACCGTCGTCCGCAGGACAGTGCGTCAGACACCAAGTCGAGGCCCCAACGCTGGTTATTGGGCCGTGCGGGATCGCCATCGGTGCCCACGCGCCAAGCGCCCGCTTCGGCAGTCGCGTTTTCGCACCATGAGCCGCTCTTCACGGTCGATGCGGTAGAGCTTCTTCCAGTTCACGCCCCCGCCCTCTCGGCGGAGCAAGATGTGCAGCCGCCGGTAGGATTGGTATTGCGGGAATTTTCACTCAGCCAACATTATGGATGAAATCAAAACCGTTGCCCAAGAGAGAGGTATAGAAACGCTTCACCTTGATCGTTGACCGCGTAATCAACGGCGTAGTCCAACCCGAATTTCTTGGCGATACGATACCTCAAACCTACGCCAGCCGCGGCTCCGCCGTTTTTCGTCGAAATGGCGCTGATGCTTTCACCGCCGCCGCCGAGACCGGCAAACGCGACATAACCGAAACGTTCAGAGAAGCGGCCTCGATACTCCACTTGGGCGGAGGCAGACCAGTTTTGCAAGTTGTCCAGAGTGCCAAATCCACGCAAGCCGTCAGAGAAACCAACACCGCAAGAGTCAAAGAATGGCGCATCACGGCCAGCACCGCAGACAGAGGCAATGACGGCAAGAACACCATGTTCCCCAATCGCGTTGTAGGTAGATGCGGAAGCCACGCCTTTGTAGTAACTTCTGTCCGATATCGTAAGCAGGTTTCCGAATGCCTGATCCGTGATGCCCGCGCGCGAAATCTTTCCCGAGATCAGTACGCCGGTCGTCGGATAGAAAGTGTTATCTCGCGTATCCCAAGTTGCATGTGTGTTGATTTTTGCTGAGAAGTGACCCGGTATTTTTATCGAGATTTGACCCAGCCTTGATTATGTCTCTGCGGTTAT
>NZ_JAOVQN010000039.1:0-23043 GCF_025673445.1 Ruegeria marisflavi
CAGACCTCCCTTTTGGGAGTTTGAATCAGAACCTAGACCAGATGGGAATCCTGAATCTCAACAGACCCTAGAGCAGCAGATCGCCGATGGCATCGCCAAGATTGAAGGTGACCCCACAGTTCTTGCGCAGCTCGCCTCGACCATGGTTGATTTCGACCCGCTGTTTGAGATCCTGCCAGGCACTGCCATTCGGCACGAGGTTGCGCAGTCCAATGCCTACGACGCAGTTCCGGGTGCCACTATCGCAGAGTGACCGAAACTGCGGGGCAAGGTTCTGACCGGCACCTTGCCCCAATACCTGCCCCTCTTGAAAATAGTGCGATTTGAGTAACCACTTCGTCCGCGCGGAAGGCCTCCATGGGCAGCGTCGTTCCGCAAGCCTGCGAATTTTGGCTTCGACAAACTGCTGTGCAGCATCGGAACAATTAGCCGAACGGCAGGAAAGGGTCGGTTACGCTCCTTAGAGCCATTCGCCCTGAGGTCCGCATCGTCCGCTCAGCTGTCATCCAGCTTATCGTGCCGGGCTTTCAGGTCTGGTACACCTGTCAAATCCTGTTGCCTGACATATGCGCAAAATACCCTGATTTTGCGCATATGAATATGGGCTGATCTGACGCCCCCGCTCCCCCACGCACGCGGACTTGCGCAGACTGGGGCAAAATGCGCAGTCTCCCTCGATTGAAACGCGGCGCGCGCCCATGTATGGGGAGCCTGTCAAATCAGAGTAACCGGTGTCGGACCCATGGCCCGATTCCCCCGCGCCGCAATGGATGTGGCAACACACTCTCGGATCGCACGCCCCAGGAAAGGCTAGAAAAGGTAAGAGAATATGGCTGATAAAATGAACTCCGACATATTGTATACCATTGTAGACGAAGCGCCGGAGCTGGCCAGCGCCTCGTTCCTGCCGATCATCCGCAAGTTCGTTTCGGCGGCGGATATCACCGTTGGAACCCCCGATATCTCGCTGGCGGGCCGCATCATCGCCACCTTCCCGGAAAACCTGACCGCCGATCAGCGCCAGTCCGACGATCTGGCCGCCCTGGGCGAGCTGGTGAAGACGCCCACCGCCAATGTGATCAAGCTGCCCAACATCTCGGCCTCGGTGCCGCAGTTGGTGGCCGCGATCGAGGAATTGCAGGGCCAGGGCTATGACATCCCGTCCTATCCCGAGGCGCCCGCAAGCGACGCGGAAAAGGAAATCCGCGCGCGCTATGACGCGATCAAGGGCTCGGCGGTGAACCCGGTCCTGCGCGAGGGCAACTCGGACCGGCGCGCAGCCAAGGCGGTCAAGAGCTATGCGCAGAAGAACCCGCATTCGATGGGGGAATGGGTCTCGACCTCAAAAACCAAGGTCAGCTCGATGCCGGGCAACGATTTCTATGCCAATGAGAAATCGGCCACCATCACCGCCGCGCAGGCGGGCAAGGCGCGGATCGAGTTCATCGGCGCCGATGGCAGCGTGAGCGAGCTGAAAAAGAACTGGCAGTTGGACGAGGGCACCGTTGCCGATGCGACCTTTATGTCGGTCAAGGCGCTTGGCGCCTTCCTGGCCGATGCCATCGAGGACACCAAGGCCGACGGCACCATGTTCTCGCTGCATATGAAGGCGACGATGATGAAGGTTTCGGACCCGATCATCTTTGGTCACGCGGTCAAGGCCTGGCTGGCGCCGGTGTTCGAGAAATTCGGTGACCGCATGGCGGCGCTGGGGGTGAACCCGAATTCCGGTCTGGGCGACCTGATGGAGCGGGTCAAGGGCCACGCCGAGATTCTGGCCGCCATCGAGGCGGTCAAGGCGGATCGTCCGGCCATGTACATGGTTGACTCGGACCGTGGCATCACCAACCTGCATGTGCCGTCTGACGTGATCATCGACGCCTCGATGCCCGCCGTGATCCGCGCGGGCGGCAAGGGCTGGGACGAGACCGGCGCCAAGGGCGACACCAATTGCGTGATCCCCGACCGGTGCTATGCGACCGTCTATGACGAAACCATCAACTTCTTCAAAGCCAACGGCGCGCTGGATGTGACCACCGCCGGTTCGGTGGCCAACGTTGGTCTGATGGCGCAGAAGGCCGAAGAATACGGATCGCACCCGACCACGTTCGAGGCGCAGGCAGATGGCACCATCCGTATCGTACTGGCCAATGGCGAAGTGCTGCATTCGCATTCGGTCGAGGCGGGGGATATCTGGCGTGCCTGCACCGTCAAGAAAGCGCCCATCGAGAACTGGATCCAGTTGGCGATGGACCGTCAGCGCCTGACCGGGTCCGAGGCGATCTTCTGGCTGGACGCAAACCGTGCCCATGACGCGCAGCTGATCGCCTATGTCAAACCGGTGCTCGAAGCGGCGGGCGTGGCCGACAAGTTCCAGATCCTGGCCCCGCGTGAAGCAACCCGGCAGAGCCTTGAGACCATCACCGCAGGCAAGGACTCGATCGCCATCACCGGCAACGTGCTGCGTGACTATCTGACCGACCTGTTCCCGATCCTGGAGCTGGGCACCTCGGCCAAGATGCTGTCCATCGTCAAGCTGATGCAGGGCGGCGGGTTGTTCGAGACCGGCGCCGGGGGTTCGGCCCCGAAGCACGTGCAGCAACTGGTCGAGGAAAACCACCTGCGCTGGGATTCGATGGGTGAATTCTGCGCACTGGGGGAAAGCCTGAACTTCCTCGCCGACAGCCGGGGCAATGCCAAGGCCGGTGTGCTGGGCCGGGCCGCCGAGGCGGCGACCCAGGGCATTCTGGATTTCAACCGCAGCCCCAGCCGCAAGGTGGGACAGCCCGACAACCGCGACAGCCACTACTGGTTCGCCCGCTATTGGGCCGAGGCGCTGGCAGCGCAATCCGACGATGCCGATCTGGCCGCCGAATTCGCCCCGCTGGCCAAGGCGCTGGCTGATGGCGAACAGGCGATCCTGACCGAGCTGGCCGCAGCCCAGGGTAAATCCGCCGATATCGGCGGCTATTACAAGCCCTCGGCCGAGAAGAAGGCGGGGATCATGCGGCCCTCGGCTACGCTGAACGCGATCATCGGCTGAGTCTGACGCGATAATAGATGAAGGGCGCGAGGGAACCACTCGCGCCCTTTTTTCACGTCTCATGTAAAGGGTACGCACAGGCGTATGTAGATCCCTCGGTCGTCCGGCATGCTTTTGCTCGGAAGCCCGTTCATCGCCGCCCGTCTGGCTCAGACCGTTACAGACGGGTCAGCGACATTGGCGCCCAGCTGTCCCACCACGGTTTGGCCTGTTCGAGCTCGTAGGCCAGCGCGAACAGGATATCCTCGCGTCCGGCAGGCGCCACGAAATGGCTGCCGATTGGCAGACCATCGCTGCCCAACCCGGCGGGTACGGACATTCCCGGCAATCCGATGGCGTTCTGGACTGCCGTGAACGAGGCATAGTTGGTTATGCGGCCGAACATCTCTTCGAACGATTTGCCGGGATCATAGAGTGTTCCCAGCCGTGGCGCTGTTCCCATCAGCACCGGCGACAAAAAGACATCCATGCCAGACAGCCAGGCCTGATAGTCGGAGCCGAGTTTCTGCATATAGGCGTTTGCCGCCGCCACGTCTTCGGGTGTGAACTGTCGCGCGGCCTCGGCCCATTGCATCACGAATGTATCGAGGAGGCCTGTTTCCGAGGGCGGGCGCCCGGCCTTTGCAGTGGCGGCATCGGCAAGCCCCACCATGCGGAACCCGAAGATCTGGTTGAACCGCAGTTCGAACTCGTCATCGACGGGATTGGTGGTTTCGATCACCGTATGGCCCAGATCCGCGCATAGCTGTGCCATCTGTTCGATTGCGCGCTGCACGTCCGGGTCCGGCAGGTTGCCGTAATAGTTCCTCAGATCGAAACCGATGGTCAGCCGGTTGCTCGATGGGCCGGACACAAAGGGAAGCGGTGCAAAGGGTGCCGTCGGCGAGCGGTCCTGTCCCAGTGCGAACAGCATGGCACTGTCGCGCACCGAACGGCTGACGCAGTTGTCGACGGCATAGGTGGTCTGATCGCTCGACCCCCAGACCATCCTGCGGCGGCTGGGCTTCAGGCCGAAGACGCCGCAGCTGGCGGCAGGAATACGGATCGACCCGCCGCCATCGCTGGCATGCGCGACTGGTACAATGCCCGCGGCCACCACGGCGGCCGACCCGCCGCTTGACCCTCCGGTGGAATGATCAAGGTTCCAGGGGTTGCAGCAGGGTTCCAATAATTGCCCCTCGGTCGTTGGAATGGCGCCGACTTCGGGCATGTTGGTCTTGCCGATCAGGTTGAACCCGGCCGCCTCCTGGGCCAAGGCCAGCGGGGCGGAATAGTGCTGGTAGTTGTCCTGATAGACGCGTGAGCCATGGGTGGTGTACTGGCCCGCGACGTCCAAATTGTCCTTTACCGCAAAGGGCACGCCAGCGAATGGGCCCTGAGGGCGCATCACTGCGGCCCTGGCCAGAGCTTGCTCGTACATCGGTGTGGTGAGCGCGTTCAAATTGCCGTCGAGCGCGAGCGCTGCGTTGATGGCGGTCTCGGCAAGTTCGAGGGGCGACACCTCTCCGGCCTTGACCATCTGGGCAAGGCCCAACCCGTCAGTCCGCATCATCAGGTTTCGGAGGTCGCCCTGTGCTGCGGCAACACGCGCGCTCGACAGGGGCACCGCCAGCGCTGCCGCGGTTGAACCGAGGAAATGTCGTCGCGAAATCATGGTTGCCTCCTGAAAACAAAACCCGGTGCGGCAGAGCAGCGCCGTATGAAAGGGTCCTCGGACCCAACAGTAAAACTGCCGGTGACGCCATGAGACACGACGCCCCCCGTGCCGGTCACACGGTGATGGCTGCGGTCGCGATGATCGTTCATCGCGTTTCGCGGCCTCAAGTCCCCCGGGGGCACCCTATCCCAAACGCGGGAACACGGCGGTTTTCTTCACCGTGCTGTAGACGAAACTGGTATCTATCGAGGCAATGCCGCCGATGGGGTGGATGCGGGTGCGGATGAACTGCTCATAGGCATCCAGCCCCGACACCACCACCCGCAGCTGGTAATCCATCGCGCCGGTCATGATGTGGCATTCCAGCACTTCGTCGATCTGGCGCACGCGGGTTTCGAACCGCTGCACGTCCTCCTGATTGTGGCGTTCCAGCCGGATGCGGACAAAGACGGTGATCGGCAACCCATAGGCGGCCGGATCCACGTCGACGGCAAACCCCCGGATGGCGCCGCTTTTTTCAAGATTGCGCAGGCGGCGCAGGCAGGGCGAGGGTGAGAGACTCACCTTTTCGGCCAGGTCCTGGTTGGTCATGCGTCCGTCCTGTTGCAGGGCGCGGATGATCTGGCGATCTTTGCTGTCCATTTTCGTCTTTCTTGGCAGAAACTGCCAATATTAAATATCAAATTGGCAGAAATAGCAATCTCATCGCTGTTTGGCTTGGCTATCCTGACCGCAACACCAGATCAGGAGATCCCGCCATGACCCATGCCAAGGGCTTTGCCAGCCGCGCCATCCACCACGCCTATGACCCGCTCGATCACGAGGGCGCGCTGACGCCGCCCCTGCATCTGACCTCGACCTTTGCGTTCGAGACTGCCGAGGCCGGGGGGGAGATGTTCGCGGGCGAGCGTCAGGGGCATATCTATTCGCGCATCTCGAACCCGACGCTCGATCTGCTGGAGCAGCGTATCGCCACGCTCGAAGGGGCCGAGGCGGGGCTGGCGCTATCCTCGGGGATGGGCGCGATCACTGCCGTTCTGTGGACCCTGCTGTCGCCGGGGGATGAGGTGATCGTGGACAAGACGCTGTATGGCTGCACCTTTTCCTATATGCGGCACGGGCTGGCGAAATGGGGAGTGACCATCACCCATGTGGACCTGACCGATCCAGAGAACCTGAAAACCGCGATCAGCGACAAGACGCGCGCGGTCTATTTCGAGACGCCCGCCAACCCGAACATGCGGCTGGTCGATATCGCGGCGGTAAGCGAGATTGCACACGCTGCCGGTGCCTCGGTCGTGATCGACAATACCTATGCCACGCCTTACCTGACCCGGCCCATCGAGATGGGCGCCGATATCGTGCTGCATTCGGCCACCAAGTATCTGGGCGGCCATGGCGATGTGGTGGCGGGCCTTGTGGTGGGCGGTGCAGAGCAGATCAGCGAGATCCGCCTGTACGGCATGAAGGACATGACCGGGGCCGTCATGGCGCCGTTCAACGCGATGCTGATCCTGCGCGGGCTGAAAACGCTGGCGCTGCGGATGGACCGGCATTGCGCCTCAGCCCAGGTGGTGGCCGAGTGGCTGGCCGCGCATCCGGCGGTGGGCGAGGTGTATTTCCCCGGTCTGGCGTCTTTCTCGCAGCACGAGTTGGCGAACCGGCAGATGACCCAGCCCGGCGCGATGATCGCGTTTGAACTCAACGGCGGGATGGATGCGGGTCGTGCAATGATGAACCGGCTCAACATGATCGCGCGGGCGGTGTCACTGGGCGATGCCGAGACGCTGATCCAGCATCCGGCCTCGATGACCCATTCCACCTATACCCCCGAGGAACGTGCCGAACACGGCATCAGCGACGGGCTGGTCCGGCTATCTGTGGGTCTGGAAGAAGTCGAGGATATCTTGGCCGATCTGGCGCAGTCGCTGGACGCGACCGAAGTTCAGGCCGCCGCCTGAGGGCGGTGGCAGCCACGCGCTTCTGGGGAGTGGCGCGCGGCCCACAAATTGCCTGTCCGGAGCCAGGCGCGGGGCAATCCCGCCCTTGAATCCCTGCGCGACCGGGGCAAGTACATGTTAGACTTCGCCGGACGGGTTTGATCCCTCAAAGAAGGAGAGCGCCGATGAGCACGCCGCAGGACCTTAGCCACCTCAAGACCATCGAACAGCGCATCCTGTGGCTGTCGCATTGGATGATCCATCACGCCAATCACATCCGCCCCAAGGTGGACGGGATCAAGATCGGCGGGCATCAGGCCTCGTCGGCCTCGATGGTGTCGATCATGACCGCGCTCTATTTCAGCGCGCTGCGCCCCGAGGACCGGGTGGCGGTGAAACCCCATGCCAGCCCGGTGTTTCATGCCATTCAGTATCTGATGGGCAATCTGGATCGCGCGCGGATGGAGAATTTCCGGGGCTATGGCGGGGTGCAATCCTATCCCAGCCGCACCAAGGATGTGGATGACGTCGATTTCTCCACCGGCTCGGTGGGTTTGGGCGTGGCCGTTACCGCCTTTGCCGCGCTGGTACAGGACTATATCGCCGCCAAGGACTGGGGGCAGGGCGCGCCCATGGGCCGGATGGTGGCGCTGGTGGGCGATGCCGAACTGGACGAGGGCAACGTTTATGAAACCCTGCAAGAGGGGTGGAAGAGCGACTTGCGCAATTGCTGGTGGATCATCGACTATAATCGCCAGTCGCTGGACGGGATCGTGCGCGAAGGTCTGTTCGAGCGGGTCGAGAAGATTTTCGACGCCTTTGGCTGGGACGTTGTTCGGATCAAATACGGCGCCCTGCAACGGGCCGCGTTTCTGGAGCCGGGCGGAGATGCCCTGCGCGACTGGATCGACGCTTGTCCGAACCAGCAATTTTCGGCGCTGACCTTCATGGGCGGTGCGGTCTGGCGCAAGCGGCTGATGGAGGATCTGGGCGACCAAGGCCCGGTCTCGGCGCTGCTTGACCGGCGCAGCGATGACGAGCTGGCCGAGCTGATGGAAAACTTGGGCGGCAATTGCGTGGCCACCATGGCCGAGACTTTTGCCGCAATCGACCATGACCGCCCCACCTGTTTCCTGGCCTATACGGTCAAGGGCTGGGGCACGCCCATCGCGGGCCACAAGGACAATCATGGCGGGCTGATGAACAAGACCCAGTTCGCCGCTTGGCAGGCCCATATGGGTGTGGCCGAGGGGCAGGAATGGGAGCCGCTGGCCACGGTTGCCGACCCGGCCGCGCTGCGCGCGTTTCTGGACGGGGTGCCGTTTTTCGCCAAGGGGCGGCGGCGGTTTTCCGATGCGCGCCTTGCCGTGCCGGGGATCGAGATTGCGAGCGACCGCGAGATCTCGACCCAGGCCGCCTTTGGCAAGGTGCTGGACGATCTCAGCAAGGGTGACAGCGAACTGGCGGCGCGCATCGTCACCACCTCGCCCGATGTGACCGGCACCACCAACCTTGGTCCCTGGGTGAACCGGCGCAAGCTGTTTGCCCGCAAGGATCAGGCCGATGCCTTTATCGAGCACAAGATCCCCTCAACCGCGAAATGGGAATTCACACCCAAGGGCCAGCATATCGAGCTGGGCATCGCCGAGATGAACCTGATGCTGCTGTTGGGCGCGGCGGGGTTGAGCCATTCGCTGTTCGGCAAGCGGCTGATCCCGGTGGGCACGGTCTATGACCCCTTTGTGGCGCGCGGCCTCGATGCGCTGAACTATGCCTGTTACCAGGATGCGCGGTTTTTGCTGGTGGGTACGCCATCGGGCGTGACGCTGGCCCCCGAAGGGGGGGCGCATCAATCCATCGGCTCGCCGCTCATCGGGATGAGCCAGGACGGGTTGGCGGCGTTCGAACCCGCATTCGCCGACGAGTTGGCGGTGATCATGGAATGGGCCTTCGACTATCTGCAACGCGATGGCGAGGGCGACCCGGATGAGCGCACATGGCTGCGCGACGAGACCGGGGGCAGCGTCTATCTCAGGCTCTCGACCAATCCGATCGAACAGCCGGGCAAGCGGGTGGACGATGCCTTCCGCCAGGGTGCAATCGACGGCGCCTATTGGTTGCGCAAGCCGGGCCCCAATGCCGAGGTGGTGATCGCCTATCAGGGCGCGGTGGCTCCCGAGGCGATTCGCGCCGCCGGTCTGCTGGGCGAGGCGCGGCGCGATGTCGGCGTGCTGGCGGTGACCTCGGCCGACCGGCTGAACGCGGGCTGGACCGCCGCACAACGGGCGCGGGCGCGCGGCAACCCGGCGGCGCTGTCGCATATCGAGCGGCTGATGGGCGAACTGCCGCCGCACTGTCAGCTGGTCACTGTGATCGACGGGCATCCGGCAACGCTGGGCTGGCTGGGCTCGGTCACGGGGCACCGGACCATTCCGCTGGGAGTGGAGCATTTCGGCCAGACCGGTACCATCGGGGATCTCTACCGCCATTTCGGCATCGACGCGGGCGCGATTGTCGAGCGGATCGAGGGGCTGACCGCCGGTCGCCCGGGGCAACCGGCGCGGCTGGTTGGATAGGGCTTGCATCCGACTGCCGGAGAGTGGTTAACCTGTTATGTGTTCCGGCGCGGGTCAAGGGGGCAGGGATTTAAAGAAATCCCTGCTCACAGGATTTCACTTGAAATTCTGTGTCACTGCCCCGCCCATGGTCTGCGTCAGGAGGAGGCTATGCCGCATTTTATCGTCGAGTATTCCGGCAACCTTGAGGATGCGCTGGACATCGGCGCGCTCTGCGAGCTGATCCGTGCCACGGCGGCGGGGATCGACACCTTTCCCATGGCAGGCATCCGGGTGCGCGCCTTTCGTGCCGATCATTGGGCGATTGCCGATGGCGATCCCAAACACGGGTTCATCGACATCTCGATCCTCCTGCGCGCGGGCCGGGCGCCCGAGGTGAAACAGGCCGCCGCCGCCGAAGTTTTCGAGGCGGTCCGCGTTTTTGTCGCCCCGGTTATGGCACAGCGCTCGTTGGCCCTGTCGCTGGAAATGCGCGATATCGATCCGGATCTGTCGCCCAAGACCGGCTCGATCCGCGATCACCTTTGAAGCCAGCGTGACCAGGGGCCGATGCCAAAGTCAGGGTCAGGCGCATCGGGCAGGGGGCAGAGAAACTCGATGGAATGCCCGTCGGGATCCTTGCAATAGACGGTGAGCGCGGGCATCCAGCCGATAACCACCGGTTCGCGGACAGGTTCCCCCTCAAAGCCCAGCGGCTCTGCGCCTTTGGCCTTCAGTTCGGCGGGGACAGCGAGAACAGCCTCTTGCCCCAGCCGGAACGCCATATGCAACACCATGCGCATCGGAGCGCTGCCCGCTTGCCACAGGCCCAGCATCCCGGTCTGCTGGCCACCAATCCAGAAGAATGCCATGCCGCGCGCCTCTTGCCGATAGGCAAGCTCCAACCCCAATGTATCGTGGTAAAACTCGACTGCGCGATCAAGGTCGCGCACCGGCAGGTGGGTTTCGTACACAGCGTCGATCTGGGGAAAACTGGTCATGTCTCTTTCTCGATTTGCGGTCATCGTCACCAGCCTGCGGGCTCAACCCCGGTTGAGGTCAAGCACTTTTTCGATTGCAGAGATTGCCCTAGCCCCGCTGCCCGATCCGCTGTAATTGCCGGGGATGGACAAGACGCAAGACTATGACATTTTCCTGATCGCACCGCCGGGGTTGGAGCAGCCGTTGGCCGAAGAGGCCGCCGCGTGCCGCTTTGCGGAACCGCGCGTCGTACCGGGCGGGGTCGAGACGCGCGGTCCCTGGTCCGAGGTCATGCGCGCCAATCTTGTGCTGCGTGGCGCGGGCAGGGTTCTGGTGCGGATCGGCGGCTTTCCGGCGGTGCATCTGGCGCAGCTCGACAAGCGGGCGCGCAAGTTCGCCTGGGGCGATTTCCTGCGCGCGGATGTGCCTGTTCGGGTCGAAGCGGTCAGCCGCAAGTCCAAGATCTATCACGCAGGCGCCGCCAAGCAACGCATCGAACGCGCCCTTGCCGAGGAATTGGGTGCCCCCATCTCGGATGAGGCCGATATTCGCCTGATGCTGCGAATCGAACGGGATTTCTGCACCTTTTCCATCGACACTTCGGGCGAGGCGCTGCACAAGCGCGGTCACAAGGAAGCAGTGGGCAAGGCGCCCATGCGCGAGACCATGGCGTCGCTGTTTCTGCGCCAATGCGGGTTCGACGGGATCGAACCGGTGCTCGACCCTATGTGCGGGTCCGGCTCCTTTGTGATCGAGGCGGCGGAATGGGCGGCGGGGCTGTCGCCGGGCCGGTCACGCAGCTTTGCCTTTGAACAACTGGCGGGGTTCAATGCCGCCCAATGGCAGGAGATGCGCGTAGGCGCAGGCGAGAGCGGCAAGCCCGAAAGCCGCTATTGCGGCTCGGACCGCAACGCGGGGGCAATCGAGGCAAGCGGCGCCAATGCGGCCCGCGCAGGCGTGGCGGAATTCTGTGATTTTCACCAGCGCCCGGTCAGCGATATCCGCCCGCCCGAGGGGCGGCCGGGTCTGGTCATCGTCAACCCGCCCTATGGCGCGCGGATCGGCGATCAGGCGCGGCTGCGATCGCTTTATGGCAGTCTGGGCAAGGTTCTGATGGAACGCTTTTCGGGCTGGCGCGTGGGATTGATCACGTCAGAGATGAGCCTTGCCCGTTCCACCCGGCTGCCGTTCAAGGCACCCGGTCCGGTGGTCGATCACGGCGGTATCAAGGTCCGGCTTTACCAGACCCCCGCTCTGCGCTGATCCCTATTGCGCTGCCATCGGTACCCGCGCCATCTGGCACCGCTGCCACAGGGTGGACAGCGCCTGAACCAGGTGCGCGACATCGGCGTCGCTGTGGACCGGTGACGGGGTGATGCGCAACCGCTCGGTTCCCTTGGGCACTGTGGGGTAGTTGATCGGCTGGATATAGATGCCGAACTCTTCCAGCAGGGTATCCGAGATAAACTTGCATTTGATCGGATCGCCCACCATCACCGGGATGATATGGCTGGGGTTGGGCAGATGCGGAATACCCGCCGCGTCCAGCCGCGCCCGCACCTCGGCCACCCGCGCCTGCTGCGCCGCGCGCTCGACCTGCGACGCTTTCAGATGCCGGATCGAGGCGGCGGCCCCCGCCGCCACCGCCGGAGGCAGCGCGGTGGTAAAGATGAAGCCGCTGGCAAAGCTGCGCACAAAATCGCAGAGTGCTGCCGAGGCCGCGATGTAGCCGCCGACCACGCCAAACGCCTTGCCCAGTGTGCCTTCGATCACCGTCAGCCGGTCCATCAGCCCCTGGCGTTCAGCGATGCCGCCGCCCCGCGGACCATAGAGACCGACCGCATGCACCTCATCCAGATAGGTCATCGCACCGTATTTATCCGCCAGATCGCAGATCTCGCGGATCGGCGCGATATCGCCATCCATCGAGTAGACCGATTCAAAGGCGATCATCTTGGGTGCCTTCGGATCGGCAGCCGCAAGTTTCGCCTCTAGATCGGCCAGATCGTTATGCTTCCAAATCACCCGATCGGCGCGCGAATGGCGGATGCCTTCGATCATCGAGGCATGGTTGAGCGCGTCTGAGAACACAATCATGCCTGGGATTTTCGAAGCGAGGGTACCGAGGGCCGCCCAGTTCGACACATATCCGGATGTGAACACCAGCGCTGCTTCCTTGACATGCAAATCGGCAAGTTCCTCTTCAAGCAGCACATGGTCGTGAGTGGTGCCGGATATGTTCCGAGTGCCCCCGGCCCCCGCTCCGCAGCGGTCCAGCGCGTCATGCATCGCGCCCAGAACCGCAGGGTGTTGGCCCATTCCCAAGTAATCGTTAGAGCACCAGATGCGCACGTCCCGCCGGGTCTCTCCATCGGTCTGCTGCGCGGCTGGAAAATTGCCCTTCCGCCGCTCGAGATCAATGAAAACACGGTAATTGCCCTCGTCTTTCAGCTTCGCAAGGCTGTCGCGAAAGAATTGCTCGTACTCCATGGTGTGCGCTCCCGGTGTCTTGGCTTTGCTCTGACGTTAGGAAACTGCCGGGCCGGGCGACATGACTATGGTCAAGTGGACATCGGGATTGACGGGGGGGATCAGAAAAGGCAGATGCACCGGCGCGGCATTTGCCCTAGGCTGAGGCCTAAGAACAAGACATGGGGACAGGAGACGCCGGCGTGGCGCATGAACGGCAAAAATCAATCGCCAGAAATTCGCTGCTGATCCGGTCCTTGCCCGATCATCATGTCGATATCCTGTTGGGCCAGGCGGTCTGGCGCAGCTATGAGCGTGGTGAGACCCTGTTCCTGCAAGAGGAAAAGGCCCAAGCGATCCATGTCGTGATCGATGGCTGGGTCAAGCTGTTCCGGATGACGCCCACCGGTGCCGAGGCGGTGGTGAGCGTTTTCACACGCGGCGAAAGTTTTGGCGAGGCCGTTGCGCTAAAGAACATGCCCTATCCGGTTTCGGCTGAGGCGGTCACCACATGTGAGGTGATGCATATCCCCAGTTCGGTGTTTCTGTCCCTGATGCGGCGTGATCCCGAAATCTGCATTTCGATTCTCGCCTCGACCTTTGGTCATTTGCATTCTTTGGTGGCGCAGCTCGAACAGCTCAAGGCACAGACCGGCGCACAGCGGGTGGCCGAGTTCCTGCTGAACCTGTGCGACTGTAGTGATGGCGCCTGCGAGGTGACTTTGCCTTATGACAAGATGCTGATTGCCGGTCGTTTGGGTATGAAGCCTGAAAGCCTCAGTCGTGCCTTTGCCCGGCTCAAGGATGCTGGCGTCACGGTGAAACGCAACCACGCCGAGATCTCGGACATTGCGCAGTTGCGCGACTATGCCGAAAGCGATCCGGCAGAAAGCTGGAGCAAGGGATGACAGACCAACTGCAAACGGTTCTTGCGGCCATCGACGCCGCCAACAGCGCCGATCCGCGTATGGACGAGGGCCGTCCCGAGGCGCTTCTTTATGGCGAGCGGATGAGCGCGGAGCTGGACCGTCTTTTTCCCGAAGCGTCGGAACCGCTGCGCATCGCCGCACGCGGACAGCATGTGGAACGCTGGAAACTCGCCCGCTCGTCGTATCCCGAGGGCCGTGCGGGGTACCTTGCGTGGCGACGGGCGCAGGCGGTGCACCATGCCGAGGTGGTCTCGTCCCTGATGCAGGACGCGGGATACGGTCCCGAGGATATCGAGATTGCCGGGCGAATGCTGCGTAAGGAGGGCATCAAGCGCGACCCGCAGGTTCAGGCGCTTGAGGATGTGATCTGTTTTGTGTTCCTCAAGTGGTACTTCACCCCCTTTGCCGCGAAACACAGCCCCGAGAAAGTGCTGGATATCGTGGTCAAGACCGCGCGCAAGATGTCTGCTGATGCGCGCGCACGGGTCTTGCAGGACTTCGATTTGCCCGCCGAACTGGCCGCTGCTTTCCAGTAATCACCCTTCAAGCCCATAGGCCCGGCGCAACCCACGTTTTGTGCCCGGCCCAAACTGGCCGTCGATTGTTCCCTGATAGAGATCGAAGCGCCGCAGCTCTGCTTGCAGTTCGCGCCGGGTTTCGGGTTTCAATGAATCGGGGTGTTCCGTCAGAACCTTGAGCACTTCGGTATTACCGGCCCTGAGCGCCTGATACAGATACCGGGCCGCTTCGCGGGGGCCTTTGCCCTTGATCAGACCATCGTCGATCAGGGCGGCGAAATTGTACATCGCCTGCGGGTGCCGCAGGTCTGCGGCGCGTTCAAAATGCTCAAGCGCGCGTTTCGGGTCACGGGGCAGACCCAGCATGCCGTGATAGTAGAAAAAGCCAAGATCATTGATGGCGTCCGGAAAGTCCTGGCTCGCGGATTGTCGGTAAAATTCCAGCGCGCGGGCCTGATCCTGCGGAACGCCACGTCCGGTCTCGTACTGGATGGCTAGTTCGTATTGGGCTTCGGGCGATCCAGCGTCTGCGGCTTGCGCCAGCAGCCGTGCGGCCTCGACCGGGTCGAACCGGTCTTCGTTCGGATTCAGATGCATGAACGCCAGACCCAAGAGCGACCGGGTGTCCCCCTCGGCGGCGAGGTGCCGGAACTGAGCCTCGTCATCGGGTCGCAGCGCGGACCAAGCCAGTTGTTCCCGGTCTGTCGCGCTGGTTTCCGGCGCACCGCCAGCGAGGAAAAATGGAATGCCCGACAGAGAGCCATAAGTGTGAGGCTCTTGCATGTTGTTGGTCAGGCGCAGAACCTCGTCCCGTACCTGCCGGAACATCAGTGAGATTTCGAGCCCCGGCTTGTCAATCTTGTCCATCAGGGCCAGCGCAAAGGGGCTGTTCTCTCCGGCGCCGTCCAATGCCACCTTGCCATCCTTTGCGGCAAAGGCGACCAGGGTGCCGCGTTCGGGCGAAGGTTCGGCCAAGCCCTGGCCGATGCCACGGGCGGCCGTATCATTGTGGCCGCCTGTGGTCGTGCCCGCCGGTGCCAGACTGTCACCGAACGGATTGTCCCGGCAACTGTCCAGAATGACGATGCGCATCTTGCGTGCGCGGTCCACGGTGTTCAGGAAATCCTTGAGCGACACGGATTGGTTCTGGATGTCCTGATTGCTGGCGACCCGGGCGTCGGCGGCAATCAGAAAGTTCTCTCCCTGTACCTCGACACCATGCCCGGCGAAGTAAATCAGGGCAAGGTCGGCCGTCTCGGCCCGGAACGAGAAGCGATCCAGCTCTTTCTGGATCGTGGCCCTGTCGGGATCGGTCAGTTGTGAAACCTCAAAGCCGATCCGCTCCAGAGTCCGGGCGATTGCACGCGCATCGTTGACAGTGTTCTTCAACGGAGGAATCGCCTCGTACGCGGATATGCCAATGACCAGCGCGACCCTCTCGGCGGACAGGGCCGGGCGGGCGAGAAGTAAAGCAAGAACAACAAAAATGAGACGAAGCATGGCAATCCTGTCCGGGGCCCGACAGTTGGTACGATCAGAGTAAGCACTATGACCGGTAGCGGTCCAGATATTCCGGCGATCAATCCGGTTGTGATCCGTTTGCCCGGACACTGAACCGGGTGTATTGTCGCGGCATTGATATGACTTCTTTCGCTGAAACCCTTGGTTACCAAATATGGTAAGGAAACTGTGATGCGTATTCCGCGAACTAGCTTGGCTGTATTGATATTGGCGTCGGTGACACTGGGGGGTGTGCTCTCTGACAGGTCTGTCGCCCAGTCGAACGAAGGTTCATCGGCATATGGTGGTGGCGGCGTTTCCAGGGACAGCGCGCTTTCAAACATAGCGGCCTGGACCCCGGTCAACGCGGCCACGACCGGGCGGATCGTCAAAGCCCTGAACTCGGCCGCAGATTTTTGCCGGTCGAAAGCCGATCGCGCATTTGTCCTGGATTGTATGAACTACGAATACTGGCAGATCATGAACGCGCTGCCCAAGTCGGGAGAATATGCCGAAGTGCGCGCTGCGTTGGAGGGTGCGGCCAAGAACATGTCCGGTCTGGTCAAACGCCATGGTGACCAGGCCGCTGCCAAGACACTGAGCCGCAGGGGCAGCCAGCCAAAGACCACCACGCGAAAGATCGCTCCGGTTCCTGCACCCGCCGTATCGGCAACGGCGCGTCAGGCAGCAAATGCGATTGCCGAAGCGCAGACCGTCTTGTTGCGATCGACCGGAAACTCGGATCTGCGGCGAGCCCAGTTCCAAAGGATCGCCCAGGCGATGGACAGCGGTGCGATCCTTCTAAGGTCCTTGTAACAGGCTGCCCGGGACTGTCCCGCCCGTCAGGCGGGTAATCTGCGATCCTGCGTCAGCTACTGCCTGACCAAACCTTTCTATGCTGACGGATTTGAAGCGGCCACTGGGTCCAGAGATCGAGATGCCAGCGCAGGGAAGGCCGTTTTCGTCGAATATAGCGGCGCCGACACAGGACATTCCATCGTGCCTTTCGTCGGCCTCATAAGACCAGCCGCGTGCGCGCGTGCGCTCGAGATCAGCAAACAGGTCTTTGGGGGTCGACAGGGTGTTGGGTGTGAACACCGGCAGTCCTGCCTTTTGCAACAGGGCGCGCGCTCTTTCGGGTGGCATCATCGCCAGAATAGCCTTGCCGGTTCCCGACGCGTGCATGGGCGAGCGTGTTCCCGCGGGAAAGAAGGCCCGGATGGGATGGGCCGTCTCGACTTGGGCAATGGAAACAACTTCGGTGCCATCCGGTACGGCAAGGTTGGCCGTCTCTCCGGTTTGTTCCATCAGCACTCGCAGGATCGGTTGACCGATCTCGGTCAGGCCCGCCCGACGCAAATAGGCCGACCCGGTACGATAGGCTTCGATCCCGACAAGCCATTCCTGGCTATGGCGGTCGAAATCGGCAAAACCGTGTTTTTGCAGGGTGGTCAGGATACGGTGTGCCGTCGCCGGAGGCAGACCCTGGGCCAGTGCCAGATCTGTCAATGTCGCCCGCCCGACCCGGGCAACTGTCGCCAGCAATCCCAAGGCGCGATCCAGTGACTGCAAGGTTGCGCCGCCTGATTCCGTAAACGGCGATCTAGGTCGACCACGCGCCCGTTTGGTTGTGTTCATTACGTGCCTCATGCCTTGTTCCATGGCGACTCTAGACAAGAAAAGTTTTTCTGTTGTCTTGTTCATTGCAGCAATGAAAAACGAAAAACATTGTAAAAACAACATTTAATGTTTTTCATTAGTATTGCGGAAAAATTTTTCAGAAAAATTGTGTGCTTGGCTGGTTTCACGCATTCTCTGTGCAAAGAGGGAGGACCCCGCTATGTCAGATCAGAACCCGGTTTTCATTCCAGGCCCGACAAACATTCCGGACAGGTTGCGCCGCGCCATGCAGGTGCAGACCCGTGACCACCGCGCGCCGGATTTTGTTGAAACGCTTGCGCCCGTGCTTGAGGGGATCAAGAAAGTCCTGAACACGACCGACGGGCATGTCGTCACCTTTCCTTCCACGGGTACAGGTGGCTGGGAGGCCGCGATCAGCAATACGCTCAGTCCCGGCGACAAGGTTCTGGTGGCCCGCTATGGCATGTTCTCGCACCGTTGGATCGACCTGTGCCAGCGGCATGGGCTGGATGTCGAGATCATCGAAACCGCATGGGGCGCCGG
Source organism: Ruegeria marisflavi (assembly GCF_025673445.1). NCBI lineage: Bacteria > Pseudomonadati > Pseudomonadota > Alphaproteobacteria > Rhodobacterales > Roseobacteraceae > Ruegeria > Ruegeria marisflavi. The sequence goes on from NZ_JAOVQN010000039.1 coordinate 17,777, forward strand.
TGCACCCGCCGACCGGTTCGAAGAGGCGTTGCGCGCTGACGTGGATCACCGGATCAAGGCGGTGCTGGTCACCCATAACGAGACCGCAACCGGTGTTCTCAGCAACATTGCCTCCGTGCGTGGCGCGATGGAGGCGGCCGGTCACCCGGCGCTGTTGTTTGTCGACGCGGTCAGTTCACTGGCATCCGTCCCGTTCCACATGGATGAATGGGGCATCGATATCGTGGTGTCCGGCTCGCAAAAGGGCTTCATGCTGACCACCGGAATGGCGATCCTGGGCGTCAGCCCCAAGGCGTTGGCGGCGATGGAGACCGCGCGCCTGCCGCGAACCTTCTTCGATTTTCGTGACATGATGGGGGCGAATGCAAAGGGCGGATTCCCGTACACGCCGCCGCTGCAACTGATCTATGGCCTGTCGGAAAGCCTGAACATGCTGTTCGAGGAGGGTCTGGACAGTGTCTATGCCCGCCACCATCGCCTGGCGGAAGGGGTCAGGAGGGCGGTTGCCGCCTGGGGCCTGAACCTCGTGGCGCAATCGCCCGATCTGTATTCGGATACCGTCAGCGCGATCTATGTGCCCGATGGGTTCGACAGCAACAAGCTGACCGATCACGCGTTTCACGCCTTTGGCGTCAGTTTCGGAATCGGTTTGGGCGAGATGAACGGGCGCGCCTTCCGGATCGGTCACCTTGGGAGCCTGACTGATGTCATGGTTCTGAGCGGGTTGGCCACGATCGAAATGGCGATGGCCGATCTGAACTATCCGATCCGATTGGGCAGCGGTGTCGCGGCAGCGCAGGAGTACTTCCGGCAACCTGCGCGCCCTGCGGCCAAATCCGCAGCATGAAGGAGAACTGAATGCTTGATGCCACGACACTGGCCGCCGACCTGACAATTGCGGATGTGCGCGCCGCGCATGATCGTATTCGGCCGCATATCCGGCGCACGCCGGTGCTGCACTCTGACTATCTAAACGAAGTGACTGGTGCTCAGCTGTTCTTCAAATGCGAAAACCTGCAAGAGGCTGGCGCCTTCAAGGTGCGCGGGGCCTGCAACGCGGTGTTTGGTCTGAACGAAGACGCGGCCCGGCGCGGCGTTGCCACGCACAGTTCAGGCAACCATGCGCTGTCCCTGTCCTATGCGGCCGGGCGGCGTGGCATTCCCTGCAACGTGGTCATGCCGCGTACCGCGCCGCAGGCGAAAAAGGACGCGGTGCGGCGGTATGGCGGTATCGTCACCGAATGCGAGCCTTCAACCAGCAGCCGCGAGGCGGTATTTGCCGAGGTTCAGAAGACCTCTGGCGGTGAGTTCGTGCACCCTTACAACGATCCGCGCGTGATCGCGGGGCAGGGAACCTGTTCGCTGGAACTGTTGGAGCAGGCGGATGGTCTCGATGCCGTGGTGGCCCCCATCGGAGGTGGCGGGATGATTTCCGGCACCTGCCTGACCCTGTCGAACCTGACACCCGAAGTCGCGATCTATGCCGCTGAGCCCGAACAGGCCGATGATGCCTATCGCAGCTTCAAGGCGGGTCATATCATCGCTGATGATGCGCCCGAAACCGTGGCTGACGGGCTCAAGGTGCCGCTGAAGGAGAATACCTGGCATTTCGTTTCCAACTTCGTGACCGATATCCACACGGCCAGCGAAGAAGAGATCGTCGCCGCGATGAAGCTGACATGGAAATACCTGCGGGTGGTGATGGAGCCGTCTTCGGCCGTTCCGATGGCGACAATTCTAAAGAACCCCGATGTCTACCGTGGCAAACGCGTCGGAGTCATCATCACCGGCGGCAACGTCGATCTGGACAGTCTGCCCTGGACCCAGGGCTGAGAAGGACAAGGATATGAAGGACATGACCAATCTCGCCGAACTCGAAGTCGGTTTCGATATCCCTGCCGCGATCGGCATGGACGAAAACGAAATTCAGACGCCCTGCCTGATCCTCGATCTGGATGCGTTGGAGCGGAACATTGTCAAGATGGGCGACTATGCCCGCGCCCATGGCATGCGCCACCGGGTGCACGGAAAGATGCACAAGTCGGTGGACGTGGCCAAGTTGCAGGAACGTCTCGGCGGCGCGGTGGGCGTCTGCTGTCAGAAAGTGTCCGAGGCCGAGGTGTTTGCGCGCGGCGGGATCAAGGATGTGCTGGTCTCGAACCAGGTGCGCGACCCGCTCAAGATCGACCGTCTGGCGCGCATCCCGCTGACTGGCGCGCGCACCATCGTCTGTATCGATGACATCGATAATGTGGCCGACCTTTCGGCCGCCGCGCAGAAGCACGGCACGCAACTGGAGTGTTTCGTGGAGATCGACTGTGGCGCGGGCCGTTGCGGCGTGACCACGACCGAGGAGGTGGTTCGTATCGCGCAGGCAATTGACGCCGCGCCGGGCCTGAAATTCACCGGCATACAGGCCTATCAGGGTGCGATGCAGCACATGGACAGCTACGCAGACCGCAAGGCCAAGCTGGATATCGCCATTGCCCAGGTTAGCGATGCCCTCGATGGATTGAAGGCGGCCGGGTTGGAGGCTGAACTTGTGTCCGGCGGTGGCACCGGAAGCTACTATTTCGAGAGCAACTCAGGCGTCTTCAACGAGCTTCAGTGCGGTTCATATGCCTTCATGGACGCGGATTATGGCCGTATTCTTGACGAGAGCGGCAAGCGCATCGACCGGGGTGAATGGGAAAACGCGCTGTTCATCCTGACCAGCGTGATGAGCCATGCCAAGGCCGACAAGGCGATTGTCGACGCGGGGTTGAAGGCGCAGTCGGTCGATAGCGGTCTGCCGGTCGTCTTTGGTCGTGACGATGTGGAATACATCAAGTGTTCAGACGAACATGGCGTGGTCAGCGACCCCAACGGCGTGCTCAAGGTAAACGAAAAGCTGCGACTGGTCCCCGGTCACTGTGATCCGACCTGCAATGTTCACGACTGGTATGTCGGCGTGCGCAACGGCAAGGTCGAGGCGCTCTGGCCCGTTTCGGCGCGCGGCAAGGCTTATTGAGACGATCTTCGGTTGCCCAGACTTACTCGAAAGGACGAAGGATGAACGAGGTTCTGATCGTTGGCGAAGACATCTGTCAGCAGGTTGTCGGCCAGGCGGATGCCTTTGCCGCGGTCGAAGCGGTCTTTGCCGCCATGCACCGTGGCGAGGCGCGCAACTTCCCCGTGGTCCGCGAGGCATTGGGGCATGCTGAGGCTTTGTACGGGTTCAAGTCCGGTTTTGACCGGGCCGGGCATGTGCTGGGCGTCAAATCGGGCGGGTACTGGCCGGGCAACATCGAGCGCGGCCTGACCAACCACCAGTCGACCGTGTTCCTGTTTGACCCGGATACAGGGCAGTTGTCGGCGCTGGTGGGCGGCAACTATCTGACCGCCGTGCGGACTGCGGCCAGTTCGGCCGTCTCCATTGCCTATCTGGCGCGCAAGGATGCCAGGGTACTGGGCATGGTCGGCGCCGGGCATCAGTCCACTTTCCAATTGCGGGCGGCCGCCGTTCAGCGCGCGTTCGAAAAGGTCGTCGCCTGGAACCCGCATCCGGAAATGTTGCCGCGTCTTGCAGCCGTGGCTGAAGAACTCGGTCTGGAATTCGAAGCTGTAAGCCCGCAGGAGCTTGGCGCGCAGGCGGACGTGATCATCACGATCACATCCGCCTTTGAACCTCTGCTCCAGGCCGATTGGATCAGGCCGGGAACACATCTGGCCTGCATGGGAACCGATACAAAGGGAAAGATGGAAGTTGATCCGGCCCTGTTGGCCAAGGCTACGGTGTTCACCGACGAGGTCGCTCAGTCCGTTACAATCGGGGAAGCACAGCATGCAGTGGCACAGGGCCTTATCCGCGCGGATGACGTCACACCGATCGGCGCGGTGATCAATGGCAACCATCCGGGTCGCGGCAAGGATGCGGATATCACCCTGTTCGATGGGACAGGGGTTGGTCTGCAAGACCTCGCGGTCGCGTCGGTCGCCGTACAGCTTGCCTCGCAGCGCGGTCTGGCCGGGCGTGCTGCCCTATAGGCTCTTCGGTGCGGGTGACGGGCCCGCGTCGGGGCGCAGGTTCGCGGTTTTCAGCACGGGCGACCGGGCGGACACATTGGCCCGGCTTTCGCGCCAGACCACGAACATGCCGGATGCGATGATGATACATGCCCCGACCGCCACCCAACGGTCGGGTGTTTCCCCGAAGAAGATCATTCCGAATGTGGTGGCCCACAGGATCTGGGAATACTGGATGGGTGCGACCACAGCGGCGGGCGCGGCCCGATATGCCTGAATGATCAGGTGTTGCGCGCATACGGAAAGAAGCCCTACCAGTGCCATCATGGACAGGTGCGCCAGCGACGGTGGGCGATAGACCAGCGGCTGCAAAGCCCCCATGATCAGGACACCGACCAGCATCGGATAGAGGATCAACACCGCGGAACGTTCGCTGTTACCGATTTTGCGCACAAGGATGGTGGCCAGGGCACTTGCCGTTGCTGCGGTGAGCGCCGCGAAATGCCCAAGCGACAAAGTGGTCATTCCTGGCCTCAATACGATCAGGACGCCGACCAGACCCACCGCAACGGCGGCCCAACGCTGCATGCGCACCTTCTCGCCCAACAGCGGCACCGACAGCGCCGTGACCAACAAGGGAAAGGTAAAGAGCAACGAGTAGACCTCGGTCAAAGGCAATGTCGCAAAAGCATAGAATGCGGTGGCCATCGAGGTCACCATCAGGGCAGAGCGAAACAGGACCAATCCGGGGTTGTTGGGGCGGAACGTGTCGATCTTCCGATCCGTCAGGACCGTAACCGTCAGAGGGACAAAGGAAAACAGCGTCGCAAAGAAAATGATCTGGAAAACAGAGTAGCTCTCGCCGAGCGCCTTGATCAGGGCATCATGCGTGGCAAAGACTGCGAACCCGGCAAAAGCCAATCCCATGCCGGGTGTCGCAGAAGTGGGTCCGGTCACGATCTTTTTTCCCGATGCATCATGTGGTGTTGCATAGCGCCGGAGATGCTGGCTGAAAAGGCCAAAACCTGGATTGTTGGCGTCTGCAAAACGGGTTTCGAATTCTGCATGGGATCGGGCCCGGCGCCGCTGCCTGTAAGCTCCCGATCAAGAACGGTCCATGATGAACCGATTCGGCATCAGGCCAAGCGCCCGCGTGGTCGCGGTCTGGATTGGCATCCTGCTTCTTCGTTCGTCCTGAACAACGCTTTCAGGCGGCTGTAAGCGCCTGACGTGGTCGATCCGGGCGGGTCATGGCGTTCAGA
>NZ_JAOVQN010000003.1:0-306767 GCF_025673445.1 Ruegeria marisflavi
AACATAACAACAGCGTGGGTCAGATCTCGGTGACAATTTTGGCGGTTGCCGGGTCAAATCTCAGTGGCAATCAACACTGTACCGGCAAGAAGACCGACCTGGCCGGGATGGCGCGGGCGGCGGGCTGCGATAATGTCGTTATCGTTCAGGACGTTGACACCGGCCCGGCGCTGCAAGCGGCGATCGAGGGCGGGCAGGCGACGGTGCTGGTGGTGAAATGCGACAGCGGCAATGCCAAGATGACGGTCATCACCATGGACCCCGTCATCATCCGAGACAGATTCATGAAAGCGGTGGCAAGCTGATGGTCGCCAACGCCATCCATTCAGCCGCCGACGCCCGCCGATTGGCACGGCGCCGACTGCCATGGATGTTGTTCGACTATATCGACGGCGCCGCAGGCCAGGAAACCGGGGCCGCGCGCAATCGGGCGGCCCTTGACGCGGTCACGCTGCGTCCCCGTATCCTGAAGGATGTCAGTCAACGCTCACTGGCCACTACTGTTCTAGGCGCATCGGCGGAACGTCCCTTTGGCATTGCGCCTATGGGGATGTGCAACCTGTCGCGTCCGGGCGCGGATCTGATGCTGGCTCGGCTGGCCGCAAGGTACCGTGTCCCGCATGGTGTCTCCACCGTGGCTTCGACCCCGATGGAGAAAATCATCGAAAAGGCTGAAGGGTATGCCTGGTTTCAACTCTATTTCAGTGGGGATGGCAAAGGCACATTCAAACTTGTCGAACGGGCAAAAGCGGCCGGGTACAAGACCCTTGTCCTGACTGTCGACGTGCCAGAAGTGGGACGCCGCCCACGCAAGTTGCGGCATAGATTCAAGATGCCATTCCGTATCGGGCCACGCCAGTTTGTGGATTTCGCCCTGCACCCGCGATGGTCACTTGCAACGCTCTTCAGGGGCAAGCCGCAGATGGCGAATTTCGAAATGGACGGGTTTGAATTCGACCGGACCGAGACGCGCGCCAATCTGACCTGGGATATCCTCAAAAGGTTGCGTGATGCATGGCCCGGGACTTTGGTGGTCAAGGGCGTCCTGGATGTCGAGGACGCCAAGGGGTTGGTGATGGCCGGGGTCGACGCAATACAGGTGTCCAGCCATGGTACAAGGCAACTGGAAAGCGCGCCCGCGCCAATTGATGTGCTGGCGGAGATCCCTGGCGCGTTGGGACCCGACTATCCGATCTACTACGATAGCGGTATCCGGTCCGGAGAGGATGTTCTCAAGGCACTGGCACGGGGGGCGAATTTTGCCTTTGTCGGGCGTATTCTACAATACGCCATTGCCGCTGCGGGCGAAGCCGGGTTGCACACCATGTGGACGATACTCAGCGAAGAGCTGAGTCTCGCGATGGCTCAGATCGGGGTCACTTCGATCCGCGAGGCCTGCGAGCAGGCCCGACCGCTGCCGTAACCACAGAGAGTGTCGGTCGCCATTGTGATGCGATCAAGTTCTTGCTGGTCAGATTCCGACCGGACCACCGTTTCCAGTTTACTCAGCAGCGATCTTGATGACCGGCTCCATTTCGGCAAAAGCGTCCGCTGACAGATGGCACTTGATCTGGTGACCGTCCTCCAGGGTCTTGACCGGCGGCACTTCGCGTTCGCAAAGTCCGCCTTCAACCTTGGACTTCCACCGGCAGCGGGTCTGGAACGGGCAGCCGGGCGGCGGGTTCATGGCCGAAGGAATGTCGCCGTCCAGAACGATATGCTTCTTCTGCACGCTGGTATCGGCAATCGGCACCGCGCTCAGCAGCGCCTCGGTATAGGGGTGATAGGGCGGGCTGAACACCTGGTCGGTGGTGCCAAGCTCCACCACATGGCCCAGATACATCACCATCACCCGGTCGCTGAGATAGCGCACGATCGACAGGTCGTGGCTGATGAACAGCAGCGTCGTTTTCTGCTCGCGCTGAATCTCCATCAGCAGGTCGGTCACAGCCGCCTGCACCGACACATCCAGCGCCGAGACCGGTTCGTCCGCCACCACGATGCGGGCACCGCCGGCAAAGGCGCGGGCGATGCCGACGCGTTGTTTCTGGCCGCCCGACAGCTGTCGCGGCATCCTCTCGGCAAAGGCGCGGGGCAGTTTCACCAGATCGAGCAGTTCCAGCATCCGCTGCTGGCGCTCGCCATCGGTCTTGCCGATGCCAAAGATTTCGAGCGCGCGGATGATCTGGCGGCCCACGGTCATCGAAGGGTTGAGCGTGTCGAACGGGTTCTGGAACACCATCTGCACGTCCGAGACGGTCTTGGTGTCGCGCGCCTCGATCGGGATCTGTTCTATGCTGCGGTTGTCCAGCAGGATGTGGCCGTCAGTGGCGGTCTCGAGCCCCATCAGCACCTTGGCAAAGGTGGACTTGCCGCAGCCGCTTTCGCCAACGATTGCCAGCGTTTCGGATTCGCGTGCCTCGAATGACAAGGTCTCGTTGGCCTTGACCACCTTCTTCTCGCCGCCGCCGAACAGGGCATTGGCCGAGACCTCGTAATACTTCTTGAGGTTGTCCATCTTCAGAACCACCTCGCCGATCTCGCCCTTTTCCTTTTGTGCCGCGAGGGTGATCGGCGCGTTCCAGTCGATCTCGCGGAACTTCAGGCACCGGGTGTGGTGGCGGTCGTTGCCCGGCACCGCCTCCATCAGGATATCCTGCGCGTCACAGCGCCCGGCCTCGAAATAGTCACAGCGCGGACCAAAGTTGCAGCCGGGCGGGCGCTCGTGGGGCAGGGGGAAGTTGCCAGGAATGGCCACCAGCGGGCGGCTGTTCTTGTCGGCGCCCGGCAGCGGGATCGAGCGGAACAGCGCCTGGGTATAGGGGTGCTGCATCTCGTCGAAGACATCCTTGATCGAGCCGCGCTCCACCGCTTCGCCGGAATACATCACGCAAAGCCTGTCACAGGTCTCCAGCACCAGGCCCAGATTGTGACTGATGAACAGCATCGAGGTGCCGTATTTCTTACCCAGGTCCTTGACCAGCTCGACCACCGCGGCCTCGACCGTCACGTCCAGAGCTGTGGTCGGTTCGTCCAGGATCAGCAGCGCCGGTTTCGACATCAGCGCCATGGCGATGACGATGCGCTGCTGTTGGCCGCCTGACAGCTGGTGTGGATAGCTGTTCAGCATCCGCTCCGGATCGGGCAGGCGCACGTCTGTTACCACTTCGAGCGCGCGTTTACGCGCCTCTTCCTTACTGACCCCCTCATGGATCATCGGAACTTCCATCAATTGTCTGCCGATCTTCATCGCCGGATTGAGGCTCGCCATCGGCTCCTGATAGATCATCGCGATCTCGTTGCCGCGAATGTCGCGCAGCTCGTCGGCACTCATCTGCGCCAGATCACGGCCCTTGAACTTGATGGTGCCGCCCACGATACGACCGTTCTTGCCCAGGTCCTGCATCACCCCCAGTGCCACAGTGGACTTGCCGCAACCGCTTTCGCCGACCAAACCCACCGCCTCGCCGGGCTGTACGGTGACCGAGAAATCCATCACTGCGGGGATTTCCCGCAGCCGGGTGAAAAAGGAAATCGACAGCTTGTCGATCTCCAGGATCGGCCCGTCATATTCCGCCAGTTTCGACATTATGCATCTCCCTGTTGGAGCGTGGGCCGTTTTGACCCCTTGTTCTTCATTTCGCCCGAAATACTTCGGGGGGTCCGGGGGGCTGGCCCCCCGGCCGTGTTCACGTCAGTCCTTCAGGCTTTCCTCGCGCAGCCCGTCCGCCAGGAGGTTCAGACCCAGAACCAGCGACAGCAGCGCCAATGCCGGTGGCAGGGCTGGGTGCAGGTAGATCGACAACAGCTTGCGGCCCTCGTTGATCGTGCTGCCCCAGTCCGGGCTTTCCGGCGGCAGACCCAGGCCAAAGAAGCCCAGGGTACCCAAAAGGATCGTGGTATAGCCGATCCGCAGACAGAAATCGACGATCAGCGGCCCGCGCGCATTGGGCAGGATCTCCCACAGCATGATGTACCAGGGGCCCTCGCCGCGGGTCTGGGCGGCGGCCACATAGTCGCGCGTCTTGATGTCCATCGCCAGGCCCCGCACGATACGGAACACCGTGGGCGAATTGACGAAGACTACCGAGACAAAGACCACCAGTATGCCGCCCGGAATGTCGAACGGGTCAAGCACCGAGGGCAGGCCGGGAATGCTGCGTACCAGATAGCCGCCTTCTGAAATCAGTGCCAGATAGAGCCACAGCGCGAACCCCAGCACCCCGATCAGCAGCGGCGTACGGAACGCAGGCTGAGTGCGGTAACGCGAGTTCAGCAGCACGCCCAGGAAAATGATCGGGAACATGAACAGCACGATGGCCATCATAGTGGGCAGGCCGGTGGCTACGATCTCGGGTGTGACCAGCAGGTAGAACAGCAGGATGACCGGAAAGGCTAGAATCAGGTTGGCGAGGAAGGACAGGAACGTGTCCAGCCGACCGCCGTAATACCCGGCGGGCAGGCCCAGCGTGATCCCGACCATGAAGGCGAAAAGCGTGGCCAGCGGTGCGATCTGTACGACGATCCAGGCGCCCTTGACCACTCGGCTGAATACGTCACGCGCCAAGTTGTCGCCGCCCAGCAGATACCAGGCGTATTCGCCTGCCTCGGCGCCCGCCAGCGGCGTGCCGGGCAGCTTGTTCTTCATGCCCGAGACCTGGCTCAGCGGGTCATGGGTGATGATCAGGTCCATGGCGCCAAAGATGCCGACAAAGACCCAGAACATCACGAGGCCAAAGCCGATCATGCCGATGGGGCTGTCAAACAGCTTGCCATAAAGACCCAGCCGCCGCTTGAACGCGATCGACAGGGCAAAAAGCAGCAAGAGTGCGATCCAGACCGATGACAGCTGGTACAGCACGCGGATGATGATTTCGAATGTACCGAGAGGTTCCATGTCCCGTTCCTCCCTTACGAAATGCGGATGCGCGGGTTGAGGTAGACATAGCCGATATCCGAGATCAGCTGCGTGATCAGAACCACGAAGACCGAAACCACCGATACCGCCAGCAAGAGCTGGATGTCATTATTGCCCGCCGCCTCGACCAGAACCCAGCCGAAGCCTTTGTAGTTGAACAGGCTCTCGACGATGACGACACCGTTCAACAGCCAGGGGAATTGCAGCATGATCACCGTAAAGGGCGCGATCAGCGCGTTTCTGAGCGCGTGTTTGATCACGATATTTGGGAAAGACACGCCCTTGAGCCGTGCGGTGCGGATGTATTGCGCCGTCATCACCTCGGTCATCGAGGCGCGGGTCATCCGTGCGATATAGCCCATGCCATACAGCGCAATGGTCAGCACCGGCAGAAAGAAGTTCTCAAACGTCGGTTCTTCCATCGCTTGGGTCGCGGTGCCCTTGAACCATTTAAGCCCCACCGTTGAAGAGGTGAAGACCGCGATAAAAATCACGCCCGACACATATTCCGGTGTCGCGGTGCTGAGGATCGAGAAGGTGGAAAGCGAACGGTCCGTTCGCGATCCTTCGCGCATGCCCGCCAACACGCCCACCAACAGGGCCGAGGGCACCATCAGGATCATCACCCACATCATCAGGTAAAGCGTGTTGCCCAGCCGTTTCCAGATGATCTCGTCAACATCGGCCTTGAACCGGGTGGAGTAGCCCCAGTCGCCTTGAGCAATACCGCAGAACCGGGGTGTTTCCTCCTGGGTCACGCCGGGACGCACGCAGCTGCCTACGAATTGGCCGTCGTTCAGGGTCTTGGTAAAGCCCGGCACCACGCCCAGCCAGCGCCCGTATTTGGTGAGCAGCGGCTCGCTGTAGCCGCGATTGTCGAGCCAGGTCTGCACCTGCTCGTCGCTCATCCGCTGGTTGCCCTGGGTCTTCGCCAGTTTTTCCAGGTTGGGGTACAGGTTGGTCAGGAAGAAGACGATGAAGGTCAGGCATAATGCCGTCAACAGCATCACCCCAAACCGCCGGAGTATGAAAAGTCCCATATTAGCCCCTGTTGGTCAGGCTGGTCCGCAGCGGTTGCGCTCTTGGTTTCGGCGCCTGAATCCCACAAATCGCGTGGTGATGCTGCGGCTGGAGGAGCGCGCCCTTGGGCGCGCTCCGGTTTATTCCGGGTGTCGGCCGATCAGGCCGCCCAGCCCCACTTGTAGTGGTGATGTTCAAAGGAGATGTGCATGTCGGTGCCCACCAGACCCACTTTCATGTGGCGGTAAAGCGCGCGCCAATAGGGTTGGATGGTCACACCTTCCTCCTGGATCAGGGCCTCGCCCTTTGCCACAACCTCGCGCCGCTTGTCGGCATCTGCCAGCGCCAGCGCGTCCGACAGGATGGCGTCGAACTCGGGGTTGGCCCAGCCGAACTCGTTCCAGGCCTCGCCCGAGCGATAGGCCAACGCCCAGATCTGCACGCCCAGCGGACGGTGGTTCCAGTTGGTCGAGCTGAACGGATACTTCGTCCAGTCGTTCCAGAAGGTCGAGCCTGGCAGTACCGTCCGCTTGACCTTGAAGCCCGCGTCGCGAAGCTGGGCTGCCACGGCATCGGTGGTGTTGCGGCGCCAGTCGTCGTCGATGGAGACGATCTCGTGCTCGAAATCCATCATCCCGGCTTCTTCCATCAGTGCCTTGGCCGCGGCCGGATCGTGCTTGCGCGCGGGCAGGGCAGCGTATTCCGGGTGGCTCGGTCCGACATGGTGGTTTTCGGCCGGTGCGCCGCGCCCGCCATATCCCAATTCGAGGCAGATGGCGTTGTCCACTGCCATCGAGATGGCCTGGCGCACGCGCTTGTCGGCATAGGGTTTCTTGCCGTCGACCTCGGCCAGCTGGTTCGGGCGCACCACCACGGTGCTCATGGTCACCACTTCGGACTTGGCATAGCCAAGGCCATCCATCACGTCGATGAATTCACCGACGGATTCGTGCAGCATGTCGACTTCGTCGGATTCCAGCGCCGACAACCATGCCGATGGGTCGGTGCCGTAGTCGATATACTCGATCCGGTCGAGCGCCGGGCGGCCGAACACCGCTTCGCCCCACCAGCTGTGGTTCTCGTTACGCACCAAGACGCATTTCACACCCACTTCCAGCTCTTCGATCACATAGGGGCCGGTGCCCACATTGTTGGTCAGGTCGCTTTCGCTGAACGAGCTGTGTACGATAGCCGCAGGATAGTCAGACATGCCCGCGATCAGCGAGATGTCCGAATTCGGCAGATTCAGGCGCACGGTGTGGCTGTCGACCACTTCGATCGCGCCATCGAGCGCCTGACCGCTGTCGGCGTCGATCAGGGTGGCGAAACGACCCGCCATCGAGTTGGTTTCCGAGCTCTTGTCGCACCAGCGGGCGATGTTGCGCGCGACGTCATCGGCGGTGAAATCGTCTCCATTGTTCCACTTGACGCCTTTGCGGACGTTCAGGGTGTAGACGGTGGCGTCGTCGTTGATCTCCCAGCTTTCCAGCAGGATACCGCGGAAGGTCCCGTCCGAGTTGTACTCGACCAGATATTCCATCGTGCCGCGGGTCTCGTTACCCAGTTCGGACCAGTCATAGGTGCGCGGATCCTTCAGCTCGCGCACGCTCATCTGAACACGCAGCGTACCGCCTTGCTTGGCCTCGGCGGCGGCTGGCGTCGGAGCGGCCAGGCCAATCAGACCGTAGGCAGCAGCAGCGCTGACACCAAGACCGGTCGCGCGGGCGAGGAACTCGCGGCGGCTGAGTTTGCCATCGCGATACTCCTGCGCATGCATTTCCGCCGCCCAATGGGTGGACTGCGTGGTGTGAAGTTCGGTTTTCATGAAAGTCTCCCTGTGACTTCGTTCAGGTTCTGGAAGGTGTTGATCCAGAATGGCACCCGGCGCACCAATAGGACCGCCCTCAACTTGTGGAATTCTTGCGTCCCCATGGGGCCTATTCCGCAACAGAAATCACTTCACGTCAATGACTGGTTTCGTCACTTACTGATTAGAATGCGACATTGGGCCGTCGATTTCTGACCCTGAGAGCGCTAAAGTGGACAGAAGTGTACATTTCGTCATTTTGTCATGCGACGCAGATCGCGAGGGGATTGTCCGGTTTGTTGCCGGACGAAGCGGGAGAATGACTGGATACTGGAAAATCCAAGATCGCGCGCTATGTCGCCAATCGGTCGTTCTGTGCCGCAGATCAGGCTGCGCGCCGCATGTTCAATACGTCCCCACAAAAGATCGGAGGCCGTTCTGCCAGTTGACGCCTTGCAGGTTCGGGTCAGGTGTTCAGGCGTGACTCCAAGGGCGGCGGCATGCATCGAGACACCCTCACCGCTGTCAAAACTGGTGACCAAGCGTTCTGAGTATTTGCAGACGAGACGACGGGCAGGGGTCACGGGGCCGGTTGGAGCCGAAGCTACGGATTTCCGCAGCAGCCAGATGCCGACCAGACTGGCAATGGCGTTCACGGCCTGGGTCGCATAGTGCCGGTCGGCCAGTTGCTCTTGCCCGATTGCGTCCAGCAGACCGGTAAGCTCCGCTTGGCTGGAGGTGTCTCGTATTCTCAGATGCTTCGGCTTTTCAGGCAAAAGTGTCACGGATCCGAACGGTATTGACAGCGCCTGTCCCAAACAGCCCCTGCCGAGTTCGAGCATGAAGAGATGCCGGGCGGGAAGAAACAGCGCATTGTGCGCTCCAAAGCCCTCGCGTGCGCCACCCAGAACGCAAGTTCCTTGACCACGAGTAATCCAGATCAAGAGATGATGAGCCCGATCATGGGGGAGGCTGACCTGCCAAGCACCGCGCGCCGCCAGTTGCGCAAGGGTTTGTAGATGGCTTCGGTTAGTGGGTGGAGGAGCAAAAGCCATGACGGGCCTATTGTAACTTGTTGCAACTGGCCGGAAACTCATATCGGCACGGTCAAGTGGGTCCATTTGCCCATTCTTGCACGAAACCATGTGCGTTGGCGCTTGGCATATTGGCGGGTCGCCACGGTAGCCTTTTGGCGTGCTGTATCCAGAGAAATTTCTCCACGCAGATACGCGACAAGCTCCGGTACGCCGATTGCCTTGTAGGCGGGCAACGAGGGCGTGTAGCGATCGATGGTCGCTGTCACTTCTTCCAGAGCGCCTTGATCCAGCATCTGGTCGAAGCGGCGAGCTATTCTATCCCAAAGCCAAAACTTGTCGACCTCGAGCGCAAGGGGTACACAATCCCGCAATTCAAGCACAGGGGGCGGTGTCTCGGCCTGCCACAGGTGCAGGGCCCGGCCCGATGCGCGCTGAACCTCCCAGGCCCGCTGCACCCGAGCCCTGTTCATCAGGTCGAGGCCTGCGGCTGTTACCGGGTCGATCCCGGCCAAGAGCGTTTCCAAAGAAAGCGTATCTGCCTCGGCCCGTATCTCGGGTGGGGTCTCGGGTATGTTGGCCATGCCTTCGGTCAGCGCTGAAAAGTAGAGCCCGGTTCCTCCCACGATGATGGGTCTTTCCGCGCCAGCAAGTATCGCCGTCACGTCCCGCAGCCAATGGCCGGTCGAATAGGAAGTCTCGCAGGATACGTAGCCATAGAGCCTGTGTTGAACGCGTCTTTCGTCCTCTTCTGACGGCCGGGCGCTGATCACGCGCCAGCAGTCATAGACTTGGCTGGCATCGGCGTTGACGATTACCCCGCCGAAGCGTTCCGCGATTTCCATTGCCAATGCGGACTTTCCCGACGCGGTCGGGCCGGCCATCAATATCGGTGTACCGTCCGGAATCTCGGGCAATTGGTCGATCAGTTTAATGGTCGATGCGCGGCCTTTGTCGATCATTCTGTGTTTCCTGCCGCTACCTGCATTGAACCCTCTGTGTTTTTCCGTCATTTTGCGCCGGAAAAATAGACCTGTGCCACAGCGGAGCGCAACATGACCCTTTCCCCCACACCGGAAATCTCGGATACCAAGTACAAACGCGTGATGCTGAAGATCTCCGGTGAGGCATTGATGGGAGATCAGGGGTTTGGACTGCACCCCCCCACGGTTCAGCGTATCGCTCAGGAAGTTAAGTCCGTTCACGATCTTGGCGTAGAAATCTGCATGGTCATCGGCGGCGGAAACATCTTTCGCGGCCTGAGCGGCGCCGCGCAAGGCATGGAGCGGACCACGGCCGACTATATGGGGATGCTCGCGACGGTAATGAACGCTCTGGCAATGCAGGCCGCGCTGGAAAGCCTTTCGGTCTTTACCCGGGTCATCTCGGCGATTCCGATGGACCAGGTATGCGAGCCCTACATCCGTCGCCGCGCGGTGCGACACCTGGAGAAAAAGCGCGTCTGTATCTTTGCGGCCGGAACCGGAAACCCTTACTTCACGACCGATACTGCAGCCACGCTGCGGGCCAATGAAATGGGATGTCAGGCCATCTTCAAGGGTACGAAGGTCGATGGTGTCTATGACAAGGATCCGGTCAAGTTCGCAGACGCCAAGCGCTACGATACTGTCAGCTATGATGACGTACTGGCCAAACGTCTTGGTGTCATGGATGCGAGCGCGATTGCATTGGCGCGTGATAACAATCTGCCGATTATCGTCTTTTCACTGGATGAACCGGGCGGGTTCCGGGGTATCCTTGCCGGGCGGGGAACCTATACCAAGGTGCAGGGATAACTGGCACGTAAAGGTCCCAGAGCTGGGAACGTGATGGCACGTGTTCCAAACGGTCGGAGCCGTCGGAGCCTTCGAGGTGTTTCGACAGCCTTTCCATTTCTTGATCGCTATACATCTTGCCGGGGATGGCGTAAGACCCAATAAACAGGACCTCAAACAGAGGAGTGAGCAGCATGTCTGACGATTTCGAGCTGGACACCGATGATCTCAAGCGCCGTATGGAAGGCGCGATGCAAAACCTGAAGACCGAGTTCGCCTCGCTTCGCACCGGGCGCGCGTCCGGTGCGATGCTGGAGCCGATCCAGGTTGAGGCCTATGGTCAGATGACGCCGATCAATCAGGTCGGAACGATTAACGTGCCTGAACCACGGATGGTCACCATCAACGTCTGGGACAAGTCGATGGTCGGCAAGGTCGAGAAAGCTATTCGGGAGTCTGGTCTTGGTATCAATCCGCAGCTCAACGGAACGATCATCATGCTTCCGATCCCGGAATTGAACGAAGAGCGCCGCCGCGAATTGACAAAGGTCGCAGGCCAATATGCCGAACATGCCCGAGTTTCCATTCGCAACGTCCGCCGGGACGGTATGGATCAGATCAAGAAGGCCAAAGCCGACGGTATGTCCGAGGATGACCAAAAGTTCTGGGAAGCCGAAGTGCAAGAGTTGACGGACAAGATGATCAAAGGAGTCGATGCTGCGCTTGAGCACAAGCAAGCAGAGATCATGCAGGTTTGATTACTTTCATGCCGAGCGACCAGAAACCCGGAACCGAATCCTCTGGTCCGCGACACGTCGCCATAATCATGGATGGTAACGGCCGCTGGGCACAGGCCCGCGGTCGGCCGCGCCTGTTTGGACATCACGCCGGTGCCAAACGCGTACGTGAAGTGGTTGAGGCATGTCCAAGCCTAGGCATCAAATACCTGACGATCTTCGCCTTCTCGACCGAGAACTGGAAAAGAACCCAGGTCGAAGTAGCTGGGTTGATGAGCCTGTTTCGTCGCTATATCGCTAAGGAAACCCGGGCGCTGCATGCGCGCGGGGTGCGGGTACGCTTCATTGGTGATCGGGTGCGACTTGATGCCAAGCTGATCGCTCTGATGGACACTCTCGAAGAGCAGACCTGCGAAAACGATAGCGTGCATCTGACCATAGCGCTCAACTACGGCGGCCGCGACGAGGTGGCCCGTGCCACCCGCCGCTTGGCCCGTGACGTGGCCGAGGGCCGTCTGAAACCCGAGGAAGTGGATGAGGAGACGTTGCCGCGCTACCTTGACACAAGGGTGCTGCCAGATCCCGATCTGGTGATCCGCACCAGTGGAGAAGCGCGGATCTCGAACTTCCTGCTCTGGCAGTCGGCCTATTCCGAATACGAATTCATCGACACGCTGTGGCCTGATTTCACCGCCGACGAACTGGCCCGGCTGTGCCAAAGCTATGGGAGCCGCGACCGTAGGTTCGGCGCGGTCAAGGCATGAGCGAGGGGCGCTGGTCCGATCTGACAGCCCGCGTAGGCTCGGCCGTGGTGCTGGCGGGATGGGCCGGGATCGAGCTTTGGCTGGGCGGACTGTGGTTCGAAAGCTTCATCGCCATCGTCACAGGGCTGATGGTGTGGGAACTGATGCGGATGATCGCACCCGAGCGGAGCGGGCCGGCGATACAGATGGCGTTGCTCACGGGCTTTGCGGTCCTGCTCGCCTATCACCTGCCGCCGCTCTACAGCTTACCTGTACTGGTAGCCCCGGCTTTGGTGGGGGCCGGACAGGCAGGGCGGTACAAAGGACTCTACGCTGTTTTCGCGCTTTGGATCGCTTTTGCTGGTCTGGGCTTCATATGGATTCGCGAGGTCAAGGGCCTCGACTGGATGCTGTGGCTGATCCTGGTGGTGGTGGCCACTGACGTGGCGGGCTATTTCGTGGGAAAGCTGATCGGTGGGCCGAAATTCTGGCCGCGTGTCAGCCCGAAAAAGACCTGGTCGGGCACCGCGGGTGGCTGGGTCGCAGCGGCGTTGGTTGGGGGCGGATTCGCCTTTTACGCTGGGCTGGGGGCGGGGATTCTGATCCTGTCGGTGCTGGCCTCGATGGCGAGCCAGGCGGGTGATTTCGCCGAAAGCGCGCTAAAACGCAGAATGGGGGTCAAGGACAGTTCCAACCTGATCCCTGGCCATGGCGGTTTTCTCGACCGGTTCGACGGGATGATGGGGGCTGCGGTCTTTGTGCTGCTTGTCGGACTGCTGCGCGCGCTTTGGGGGGCCTGATGACCGCTGCAACTCCGCGCAGGGTCTCGATTTTCGGGGCCACTGGGTCCATCGGGCAGAACACGATCGACCTGATCGCACGTGATCCGGATGCCTATGACGTAGTGGCGTTGAGCGGCGGCGCCAATATAGCGCAGTTGGCCGAGGATGCGCGGAGGCTGCGCGCCGATGTTGCGGTGACCGCCTTTCCCGAAAAGCTGCATGATCTGCGCGCCGCGCTTGCGGGCAGCGGGGTCGAGGCGGCAGCGGGGTCCGCGGCGCTGGTTGAAGCTGCCGCGCGCCCGGCGGATTGGGTGATGTCTGCCATCGTGGGCGCGGCGGGGCTGGCGCCGGGGCTGGCGGCGCTCAAGCAGGGCGCCACCCTGGCGCTGGCCAACAAGGAAACGCTGGTTTGCGCCGGTCCGCTGGTGCTGGAGACCGCGCGACAGCATGGCGCCCGGCTCTTGCCGGTGGACAGCGAGCATTCGGCGGTGTTCCAGGCGCTGGTCGGCGAGGACATGGAGGCAGTCGAACGGATCGTCATCACCGCCTCGGGTGGGGCGTTCCGCGACTGGCCGCTGGAGCGGCTGGCCGGTGCCACTGCCGAAGAGGCCGCCCGGCACCCCAATTGGGACATGGGGCAGCGGATCACGATCGACAGTGCCTCGATGTTCAATAAGGCCTTGGAAATCATTGAGACACGGGAGTTTTTTGACGTTGACCCCGACAGGATTGAGGTCATTGTTCACCCTGAATCCATGGTCCACGCGCTGGTCGGGTTCCGCGATGGAGCGCTGATGGCGCATTTGGGCGCGCCCGACATGCGGCACGCGATCGGTTATGCGCTGCATTGGCCGGAACGGCGCGATCTGCCGGTGGCGCGGCTTGACCTCGCGGCGCTGGGGCAGCTCAACTTTCGCGCCCCTGACGATGCCCGCTATCCGGCCCTTCGGCTGGCGCGGCGGGTGATGGCGAGAGGCGGTTTGTCGGGCGCCGTATTCAACGCCGCCAAGGAACGCGCGCTGGATCACTTTATCGCGGGGCATATCGGTTTTCTCGACATCGCGCGATTGGTCGAGGCGGTGTTGGACCGGTTTGAGTCCGATCCGGGTCTTATTGACGCCCCAATGACCCTTGATACTGTGACACAAACAGACCATCTGGCCCGTCAGAGGGTGGACGCGGCCATGGCACAACGAGCAGGGTAGAGACTTTGGATATTCTGGGCTTGATTCCGCAATTTGGTGGATTGCTGTACACGATTGCGGCCTTCGTCGCGGCACTATCCGTTATCGTCGCGGTGCATGAATATGGTCACTACATCGTCGGCCGCTGGTCGGGCATCCATGCCGAGGTGTTCTCCATCGGTTTCGGCCCGGTCTTGTGGAGCCGGATCGACCGGCGCGGAACCCGCTGGCAGATTGCGGCACTTCCTTTCGGAGGCTACGTCAAGTTCATGGGCGATGCCAACGCGGCATCCGGCAAGGACGGCGAAACCATGGCCGAAATCTATCGCCGAAACCCCCACGATCTGCGCCGTACTATGCATGGCGCGCCGCTCTGGGCCCGTGCCGCGACCGTCGCCGCCGGTCCGGTGTTCAATTTTGTCATGTCGATTCTGGTTTTCTCTGCGATCTTTTTGGCCCGCGGTGTTCCCGTCGAACCGCTGACAGTGGGCGAAACGCAGAATTACCCCGGGATCGAAAGCGGATTACGTGCCGGCGACAGGATCGTGTCGATTGCAGGACAAGTTCCGCCCGATGCAAACGCGTCTCCTGGTTGGGACACATTTGAAGGGCTTCTTCCGCTGGAGAGCCCGCTGGACTACAAGGTTGAACGCGACGGTGTCGAGGTGCTCGTCCCAGGTCCGCATTTCTACCCGGCTGTGGTTGGCTCGGTGATTCCGCGCAGTGCGGCGCAGGATGCGGGGCTGCGCCCCGACGATGTGATTGCAGCCATAGATGGGACACCGATTGTTGCCTTTCGTCAGTTAAAGGAGACGGTCGAGGGATCAGAGGGCAAACCTTTGGTTTTGGACGTTTGGCGGGGCGACGAGACCTTGCAGTTGCTACTTGTGCCGCGCAGAACCGACTCACCTAAGCCCGAAGGGGGGTACGAGACGAACTGGCGGATTGGCGTTGCCAGTGGACAGGCTTTCGAGCCGGCAACTACAACACCCGGTGTGGGTGCGGCACTGGTGGCTGGAGTCGAAGGTACCTACAACATCGTTCAGTCGTCGCTGTCCGGTCTTTGGCATATGATTGCCGGTCAGATTTCGACCTGCAACATCTCCGGACCGATCGGCATCGCACAAGCCTCGGGGGCCGTTGCCAGCCAGGGGGCGCAAAGTTTTATCGCTTTCATCGCGGTGCTGTCCACGGCAGTGGGGTTGTTGAATTTGTTCCCGATACCGGCACTGGATGGTGGGCACCTGATGTTTTACGCCTACGAGGCGGTGGCGGGAAAACCCCCCAGCGACAACGTGTTGAGGGTACTGATGGGAATCGGCATAACCCTGATCCTCTCGTTGATGCTGTTCTCGCTTAGCAACGATTTGTTCTGCTAGGGACACGCAGCGTCGAAAGATGTTATTCTGACTAGTTGATCAGTTCCGGCATCTGGTAAATCGGGTCGACGATGAAAGTGCCCGGCTTTGAAGTCCGGACTTTTCAGAGGTGTTCGTAAGGCGTGAGACCTCTGAGGGTCTTGAGACAGCGCGTGAAAGGCCCGCGAAGTGAGCTAAACGCTCTCCACGAAACCAGGGCAATTCCAAGTCCCCTCTCGGCAGTCAATAGGGCCGCGTTTGAGCTTCGCCAGCTTCGGTTTGTCGCCTCCGACCTCGGGGAGAGGCGAGGTGGCCTGTCGCCAAAGGCACCGATGCTGCGCTGACCTGGTCAGGTGAGGGTTCCCACGTCTTCGAGTATCGGCTCCAGCGCAATCAGGTTAAATCGCTCCGGTTGGTCCGGCGAGACGGCGAGATTGCTCGTCGAGACCTCCTCGCCGAAAGCTGTTCGCTGCAAGTAGAGAACGTGCGCCGCGCGCTCGACGTCAATCATGGTTTCGGGGCTGATGTCTCCGAGACACCCGAGACGGCGCGGCCTGAACCATTTGCAACCATCCTAGCGGCGGCTTAGGCAATCCAATCTTACAACAACACCAATAGTGGCCGGAACGATGTTTCTGGCTGACAACCCCCTTTCCCGTTGACGCCGGTCGGGCTCAAGTAGACGTAAACCAAAGCATCTGCATTATCGACCTTCATTTCATAGAGATTGGACGAAGGATACGCCGCATAGCCTGCCGAAGTCTGCAAAAGACGATGCGAGGTCATCTGCCAAATTGCCATTGTTGCCCACACTTCTTTCGGGTTTTCCAGGCACTGGTCCCGAATAGGTAATCGATGCGGTCTAGATTCCGGTCGTGAACGTGGCGCGCTCGGCTTTAGTTAGGGCCGCTAACTCTCGCGGCGAAATTGCGAACACATGGCGCGGCGTTCCGGCGGCTGCCCAGACTAGCGTGAATTCCATCAGGCGGGGATCCATGAAGGCGCGCGCAGGGGAGAGGTGCCCGATAGGGGACACGCCGCCGACAGCGAACCCGGTGGTCTTGCGCACATTGTCAGGGGCGGCGCGTTTCAGATCTTCTCCGGCCAACGTCGCGGCAAGCGCAGTATCAACCTGATTGCCGCCTGCTGTCAGGAAAAGAAGGAGTGAGCCGCTGTCGACGCCTTCAAAGACAATCGTCTTGACGATCTGATCCCGTTCGCAACCAATTGCGGCTGCGGCTGCGGCTGCGGCATCACGGGCGGTGCGCGCGTTCCCGGTCTCTTGAATGCGTGGGGCGACTCCTGCGGCATGCAGCGCAGAGCGGACGCGGGAAAGGCTTTTGCTCATGCTGACAGGCCTGCCGGAATTCGGTCGGGAGATCAAGCTTTGCCGCATTGACGCGGCACTATGAGGCTGCGCTATTGGAGCTATGACAACCGGCCTTGCAATATCCCGACTTCCCCGAGCGTTTGACCTCGACCTTGCGAGGGAAGCGCGCAGTCTGTTCCCCGAATTCACCGGCGAGATGTCCGATCTCGTGGCCGGTGCCGGTGGATCGAGCCCGTATCTGATGAGCCTGATGGCACTTGAAACCGGCTGGCTCCCCGAAGCGCTGACAGATCCGGACGCTGCGGTCGCGGCTGAACTGGCTGCTGTCCGCGCCTTGCCCCCTGATCAGTTGAAGCCGGGGCTGCGGCGCGCGAAGCAAAGATTGGCATTGTTGACCGCGCTTGCGGACCTGTCCGGTGCCTGGCCGCTGGAACGGGTGACGGGGCTGCTCACCGATTTCGCGGGACTGGCCGCCGATGTGGCCGCCAAAGCCGAGATCGCCGCATTGGTCCGGCGGGGAAAGCTGCCCGGTCAATCCGAGGATGACGTTGAATGCGCGGCCGGGATGGTCATTCTGGCGATGGGCAAGATGGGGGCGCACGAGCTGAACTATAGTTCCGATATCGACCTGATCGTGCTCTTTGATGAAACCCGGTACGACCCCGACGATTTCTACGATGCGCGGCAGGGGATGGTGAAAGCAACGCGCAACTTTTGTTCGACGCTCAGCGATAAGACCGCCGATGGCTATGTGTTCCGCACCGACCTGAGGCTCAGGCCTGATCCGGCGGTGACACCGGTCTGCATGGCGATGGAGGCAGCCGAACGGTATTACGAAAGCCTGGGCCGGACCTGGGAGCGGGCCGCCTATATCAAGGCGCGCCCCTGCGCAGGCGACCTTGACGCTGGCGCGCGCTTTCTCAAGGCATTGCGACCATTTGTCTGGCGGCGGCATCTAGATTTCGCCGCGATCCAGGACGCGCATGACATGCGCCTGCGCATTCGCGAGAACAAAGGGACGGGCGGACCGCTGACAATCCCCGGCCATGACATGAAGCTGGGGCGGGGTGGCATTCGCGAGATTGAGTTCTTTACCCAGACCCGACAGTTGATCGCCGGCGGGCGTGATCCCGACTTGCGGATGCGCGGTACCGTGCCGGGGCTGGAGGCGCTTGCCGCCAAGGAATGGGTGCCGCACGATGTCGCCGACCGGCTCGCCGACCACTACAGGGCCCATCGGGAAGTTGAACACCGCATCCAGATGGTGCATGACACGCAAACCCACCGGTTGCCGCAGACCAAGGATGGCTTGGAGCGGGTCGCCTGCCTGATGGGGACCGATGTCGGGCAGATGACGGCGGACATCACCCGCAGGCTGAACGAAGTGCATGAGTTGACCGAGGGGTTCTTCGCGCCGGGAAGCCGCAGCGGTCAGGCGCAGCAACCTGTCGAAACGGTCGAATTCGACGAAAACGTTCTGTCGCGCTGGCCCACATATCCCGCACTGCGTTCGCAACGCGGGCGGCGGATCTTCGAGCGTCTGAAGCCGGAACTGCTGAGGCGGTTGGCTAAGACGGCAAAGCCGGACGAGGCATTGCTGGCGCTTGATGGCTTCCTGGCCGGTCTGCCGGCGGGTGTGCAACTGTTTTCGCTCTTCGAAGCCAACCCGCAACTGATCGAGTTGCTGATCGACATTGTTGGTACCAGCAACATGCTGGCCAGTTACCTGTCCCGGAACTCCGGTGTTTTTGACGCGGTCATTGGGGGGTCGTTTTTTGACCGCTGGCCCGGGCTGGAGGTATTGAAGACCGAACTGTCCGAAAAGCTTGCGGCGGAACCCGATTACGAATTGCGTCTGGATATGGCGCGGCGCTGGACCAAGGAATGGCATTTCCGCATCGGTGTGCACCACCTGCGCGGATTGATCGGAGCCGACCGGGCCGGGGTGCAATACGCGGAATTGGCAGAAGCGGTCATTGCCGCGGTCTTGCCGGTTGTTATTGATCAATTTTCCGCCAAACATGGTATGCCCCCTGGACGGGGTGCCACGGTTCTGGGGATGGGATCGTTGGGGGCGGGCAGAATCAACGCCCAGTCCGACCTGGACCTGATCCTTATCTATGATCCACAAGATGTCGAAAACTCTGATGGGCCGCGCCCTCTTGCGACGCGAACTTACTACGCCCGACTGACGCAGGCCTTGATCACAGCGTTGACCGCGCCGATGTCGCAAGGAAAGCTCTATGAGGTGGACATGCGCCTCAGACCTTCGGGGAATCAGGGACCGGTTGCCACAAGCTGGGCCAGTTTCACCGCTTATCAGCAAAGCGAGGCCTGGGTGTGGGAGCATTTGGCGCTCACGCGCGCCCGTCCGGTGGCTGGAAACCCGGAACTGGCGGTTGATATCGAGACCTTCCGAAAAGAGTTGTTGTCAGGTCGTTCGGAACAGGACCAGGTATTGCGGCAAATCGCCGACATGCGCGCCAGACTTGCGGCTGCCAAGGTCCCGTCTGGCCTCTGGGATGCAAAGACCGGGCCGGGGCGGATGCTGGACATCGAACTGGTCGCCCAGGCGGGCGCCTTGCTTGCCGGAAGTGCCGCGCACGACGTGGCCTCGGGTCTCGACGCCGCGGTCGCTGCCGGTTGGTTGGAGGTCGCAGATGCACACTCACTTCGGCATGCATACGACCTATTCTGGTCGGTACAGACTGCAGCACGATTGCTGTCCAGTACACTGATTTTGCCCGAAAGCATGGGTGAGGGCGGCGCGGTGTTCCTGTGTCGCAGTACCGGATTTGGAACGATTGAACAGTTGGCCGCCGCGCTGGAGGAAAACTATGCCGTGTCGGCAGATCTGATCGACGCGGCGGTGGGAGAGTGGGAAGATGCCAAAGACGGGTGACCGGTTCGATCCCAAAGGGTTGATCTTTGAATCCTATAGAATCGAAGGCATAACGCTTCAGGAATGCCGCACCATCTTCCTTGACTGGGCGTTGAGCCTGCCCATCGGACTGGATCAGCGCGAGGCGCTGAGCGACCTGATTTCTCGCTACGGGCCAGAGGCGCCCGATCATCCGATGACAGACGTCATCCGGGACGGGCTGAGCGCCACGGCCACCCCCAAAAGGCGCGGTGGTTGGCGTTCGCGAGATAGAAACTGACCGTATCGATCCGAGCAACAATCTTCGAATCGTACTCAATTTGTCGCAAAGTCGCCCCAATTCTCCATCAAATTCCCTTCAAACGGTAGCGGCTGTGGGAGTCGCAACCCGGTCAAGGAGAAGTAACGATGAAGACCTTGCGGATTTTCCTAGCAGCTGGTTTAGGGCTGACCGTTACGGCTTGTACGGCTGTCGATATTCCTACCCGTAACGCTCCTTTTGAGGATCTTCCGAATTCGGCCGTCAGTGCGCCGGCCGGCTATGACCTTATCCAGCCGCAGATCGCGGCGAAACCGCAGGCCGCAACGGGACAAGTCGTTATCCCACACGGGGATGTTGTGGCGCGCGCCGCAACCGACGACACGGGCGGGTTGACCATTGCGCCGGGCCAGTCGCCCGTGCAGATCAATTCGGTTACCGTTGTTGTGCCGCGTTCTCTCAAGGTTTCGGAACGCAACAGCTATCTGCCGCGTGGTGACATTGTCTGGCGCGAGGATCCGATCGGCGACCGTCACGCTCAGGTGCAGAAGATTGTGCAGGACGCAATGGTGCGTGGCGTCAGCCCGCTGAGCGGCCCGGTCAACGCCGACCTGGAAATCGTCCTCAAACGCTTTCACGCGTTGACCGAAAAGGCACGGTATACCACTGGTGGCATCCATGCGATCACCTTTGACATCACCCTCAAGGATCCGGCCACAGGCGCGCAGCTGATGCCGCCGCGCGAAGTGCGCGCCGATCTCGAGGCGTTTGGCGGCCAACAGGCGATCAATGCCGAGGCACGTGGTCAGACCCAGAAAGTGCGTATCACCGATCACTTGGCTTGGGTGATCCAGCAAGAGCTGACCGATCCCGAAGGATATAAGAATGCATCGCTGGGTATCATCCAGGTGATGAATCGCCTCTAACACTTCCCAGCCACTGGGAATGAGATTAAGAGGGCGCTCATGACAGCGCCCTCTGACGTTTTTGACCGTCCCCGCATCCGCCTGAAGCCCAAGGCCAACGCCCGTGCCATCCGTCATGGGGCACCTTGGGTGTTCGATAACGAGGTGGTCACCGACCGCCGCACCCGCAAGATCGCGCCGGGAACGGTTGCGGTGCTCGAGGATGACAACCGCACAGCCTTGGGGTTGGTGGCGGTCAATCCCGGCTCGCGCATTCTGGCACGGATGCTGGATCGCGACCCCGAGGCGGATTTGAACGCCACCTGGTTCGAGGCGCGGCTGACCCGGGCGCTTGCGATGCGCG
The DNA here is from genome assembly GCF_025673445.1 of Ruegeria marisflavi. Classification (NCBI taxonomy): domain Bacteria; kingdom Pseudomonadati; phylum Pseudomonadota; class Alphaproteobacteria; order Rhodobacterales; family Roseobacteraceae; genus Ruegeria; species Ruegeria marisflavi. The sequence continues at coordinate 21,098 of NZ_JAOVQN010000003.1, forward strand.
AACGCCTGTTTGACGCGCCTTTTTACCGCCTTGTCCACGCCGAAGCCGACGGGTTGCCGGGCGTCATCATCGACCGGTTCGGTGACGCGGGTGTGATCCAGCCGAATGCCGCCTGGGCCGAGGCACATCTGGGCTTGCTGAGCGCGGCGCTGATCAAGGTCACTGGTGTCAGCACTGTTCTGAAGAATGCATCGGGCCGGACGCGGTCACTCGAAGGGCTAGATGACCAGAACGCGGTGCTGGCCGGGGCGGCGCCTGTGGCGCCGGTTCCTGTGCCTATGAATGGCGCGACCTATATGGCAGATCTGACCGGGGGCCAGAAAACAGGTCTGTTCTACGACCAGCGCCCCAACCATGCCTTTGCCGCGCGGCTGGCGGGGCAGGGCGCGCGGGTGCTGGATGTGTTCTCTCATGTGGGTGGCTTTGCGCTGGCGATGCTGGCCGGCGGCGCGGGTAGTGCTTTGGCGGTTGATGGCTCTGCCCCGGCGCTGACGTTGGCCGAACAGGGGGCGCTGGCCTCGGGCCTGGCCGGGCGGTTCGACACTCGGCAGGGTGACGCCTTTGACGTGATGACCGCGCTGGGCGAGGAAGGCGAAACATTTGATGTGGTGATCTGCGATCCGCCCGCCTTCGCACCCTCGAAACAGGCGCTGGATGCGGGACTACGCGCCTATGAACGGGTGGCGCGGCTGGCTGCGGCGCTGGTGCGGCCGGGTGGTTATCTGGGTCTGTGTTCCTGCTCCCATGCCGCCGATCTGTCGCGGTTCCGCGAGGCCAGCGTACGCGGCATCGGCCGCGCCGGGCGCAGCGGGCAGTTGATCCATACCGGTTTTGCCGGGCCGGATCATCCGCAGCTGCCGCAACTGGCCGAGAGCGGCTATCTCAAGGCGGTGTTCTTCCGGCTGTGAAAGCGGTGCTCGACACTTGCGTGATCTATCCCACGGTCATGCGCGAGATGCTGCTGGGCGCGGCGCGGCTGGGGCATTTCACGCCGCTCTGGTCGGCCCGCATCCTGGAGGAATGGGCACGCGCGGCGGTCAAGTTGGGGCCGGCGGGGGAGGCGCAGGCGCGCGCCGAGATCACGCTGACACGCGCCACCTGGCCCAGGGCCGAGGTGCCGCAAGCGCCGGGCGTCGAGGCGCGCCTCTGGCTGCCGGATCCGGCGGATATCCATGTTCTGGCCACGGCCATCGCCGGGTCGGCGGATGCGATCGTTACCCTCAACCGTTCCGATTTCCCGCGCAATATCCTGGCCGAGGAAGGGCTGGATAGGATCGACCCGGATGCACTCCTTTTGCAGTTTTTCAATGATGGCCCTGAGGGTTTTGCGCGCATGGCGGCAAAAGTGCTGGATGAGGCCAACCGCCTGTCCGGCAAGACATGGACTCTCCGCAGTCTGATGAAGAAGGCCCGGCTGCCCCGGCTGGGCAAGGCGCTGGAACACTACCGCTCAGAGTGAACGCAGGATCCCGGCCGCGATCTCGAACGAGCGTTTGCGCGCGGCGTGATCGTGGATTTGTCCGGTCAGGATCACCTCGTCGGGTTGATAGCGGTCGATGATGCGGGTCAGATCGGCGCGCACGGTCCCGGCGTTGCCCACCGCCGAGATGCTGAGCGCGGCATTCACCCCGGCCAGCGTGGCGCGGTCCAGATGCGCTGTGATATCGTCCACCGGTGCCGGCAGTTTGCCGGGCCGCCCCATCCTGAGCCGGGCAAAGGCCTGTTGCATGGTGGTGCGCAGGCGCACCCCCTCGGCGTCGGTTTCGGCGGCAAAGACATTGATCGCCATCATCGCATGGGGCTGATTCAGATAGGCCGACGGGCGGAAGGCGCGGCGGTAGACGTCCAGCGCCTCCTCCAGCGCCTGCGGCGCGAAATGCGAGGCAAAGGCGTATGGCAAGCCCAGCTGCGCGGCCAATTGCGCGCCATAGAGGCTGGACCCCAGGATCCAGACCGGCACATGGGTGTTCTGGCCGGGAAAGGCGCGTACCCGGGCCGCCGGGTCCTCGGGGCCGAGAAAACCGACCAGGTCGATCACATCCTGCGGAAAACTGTCCTGCTGCGACAGACCCCGGCGCAGGGCGCGCGCGGTGGCCATGTCGGTGCCGGGCGCACGGCCCAACCCCAGGTCGATGCGGTCGCCATAAAGCGCGGCCAGCGTGCCAAAGGCCTCGGCCACCATGTAGGGCGCATGGTTGGGCAGCATGATGCCACCGGCGCCGATCCGCATCCGGCTGGTCCGGCTGGCGATATGGCCGATCAGCACGGCGGGTGCCGCACTGGCGATGCCGGGCATGTTGTGATGCTCGGCCAGCCAGTAGCGGTGATAGCCCAGCGCCTCGGCGTGGGTGGCCAGATCGGCGCTGTTGGCCAGCGCCTGAAGAATGTCGCTACCCTCGGGCACCGGGGCAAGGTCGAGCAGGGAATAGAGCATGAGAACTGTCCTGAGGGTCAGCGAGGCTGCCAGCGCGCTTCGAGCCGGTCGAGCGCGGCGATGCGCTCGGCCGTTTTGGGATGGCTGAGCAGCCAGGCTGGCGCCACGCCCGCGCGCTGCTGGGTCAGCGCGTCGAGCTTGTGAAACAGCGCCTTTTGCGGCGCCACGCCGATACCCGCCTTGGTCAACAGGGCGGCGGCATAGGCGTCGGCCTCGTACTCGTCCGCCCGGCTCAGCCGCGCGGCAAGCAGGGTGGTCAGCATATTGGCAATCCAGACGCCGAAGAAGGGGATGAACCGACCCAGCAGCATGGCGAGTGCGGTGCGCATGGCGTTCTGGCCGGAAAAGTCGATCATCCGGCGCCGCGAATGGCCCAGCGCCACATGCCCCAATTCGTGCGCAATGACCGATGTCAGTTCCTCGCCGGTAACCTCGCCACTTTGATATTTGCGGTAGAAGCCGCGCGTGATGAAGATGCGTCCGTCAGGGGCGGCCAGCCCGTTGACCGGGTCGATCTCGTATATATGCACCGGTACGCGGGCCACGCCCAGGGCCGCCGCCAGCCGGTCGGTCAGCCGTTTCAGCGCCGGGTCGGCCAGTTCGGTCGAGCGGGCATCCAGCTCGCGCCGGGTCCGCCAGGCCGAGAAATGGTACATGGCAAAGGCGTAGAGAACCGCCAACAGGATCGGGGTGACGCGCAACATGGGTCAGATATGGGGCGTTCCGGGGCCCGGGGCAAGCGGCAAGCCGCCGATGGCAGGGCATACCCGGTTCCGGGCGGCTTTCTGGGCAGAGTTCTGCCCCCGCATCCCGCACCGCAGACAGGGTTTCCGCTGGTTTCATTCGGGTCCGCGCAAGGGGCTTGTCGCGCCAAAGAGCCCGCGCCTAGCGTGCCACCGGCGGCCCGATGTAGCCGCGCGCTTTGATGCAAGGAACCACGAGCGATGATGACCAGATTGACCCTATTGATTGCCTTTGCCCTGCCGCTGATGGGCTGTTCCGAGCCCGAACCCGAGCCGGTTCAGATCCTTGAAGCCCCCTCGTTCGACAAGTTGGGCAATCCGGTCTGTCCCGAAGGCTATAGCCTCGCCACCACCGAGACCGGAGAGCCGGTTTGTGCCGGGGTCGTGTACTGAACGCAGGATGTTGCTGGCCGCCGCGCAAGTGGCGGTCAGCGGGTCAGCACCCGCATGCCCTGTTCCAGCCCCGACAGAGTCATGGGCACCATCCGGTCGTCGAAAATCTCGCGGATCATGCCGATGGAATGGGTATAGTCCCAGTATTTCTCGGGCACCGGGTTGATCCAGAGATTGCTGGCCCATTGCTCGCGCGCGCGCGCGAGCCAGACCTGACCTGCCTCTTGGTTCCAATGCTCGTTGGCGCCGCCGGGATAGGCGATCTCGTAGGGGCTCATTGAGGCATCGCCCACAAAGATGCATTTGTAATCGGGCCCATAGGTGCGCAGCACCTCATGGGTGGGGATCTGCGTATCCCAGCGGCGGCGGTTGTCGCGCCAGACGCCTTCGTAGAGGCAATTGTGAAAGTAGTAATATTCCAGATGCTTGAACTCGGCACGCGCCGCCGAAAACAGCTCTTCGACCACCTTCACGTGCGGGTCCATCGAGCCGCCCACGTCCAGGAACAGCACCACCTTGACCGCGTTATGCCGTTCGGGGCGTTCCTTGACGTCCAGATAGCCGTGTTCGGCGGTGGCGCGGATGGTGCCATCCAGGTCCAGCTCCATCGCCGCGCCCTCGCGGGCCCAGCGGCGCAGGCGTTTCAGCGCCACCTTGATGTTGCGGGTGCCCAGTTCGACCGTGTCGTCGAGATTCTTGAACTCGCGCTTGTCCCAGACCTTGACCGCGCGCTGGTGGCGGCTTTCCTTCTGGCCGATCCGCACGCCTTCGGGGTTGTAGCCATAGGCGCCAAAGGGAGAGGTGCCGGCGGTGCCGATCCACTTGTTGCCGCCCTGGTGGCGGCCCTCTTGTTCCTTGAGCCGTTCGCGCAGCGTCTCCATCAGCTTGTCGAACCCGCCCAGCGCCTCGATCTCGGCCTTTTCCTCGGGCGACAGATACTTTTCGGCCATCTTCTCCAGCCAGTCGGCGGGGATGTCCACGGCCTCCATCACCTGCTCAAAGGTGATCTCTTCCAGCCCCTTGAAACTGGCGGCAAAGGCGCGGTCGAACTTGTCGATATTGCGTTCGTCCTTCACCATCGACACGCGGGCCAGGTAATAGAAGGCCTCGACATCGTAAGTGGCCAGCCCTTTCTTCATACCTTCGAGAAAGGTCAGGTATTCGCGCAACGACACCGGCACCCCGGCTTTGCGCAAATTCTCGAAAAAGGGCAGGAACATCGGCTTAGACCATCAGACGGTGGATCACCAATGTTGCTATCATCCCAAGAAGAGCAAAGGCAATTGCGTAACCCACCGCATACTGTGCGATATCGGCAGCCGTGCCGTTACGTCGCTTGGCGGTCAGGCCGCCAAGAAGGGCGCCCACCAGCGCCGCCGTGATGACAATCATGCGTGTTTACCCGCCCAGTCTGTTGCGGGGGTTCAGCGCCGCGATCTCCTGCATCTTGGCGCGAACCGCCCAGTCCGAGCCGAACCCGTAACGTGCCCAGCCGACGCTGTCCAGCCGCACGGCGCGTGCTTTCTCTGCATCACCCAGGAGCTCGAGCGCTTCGGCCTCGAGCATCATCAGGGTCGACAGAAGGGCTGCGTTTTCCGAACGCTGCGCCACCGGCAGCATCGGGCGTATCTGCGCCAGCGCGCTGGCTGCATCGCCCAGGGTGATGGCATGTGCCGCGGTCTGTGTCGTCACATACGCGCGGTGCAGTTCGGTTCCCGGGGTCGATTGCAGGTACTGCATCGCGGTCAGGAAATGCCGCTGGGCCAATTGTGGGTCGCCAGACTGCAACATCCGGCCCATCATGTAATGTCCAAACGCGCGGCGGTGGTCGGTCCAGCCCCAGGCCTGGGCCAGATGCGCGCTGCGATTGGCCGATTCCAGCCGGGTCTGATAGGCGGTGCCGGGGCCAAGCGCGGTCTGGACCGCTTCGATCCATTCTCGCGGAGTTGCAGTCACCGGTTGTGGCGCATAGGTCACGCCGCGGGGATTGAGACGACCCAGGATGTCGGGCAAGACGGCTGCCACCTCGGCGCGTGTCATACCGCTGCGCAGTTCCGGCGCGTAAGTCGCCTTGAGCACCAGCATGTCGAATCCTGTTAGGACGGTATGGATATTGTCGTCGTTAAAGACCGAATCGGGCAGGCGGTAGAGATCGTTCAGCGGGCCGATGGCCTGCGCCAGTTCCTCGTGCAGGCAGTCGCGCAACTCTTGCGGGCTGCTGTCATAGGGAACGAACACACCTAGCCGTTCCCGGTTGCGCAGACTACCCCAATTGGTCTTGTCCTTGCGGCGGTCGCGGCGAAATTCGCTCAGGCTGGACACGTTCGGAACCACGAAACAGGCGGCCTGCGGCAACGCACGGCCGATCTCCTCGCGGCTGACGGCCTCGATGGTGATATTGGCCGCACCGGCGGTGATCTGGCGGATGTCGATGCCTGCTTCGTTGCGCATCCGACCCAGCAGACGGGTCAGATCTGGTTGCAGGCTCGGCGGCGGAGAGCCCGTCACACGGACCGTGATCGGAGTTTCGAAGCGCGTGAACACCGGCAATTCCCGCCCACTCTCCAGTTGGAAATGCAGAGACAGGAAGTCGGCCGCGATATTGCCGTTGGAGCGTTGTGCGGGTTGCGGCTGCGGGCTGCCGAAACTCTTCATCGGCTGGACTGAGAATTCCGTGGTCTGGGCGCGTGTCGGCGTATCTTCGAGCGGGACAGTCGAACAAGCCGCGAGACCAAGAACCGAGACCAAAGACAGCGTATGAGCCAAACGCATTCCGATGCGGTTGCGCGGCGTAGACTTTGTGGGGGTAACGGTGCTGAAAATCTGCATCTTTGTCACTGCTCAATGATACCAAGAACCTGTCGTCGCGTCCGTTCCGTGGGTGGCCGGATCCGTTTCGCAAGATCATGGTCGCATCGGCAACGGGGTCAAAGCAAGCGCGACAAGGCGATTTAAGGGCTCATTTACCAGTATTTTCGAAACAAAATGGGCGGCCGCAACGGGACCGCCCACGTCTTGGAACCAATATACCGATTCAGCGCTTGTTTCGCGCCATGAAGGCGAGACGTTCGAAAAGATGCACATCCTGCTCGTTCTTGAGCAACGCACCATGCAGTTTCGGCAGGGCGTTTGCGCCGTCGCGGCGCAGGTCTTCGGCGGTCAAATCTTCGGCCAGCAGGAGTTTCAGCCAGTCGAGAACCTCGGATGTCGAGGGTTTCTTCTTCAGGCCCGAGGTCTCGCGAATCTCGTAGAACTGGGTCAGCGCGGTGCTCAGCAAGGCTTCCTTGATGCCGGGATGGTGAACCTCGACGATCCGGCGCATCGTGGTTTCATCGGGAAACCGGATGTAGTGAAAGAAGCAGCGACGCAGGAAAGCGTCCGGCAGTTCTTTTTCGTTGTTCGACGTGATGATCACGATCGGCCGGTTCCGCGCCTTGATCGTTTCACTGGTTTCGTAGACGTGGAACTCCATCTTGTCGAGTTCCTGAAGAAGGTCGTTGGGAAACTCGATATCGGCTTTGTCGATCTCGTCGATCAGCAGAACCACCTTTTCATCCGCCTCGAAGGCCTGCCACAGCTTGCCCTTCTTGATGTAGTTCGAAACGTCATGAACGCGCTCTTCGCCCAACTGGCTGTCGCGCAGTCGGCTGACGGCATCGTATTCATACAGGCCCTGCTGCGCGCGAGTCGTCGACTTGATGTTCCATTCGATCATCCGCAAGCCCAGAGCACCGGCGACTTGACGGGCCAACTCGGTCTTGCCGGTGCCGGGTTCGCCCTTTACCAACAAAGGCCGTTCCAGCGTCACGGCTGCATTGACCGCGATGGTCAGATCCTCGGTCGCCACATATTCGGCGGTTCCCTGAAAACGTGCGGTCATGGCAAATCCCTTCGGCGGCGCGTATCGCAGGTGAGGTAAAGGGACGCTGACCGTTTGGCAAGGCACGCCGCTGCGTCGCGTGTTGTGGCGAGTGCGGTCAAGTGCGGCCAATTTTGCGTCCTGTCAATCTGGTTCCGCCACGTAACAATGCCTGCCGCTTTTGTAGATCATTGATGAATTGCCAGAAAAACAAGGGTTTGAGCCTTAAATTTCAGCGCCATGAAGTTTTCCGCTCTGGGGCCCGATTTGGTCGCTTTTGCATGTCATTGTGTAGTGACATTCCCGGGCCCGTCGGTTAAAGGCAGCGGCAGAAGGGGGTGCCGAATGTCTGAACACACTACCGATACGGACGTTGTTGGCCATACCGAGGGAGCAAAGATGAAGCCGGAATCCTTTCTGCCGGAAGACTATCGCCCGGCCGAAGACGAGCCATTCATGAACGACAGGCAGCTTGAGTATTTCCGCCGCAAGCTGCTTAATTGGAAAACCGAATTGATGGCGGGAAGCCGCGACACGATCGAAGGCTTGCAGGACAGCACGCGCAACATTCCTGACGTGGCGGATCGCGCCAGCGAGGAAACGGATCGGGCTCTGGAGCTCCGGACCCGTGACCGCCAGCGCAAACTGGTCGCCAAGATTGACGCCGCTCTGCGGCGGATCGACGAAGGTGAGTTTGGTTATTGTCAGGTCACCGGAGATCCGATTTCGCTCAAGCGTCTCGATGCGCGCCCAATTGCCACCATGACGCTGGAGGCACAGGAACGTCACGAGCGCCGTGAAAAGGTCCATCGCGACGATTGATCCGCTGATACTGCGACAATCTGCGAAAACGCCGAGGCTTTTGCCTCGGCGTTTTTCCGTTAAGGGAGTGCCATGCAACTCAACGGTATCAAAATCGTCATCGTAGGCGCCGGGATTGGCGGGTTGGCCGCGGCATTGGCTCTGAAGGCGCGTGGTGCCGACGTGAGCGTACTGGAGCAGGCAGAAGCAATCACCGAAGTTGGCGCTGGCATTCAGGTCAGCCCAAATGGCGCGGCGGTCCTGACAGCGCTTGGCCTGCAAAAGGAGTTTGAGGCAGCTTCGATCCGGTGTCGTGCCGTGGTGCTGGCTGATTACAATCGTCGGGGCGAGGTTCTGCGGCTTGATCTGATGCGCCATGCGCACGACCTGCGCTTTGCCTTTGTACATCGGGCCGACATGATCGACCTGCTGGCGGATGCCGTACGGCAGGCAGGCATCAACATTCGCCTGCTGCAAAAAGTTGACAGTGTAGAGCCCGGGTCGCCACCGACTTTGCGCATGACCAGCGGCGCCCGAATCTCGGCGGATCTGATTGTCGGGGCCGATGGGCTTCACAGCCCCGCGCGCAAGGCGCTGAACGGGTCGTCAAACCCGTTCTTCACGGGGCAGGTGGCCTGGCGGGCAACAGTGCCGAATGACATCGGCCTTGCCGACGAGGCCCGCGTGTTCATGGCGCCCGGGCGGCACCTTGTGTGTTACCCTCTGAGGAACGGCAGTCTGGTCAATCTGGTCGCGGTGCAGGAGCGCCGAGATTGGGCGGCGGAAAGCTGGAGCCATTCGGACGACGCCGACAACCTGCGGGCCGCGTTCAGCGATTTCTCGGACCTGCCCATGTCGTTGTTGGGCAGGGTTGTAGACCCGGGTCTGTGGGGGCTGTTCCGGCATCCTGTGGCCAGCTGCTGGCACAAGGGCCGGGTTACAATCCTGGGCGATGCGGCGCATCCGACCCTGCCATTCATGGCGCAGGGCGCGAACATGGCGCTGGAGGACGCCTGGGTTCTAGCCGAGGAACTGGCGCGGGCGCCCGGGATCGAAATTGCGCTGGAGGCCTATCAGAACCGCCGACGGCCTCGGGTCGAGCGGGTGGTCGCGGCTGCCAATGGCAATGCCTGGAAATACCATCTGCGGTCAGGGCCGGTTCGCGCCGCGGCGCATGTGGCGCTTCGTCTTGGCGGAATGGCGGCACCTGTTCGCATGGTTCGGCAGTTCGACTGGATCTATCGCCACGATGTGACCTGCGGCGATTGAGCCATCAGAGGTCGAGCGTGATCCAGACCGGCACGTGGTCCGATGGCTTGTCGTCGCCACGAACGGATTTGTCGATGCCGCAATCCGTCAGCAGATCGGCGGACTGTGGGCTGAGCAGCAGATGGTCGATCCGTATCCCGTCATTCCTGTTCCAAGCGCCGGCCTGATAATCCCAGAAGGAATAGTGACCCGGCCCCTGTTCCCGGGCGCGAAAGGCTTCGGTAAACCCGAGGTTCAAAATTCGGCGAAACGCGGCCCGGCTTTCGAGGCGAAACAGCGCATCCTCGCGCCAGGATTCGGGGCGCTTTGCATCTTCGGGCTGGGGGATGATGTTGTAATCTCCAGCCATCAGGGCCGGTTCCTCTGCGACTAGCAATTCGGCGGCGCGGCGGCGCATCCGCTCCATCCAGTTTAGTTTATAAGCGTATTTGCCGCCCGGAACCGGATTCCCATCTACATCCAGTTCGACCGGGTTGCCATTCGGGAGGTAGAGGCCGCAGATCCGCAGCGCCATTTTTCCGACAACCGTGGCCTCGATCCAGCGCGCCTGTTCGTCGGTGTCGTCTCCCGGCAGGCCGCGGGTCACATCCTCGAGTGGGAGTTTCGAAAGGATCGCCACCCCGTTGAAGCTCTTCTGTCCGTGTGTCTCGACATTGTAACCCCGCTCCTCGAACAGTTCGCGCGGGAAAGCATCGTCGACGCTCTTGATTTCCTGCAAGACGACAACGTCGGGCTGGGTTTGGTCCAGCCACCCGGGCAGGGCGGTTATCCTAGCCTTGATCCCGTTGATGTTGAAGGTGGCGATCTTCATGGAGGCGCTCCCTGTCCTTTTCACAGACGGTCTATCCCTGAAAGGGACATAGGGGCAAGACACAGCCCTGCTCCTTGAGGGTGTCACACCGCGATTCTGGAAATTGATTCGCCAATAGATTGATAGGAATTCAGGCATTTTCATGAAAATCTTGCCTTGTGGATAAAAAAATTCAATTGTTGCAGTGCGATGCAATTTTCTTCGATGTCATATTTTTGCCTCTATTTGTTAATGTGGATAACTGAATGTTTTGCAATCTAAAATAGAAAAAAGCTTTTCATTATTTTGCTGGGCTGCAACCGTGAGGGGGTCAAACACACCTAAAAGGGGACCTTCGACCATGACTGCAATGTTCAAGACTGACTATTCCGCGGCTTTCGCAAGCGATCGTTTCAGCACGTTGGACGGTGATGTGACCGGCCTGTTTTCTTCGGGTTCCGCACCCAGGGCACAGGCATGCGGCCAGATCGGAGAGGGGGTCGAGATGTTCTCGACCAGCTGCGGCCCGATGCTGGGCGCGGATACGATTGAGGGCGAGGGGACCCAGCTCTACTCGACCAGCTGCAACCCCGCCAAACGGTCGACGGTGATCGACGGCGAAGGCGTGCACATGTTTTCGACCAGCTGCCAGATGACCGGGTCCAATTCGATGGCCGGAGAAGGAACCCAGATGTTCTCGACCAGTTGCCAGATGTCGGATGCCGTCGCCGTCAAGCTGGGCGAAGGGACCCAGATGTTCTCGTCGGGCAGCTAAGACGCTCGGACCAAAAGGCAGGCCGGCTTTCCACTGGGGGCCGCGAAACAGGAGAAAAATCTCATGTCGAACGTCATCCAGTTGAATGCCCGGCGTACCCTGGCCAGGCCCCTCGCGGGGCCTGCCGCCCTCGTCGCCGGTTTCGCCGATCACCGGCGCTCTGTCGACGATGTTTTTTGGCTCAAGGAAAACGCCGAGCTACTGAACATTCTGGAATGTACGGGGCAGACGCTGGAACCAGCCGCGCTTGAGCCGCACCACGCCCTTTATCAAGAGATCGAAAAGCGGCTTGAGTTCTTTCCGCAATACTATCGCTTTTTGCTGTCGCTCTGCCTGGACCTCGAAGACCTCGGTCTCGGCGGCGCCAAGGGGGAGGCATCGGCGCACTGGGTCGCTGCGCAGGGCCTGCCCGAGGCGGAACTGTCGGACCTGCAACGCGCCGAGGCGCGGCGCCTGCTGTCTCGGCGCGGCGTCGTGCTGCGCTCCGACGACGGCGCGCTGACAGAGCGTTTGCACCGGTTCATCTCGCGGTCGGCAACCTTTGCCTTGCCGAACAAGAAGGCTGCGTATGAGCTGACCCATATCGTTTTTTATCTGTCGGAGTACGGGCGCAAGAATCCAGAATTGCCACCTCAAGCGCTGATCAGCTTGGAATATGCCGGGATTCTCGCCTATCTGGAACAGAACGCGGATCTTTTGGCTGAAATCTGTGTCGCCATGCGCTACGCTGGCGCGACACCGTCAACAATCTGGGAAGATTGGGTTTTGAACGCTGCAAGGGCTTTTACAGTTCTAGATCGCCCAAATGAGGCGGCGCAGGATGATTATCACGAATACCTCGTTTGTGGCTGGGCGGCCCGGGTTGCGGGGGCGCGGGCGTTCGAAGGTCCGTTGGCTGTGGGTCCCTCGGCATTTTACCGGGAACCGGCCTTTGCCGGCCCATTGCGGACAATATCCGAATGCATCTTTCGAATGGGGGCTGGACGCAGCGGTGACTGGGGGGTCATGGCCCCCCGGGTCACGGCCGCGCTGGGACAAAAAGGCCACGATATCCTAGCTGAAGCGGTTTCGAGCAGTTCGCATTTCGATAGTTTCTTTGCGGGCTTCGCGCGGGCAGCGCGGATGCAGGTGGCGGTGTGAGGGCGGCGCTGGGTGGCGGGCTGCTGGTGGTAGCCTATACCGCTGTCATCTCTTCGGCCGACGCCATCACTAAGTTCATCGCTCAAGGCTATGCCGCGCCACAGTTGTTCGCCATCTCGGGGATGATCGTTGCCGCGCTTAGCCTGGTTGCGGCAGGAGGGCGTTCTGGTAGGGCGCTGCGCACCGCCTGTCCTAGGGCCATGGCCTTGCGCGCGGCGGCGACGGTTCTGGCGTCGATTTGTTTCTTTTACGCCTTCCGCTTGCTGCCTTTTGCTGATGTCTTCGTATTCGTCGGGCTGATGCCGATCACGGCGGCGCTGATGTCCGGCCTGCTGTTGGGCGAACATCCGCGCCCGGCTGCTTGGGCTGCTTTGGTCGCGGGGTTTGTCGGGCTTCTTTGCCTGATGCCCGGCGGTATCAGCACGGCGTCACATGGCCATCTCTGTGCCATGGGCGGCGTAGTGACCGGAACGTTTTCGCTCGTCCTTTCGCGCTATATCGCCCGGTTTGAACAAAACGCGCTGGCGCAGGTGTTCTACCCCAATCTTGCCCTTGGGCTCAGCACTTGTCTGGCGCTGCCGTTTGTGTGGAAGCCGATGCTATTGACAGATATGGGCTGGGTTCTAGCCTATGCCGGGCTGCTGTTCTCGGCACGCTGGCTGCTGGTCGTGGCGTTGCGCCTCTTGGCTGCCTATGTAGTGACGCCGCTGTTGAACCTGCAATTCGTCTGGATGGTCGGGCTGGGCGCCTTTGCCTTTGGTGAATGGCCGCAACCGATGACGTGGCTTGGCGTGGCCATCGTTATGGGGTCGGGGTTGTTCCTGCTTTGGGATCAACTGGCACCGCAGCGTGCCCCTCTTTGGCGTGCCCGAACAGATCCCTGAAGGCAGTTCAGATCGAGAACGACGTTCCGCAGCCGCACGACGAGGTAGCGTTCGGATTGTCGATGACAAAGCGGGCGCCGATTAACTCTTCGGTAAAGTCGATCGTGGCATTCTCCAGGAACGGCAGCGACACCGCATCGACAACCACCCGCTCCCCCTGTCCCTCGAGCACCAGATCGTCCTCCTTTGGTTCATCCAGGGCGATCTCGTATTGAAATCCTGAACAACCGCCGCCTTCGACAGCGACCCGCAATGCCTGACCCTGGCCAGAGGCGCCGATCTCGGCCAGCCGGGAAAAGGCGCGGTCAGTGACTTTAGGGGGCAAGAGCATGGCCGTCTCCACGGTTTCAATCTGCGGTATCGTGCAATATAGAAAGCCCGAGGACAGGCGACAAGGACTTGAACGAGTGACAAGAGCGGGGTTCGCGTCGGATCCGGCCCGGACGCGGGGGCGTCTGGTGACCGAGGAGGAAAGTGTGTTCCGGTCGTGTTTTCAGCGCGACCGGGACCGGATTATTCACGCCAGTGCCTTTCGGCGCCTGAAGCACAAGACACAAGTCTTTGTCGAACACGAGGGCGACAATTACCGCACGCGGCTGACCCACTCCATCGAGGTGGCGCAAGTTGCCCGCACCATCGCCGGCGCGTTGAACCTGAACGCGGAACTGACCGAGGCGGTGGCACTGGCGCATGACCTCGGTCACACGCCCTTTGGCCACACGGGCGAGGACGCGCTGCATGCCCTGATGGCGCCATATGGCGGGTTTGACCACAACGCGCAGGCGATCCGCATCGTCACCAGTCTGGAACGCCATTATGCGGCCTTCGATGGGCTGAACCTGACCTGGGAAACGCTCGAGGCGATCGCCAAGCACAACGGCCCGGTGCTGGGCGAATTGCCTTGGGCGCTGGCCGAATGCAACGTGGCCTTCGACCTGGAACTACACACCCATGCCAGTGCGGAGGCGCAGGTCGCAGCTCTGTCGGACGATATCGCCTATAACAATCATGACCTGCATGACGGGTTGCGTGCCGGGCTTTTCACCGACGCACAGATCACCGGCTTGCCTATTGTGGGAGAGTGTTACGCCGAGGTCGACAGGCTTTACCCCCAGACAGATGCGCTGCGCCGCAGGCACGAGGCGCTGCGCCGGGTTTTTGGCGTAATGGTATCGGACGTGATCGAAACCTCGCGCGCCGCGCTGATCGCGTCGGGGGCGCAAACGGTCGAGGATGTCCGCTCCCTTGGTCATCCGGTGATCCGGTTTTCAGATACGGTCTGGCGCGACCTCAAGGTGATCCGCGCCTTTCTTTTCACACGGATGTATCGGGCGCCTTCGGTGATGGAAAAACGGACCCAGGTCGCAAAGGTGGTCGAGGACCTGTTTCCCATCTATCTAAGCGATCCGCATCAGATGCCCGAACGCTGGCATCCAGAGATCGACGCTGCGTCCGATGAAACGGCGCTGGCCCGGATCGTCTCGGACTACATCGCAGGTATGACCGACCGCTTCGCCCTGTTGGATCATGCCCGGCTGACCGGGGCCGATCCGGCCCGGATTTGAGCGGAAACTCACGGTTCCATTGACCTTGCCGCTTTGCGTGGTAAACCGCCAACCAAGCAAAAGGACACAGAGATGAACCTCTTTACCGAGATCCGCGCCCTGGTCGTGGCGGCACTGGAACAGATGCAAGCCGAGGGCGCGCTGCCCCAGGGCCTCGATTTCGCCAATATCGCGGTCGAACCGCCGCGCGATGCGCTGCACGGGGATATGGCCACCAATGCCGCCATGGTTCTGGCCAAACCGGCCGGTCAAAAACCGCGCGACATTGCCGAGGGGCTCGCCGCGAAACTGGCGGCCGATCCGCGCATTTCGAATACCGAGGTAGCAGGCCCGGGTTTTCTCAACCTGACACTGGCACATTCGATGTGGCAGAGGGTGGTGGGTGCAGTGCTGCGTCAGGGCACCGATTTCGGCAAGTCCGACATGGGCGTCGGCAAGAGCGCCAACGTCGAGTATGTCTCGGCCAACCCTACCGGACCGCTGCACGTGGGCCATTGCCGGGGCGCGGTGTTCGGCGATGCCCTGGCCGGGCTGCTGGAATATGCGGGCTATGACGTGACCCGCGAATACTGGATAAATGACGGCGGCGCGCAGGTCGATGTGCTGGCGCGCTCGGCCTATGAAAGGTACCGCGAGGCCAACGGTCTGGATTTCGAGGTCAAGGAAGGGCTCTATCCCGGCGATTATCTGGTGCCGGTCGGTGAGGCGCTGAAGGAGAAATTCGGCGACACCATGATCGACAAGCCGGAAAGCGAGTGGCTGGATCCGTTCCGCGATTTCACCATGGCCGCGATGATGGAACAGATCCGCGGCGACCTTGCGGCGCTGGGTGTCGAGATGGACGTCTGGTCCTCGGAACGTTCTTACTATGAAAGCGGCAAGATCGAGCGCACGCTGCAAGAGCTGACCGATTTGGGGCTGATCTATCGCGGCACGCTGGAACCGCCAAAGGGCAAGGCCCCGCCTGAGGATTGGGAGCCGCGTGAGCAGATGCTATTCAAGGCGACCGACTATGGCGATGATGTCGACCGTCCCGTACAGAAGTCCGACGGCGGCTGGACCTATTTTGCACCTGATCTCGCCTATCACTATGACAAGGTGAAACGCGGGTTCGACGTGATTATCGACGTGTTCGGGGCTGACCACGGCGGCTATGTTAAACGGATGAAGGCGATTGTCGCTGCGCTGGATACCGAAAAGCGCGTGTCGTTCGACATCAAGCTGTGTCAGTTGGTCAAGCTGTTCAAGAACGGCGAACCGTTCAAGATGTCCAAGCGGGCAGGGACCTTTATCACCCTGCGCGACGTGATCGACCAGGTTGGCCCGGATGTGACCCGGTTCGTTATGCTGACCCGCCGTAACGACGCGCCGCTGGATTTCGATTTCGACAAGGTGCTGGAGCAGAGCCGCGAGAACCCGGTTTTCTACGTGCAATACGCCCATGCCCGGGTATCCTCGGTACTGAGACGGGCGGCCGACGCGGGCATTGCCACCGATGACGCCACGCTGGCCACGGCTGATCTCACGTTGCTGAACCACGAGAGCGAGATTGCCGTGACCCGCAAGCTGGCCGAATGGCCACGTCTGGTCGAGATTGCCGCGCGCACCAACGAGCCGCACAGGATTGCTTTCTACCTCTACGAGCTTGCCGGCGAGTTTCATTCGCTGTGGAACCGTGGAAACGAAGTGACCGAGCTCAGGTTCATCCAAGATGGCGAGGCCGCCACTAGCCAGGCAAAAATCGCATTGGCCCGTTCAGTGGCGGTTGTGATTTCGGCGGGTCTTGCTATTCTCGGAGTAACTCCAGCGGAGGAGATGCGGTAATCGAAACAAAACCGCCCGAACCGCTGGCCGAGGCAGTAGCAAGAAGAACCTGAGCGTAGCCGTAGAGCTACGCGAATGGGCAGTGAGGCAGAGCATGGCGAGTTTCGATTACACGGGTCGCGTGAACCCGAACCAAGTGCAATACTCATACAAGGTGCCAGAGTTTGATGTGGCTGAGTTTCCCCTCGAGGAAGGTCGGTCGGAAGAGAGTATATCCGAGCAAGGAAGTCCCCGATTTGGCCGGATTGTCAGCCTACTGGGGGCGGCTGGCTCGCTGGCACTGGTCGTTGGAATCGGTGTCTGGGGTTACAAGCTTGTAATGCGGGACGTAAGCGGCGTTCCGGTCGTGCGCGCGCTCGAAGGGCCGATGCGCATCCAACCCGAAAATCCAGGTGGATTGCCTGCCGATCACCAGGGTCTTGCGGTGAATACGGTCGCCGCACAGGGTGCCGCTGCACCTCCTGCGGATCGTCTAATGCTCGCGCCGCGCCCCGTGCCGCTCAGCGACGAAGACGTTCCAATGAGCGAGATCAAGCCGATTCCAGCTTCGCTTTCCAACACGGATGCAGTACGGCCCGAAACGGTAGAAGCCTTCCGGAACGGACAGATAGATAAATTGGTCCAAGAACTTACACGGGGCGCAGGTCAACTTTCTGGGAGCGAAAACGCTTTGCTGGAGGAAGAAAAGACAGAACTGGCTTCGATCGAGCAACCCGCGCCGTTGACAGCTATTGATCCCGCGGATCTGGCGCAGGCGACTTCTGGCAACGCACTTGTCGGAGAGACAGGGGTCCACCGGTCTCTGCGACCGATGGCGCGACCGGGTCGCGCCGTACCCAGCGATAGCTCGGCGATGGCCGCAACCAATGCCGCGGTCAAGGCTGCGCTAGGCACGGCCACAGCCGTTGATCTGGACCCCGAAGCGTTGTCGGCCGGGACACGCCTGGCCCAACTTGGTGCTTATGACACGCCGGATATCGCGCGCGCCGAATGGGATCGCCTCTATGGCCGTTTCGGTGAATACATGGATGGAAAGCAGCGCGTCATTCAAGAGGCGTCCAGCGGCGGACGTACCTTCTACCGGCTTCGTGCCGCGGGGTTCGACGACCTGAGTGAGGCGCGTCATTTCTGTTCGGTTCTGGTTGCGGAACGTGCCGATTGCATCCCGGTGACGACACGGTGAGTTGCGGCGCGACCATCCTCGATGCCGAGGGTCTGCGCCTCAGTGCGGATGAGAAGGCACTGTTTCGAGACGCCGACCCGTTCGGTTTCATCCTGTTCGGGCGCAATATCGATACAGCGGATCAAGTACGCGCCCTTTGTTCCGACTTTCGCGAGGCGGTCGGGCGCGATTGCATCATCACGATCGACCAGGAGGGTGGCCGCGTCCAGCGGCTGCGCCCGCCGTTGGCGCGCAACTGGTTGCCGCCGCTCGATCACGTCGCGCGGGCGGGTGAGAATGCGGAACGGGCGATGTACCTGCGCTATCGCCTCATTGCCTCCGAGCTTCGTGACCTGGGGATAGACAGCAATTGTGCCCCGATGCTGGACCTTGCGCGGGATCATACCCACGCCTTTCTGCGCAACCGCTGCTACGGTAGTGCGCCTGAGACGGTTGCCCGGTTGGGGCGGACCGTGGCCGATGGGCTGTTGGAGGGGGGCGTTCTTCCTGTGGTCAAGCATATGCCCGGCCATGGACGCGCAACACTCGACAGCCATCATGACCTGCCGCATGTTTCCTCGAGCAGCGAAGACCTCGATGACACCGATTTTACACCATTTCGTATACTCAACGACCTCCCACTTGGGATGACGGCGCATATTGTCCTTGACCAGATCGACCCGCGCCCGGCGACGATTTCCCCGGTCGTGATGGAGCTGATCCGCGAGCGGATCGGTTTTCAGGGGCTGATTATGACGGATGATATCTCGATGAAGGCATTGGCCGGTACCATCGCCGAAAAGACCGCGAAGGCTATCGCAGCGGGCTGCGATATCGCGCTGGTGTGTAACCAGACACTGAAGGACCGCGAAGCCGCAGCACAAGCCGCCGGTCGAATGACTGGTCCGGCGCAAGCCCGGGCCGAGCGGGCGCTGGCCGTGCGTCATCCGCCAGCGGAACTTGACATCACCGCCGCCGAAGCGGAACTATCGCGCCTCATGGGCGGGCAGGTGTATGACGGATAACCTCTTTAGCGAAGATCAGACATCGGTGGCCGATCGCCTGGCCGCTGAAGCGCTGATCGTCGATGTGGACGGGTTCGAAGGGCCGCTCGACCTGCTGTTGACCCTATCGCGTACGCAAAAGGTGGATCTGCGCAAGATCTCGGTGCTGGAACTGGCACGGCAATACCTGGCCTTTGTCGAACGCGCCAAGGCGCTGCGTATCGAACTGGCTGCCGATTACCTGGTGATGGCGGCTTGGCTAGCCTTCCTGAAATCACGTCTGCTGCTGCCCCCAGACCCGGACGAGGACGGCCCTTCGGGCGAGGAACTGGCCGCGCATCTGGCGTTCCAGTTGGAGCGCCTCCAGGCGATGCGCGATGCCGCCGCCCGTCTGATGGCGCGCGACCAGCTTGGGCGAGACTTCTTCCGCCGGGGGCAGGGCGAGGATATCGCGCGGATCAGAACCGTCACCTATTCTGCCTCGCTGCTCGACCTGATGCAGGCCTATGCTCGCACCCGGACCCGGGACGAATTCCGACCCTTCGTGATGGACCGGGACAAGGTCTATACGATGGAACAGGCGCTGGAGCGGATGCGTGGCTTGATCGGTTTTGCCGGCAGTTGGACCGAAATGGCCAGTTATCTGCCCGAGGGCTGGGGGCTCGACCCTGTCCGCCGCCGTTCGGCGACAGCCGCGACCTTCGCGGCCTCGTTACAACTGGTCAAGGAAGGCCATCTGGAGATCCGTCAGGCCGACAGTTTCGCACCCATCCATGTGCGCAGAAAGGACCCCGAGACGTGAGCGACCCGTCCGACGACCGCACCGAAAGCCTGTTCGAAGCACCGCCGTTGGCGGAACAGGAACGCATGGTAGAAGCAGTGTTGTTCGCCAGCCCAGAACCGGTGAGTCTGTCCGACCTGGCCGCGCGGATGCCCCATGGCAGCGACCCGGCGCAGGCCGTCGAATTGTTGCGCAAGCGCTATGAAGGGCGCGGCGTGCGGGTGGTTCAGGTCGGCGAGGCATGGGCCATTCGTACCGCGCCCGACCTTGGTTTCCTGATGCAGAAGGAAACGGTCGAGACTCGCAAACTGTCGCGTGCAGCGATCGAGACCCTTGCGATCATCGCTTATCACCAACCGGTGACACGGGCCGAAATCGAAGAGATCCGCGGTGTATCGGTCTCGCGCGGAACTATTGACCAATTGTTGGAGATGGAGTGGATCAGGCTGGGGCGCCGCCGTATGACGCCCGGACGACCGGTCACCTTTGTGGTCACACCGCATTTCCTTGATCATTTCGGGTTGGAAAGCGCCCGCGACCTGCCCGGGTTGAAAGAGTTGCGCGCCGCCGGGCTACTGGAAAACCGGCCTCCGCCTGGCATGCTACCGATCAGCGAAGAACGCGAAGAGGACGAGGCAGATACCGGACAACCGGAGTTATTTGAAGGCGAGGGATAGTCGCGCCCTGAAATCTCCCAATTTTGACACTACATTCCTGATGGGCAGTAAAAGGAACGAGAGAATGAATATGAACCAGCTGATCGACATGATTGTGCGCACGGTCATTCGGCGGGCGGTCAATTCAGGTGTAAACGCGGGCTTCGATGCGGTGTCGAAACTCGGTCAAAGAAGTACCCCGGAAGCGAAGAACAAGACTCAGGGCAAGCCGCAACCAGATCCGGAGCGTGAAAAGCTGCGCGCAATGCGTCAGGCGCGCCGTGCCGCGCGATCCTCGCAAGGCTAAGTCTCAGCCGTTCAAGTTGGGGCCTTGAAGTGTTTCGAGAGCTTCAGACCCTGCCCCTGATAGTTCGAAGCGATTCCCGCGCCGTAAAGCTGCGTCGGGCGCTCTGACATTTTCTCGTAGACCAGCCTGCCGACGATCTGACCGTGTTCCAGCACAAACGGCGCTTCGTGGCAGCGAACTTCCAGAACGCCGCGCGACCCGGCACCGCCTGCCTCAGCATGGCCAAAGCCGGGGTCGAAAAAGCCCGCATAATGCACCCTGAATTCCCCAACCATGGCAAGATAGGGCGCCATCTCGGCCGCGTAGAGTGGCGGGATATGCACCGCCTCACGGCTCACGAGGATGTAAAAGGCACCAGGGTCGAGGATGATGCGCCCATCGCTGGAGCGCACCTCTTCCCAGTATTCGGCCGGGTCATAGGCGGCAATACGGTCCAGATCGATAACGCCGGTATGGGGTTTCGCCCGGTACCCCACCAGATCGCTGCCAGGCAGGCGCAGATCGACGGAAAATCCCAGCCCGTCCTGAACGACGGCAGGTCCATCGACCAAGGGCGTCTGGGCATGTAAGGCGCGAAGGTCATCGTCGCTCAGGCTGGCCTGGCCGCAGCGAAAGCGGATCTGGTTCAATCGCATTCCCGGACGCACAAGAACCGAAAAAGATCTGGGGCAGATCTCGGCATAGAGTGGGCCGGAATACCCGGCTGGAATCCGGTCGAATTCTATTCCGCCGTCAGTGATGGTACGCGTCAGCAGGTCCAGCCTTCCGGTCGAACTCTTGGCATTGGCCACTGCGCTGACATCGTCGGGCAAGGCCAGTGATTCCATAAGCGGAACCAGGTAGACGCACCCTTTTTCCAGAACCGCTCCCTGGCTTAGATCAATACGATGCATCTCGAATTCGTTCAGGCGGCTAGAAACGCTGTTTCCGGCCCCGGCCAAGAATGAAGCACGTACGCGATACGCAACGTTTCCCAGTCGCAAATCCAAGCTTGCGGGTTGAACCTGCGCCGGCAGCACCGGCGGCAGCGCGCGGATATGGCCCGAGGCTATCATTGCCTCGATCTGCTGGTTCGGACAAACGCCCGTCATCCCATCTCCCCCGTCCTACAGAGGCCCTGGTTTGCCATTTTTTCGTTACGTCGGTTGAATTTGGTCGGGCTAGCAGGACTCGAACCTGCGACCTTCCGTCCCCCAGACGGACGCGCTACCAGGCTGCGCCATAGCCCGACGTTGGAGTGTTCATACCGGTTTTCGCGGCAGGGGCAAGGGGAAAACATAACCTTTTTCGTTACCCGGCCTGCCGGGAAAGCCAGCCTTTCAACTGATCGACCAAGGGTTGGATTTCCGCTTGCGAAGCTGGGGTTAGGACTGTGACTTGCGAAAGTAAACCAAGCAGTCCGGGCGGTGCTTCGGTTTCTTCGTCGCTTGCATCCACGATCTCACTTCCTTCTTCAGAAGCGATGTGCTCTTCCTCTGCCTCCGCCTCGTCTTCAAGCCTGCCAGCAGCTGATAGGGTTACGATTTTGACACCGTCCGCAACCTCATCATCGTCATTGTCATTCGGCGCGTCAGAACCGTCTGCTACCAAGGGTTCAGAAACAATATCTGGGAACAGGGAGCCCAGGCCGTTGTCCTCGCCCAGGTCCATGTCGATCTGCACGGCTCCCGCCGGCAATTGCTTGGGGGCATGGAACTTAACAACATTGCCGTCGTCTTCCAAATCGGCGCCCGCCGAATCGTCAAGGCTCTGAGAAAATGAGGCGATATGGCTCACACCTTGTTCGCGCAGGGCTTTCTGGACGCCCTTGATGGTCATGCCATCGTCGTGCAGCAGCTTCTTGATCCCGCCCAGAAGTTGCATGTCAGCTGGACGATAATAGCGTCGACCACCAGCGCGTTTCACCGGTTTGACCTGGCTGAACTTGCTCTCCCAGAACCGCAGAACATGTGCCTGAACGCCGAGCCATTCCGCGACTTCGGATATAGTACGAAATGCATCCGGCGACTTGCCCATGAGCTATGCCTTTGACCTACTTACGGTTTCCGGCGGCAACCCGTTCCTTCATCAGGTGTGAAGGGCGGAAAGTCAGCACTCGGCGGGGCTGGATCGGAACCTCCTCGCCAGTTTTTGGATTGCGTCCAACGCGTGCCGTTTTTTCCCGCACGCTGAACGTTCCGAAGGAAGATATCTTCACCTGTTCGCCGCGCACAAGCGCGTCCGACATATGGTTCAGCATGCTCTCGACCAGTTGTGCGCTTTCATTGCGTGAAAGACCAACTTCGCGAAAAACCGCTTCGCTCAAATCCATTCGTGTCAGAGTTTTGTCACTCATTGGGACCCCCGTGCTGTTTTGTGAGCATAGGGTGAGGGCAAAATCCCTGTCAATATCAATGAATTGCAAAGCGCAGGTTAGGCCGTTACCAGCGCAGTACTACGGCACCCCAAGCAAGACCGCCGCCGATTGCCTCGGTCACGATCAGATCACCCCTTTGGATCTGGCCGCGTTGCTTGCCCACCGACAGGGCCAGAGGGATGGAAGCGGCCGAAGTGTTGCCGTGATCCTGAACCGTGACCACCACCTTCTCCATCGGTAGCCCCATTTTTCTTGCTGTGCCCTGGATGATGCGAATATTGGCCTGATGCGGGACGATCCAGTCCACATCGGCAGTGTGCAGACCTGCCTTTTCCAATGCAGATTCGGCGGTTTGGGCTAGTTTTTCAACAGCGTGGCGGAACACCTGGTTGCCTTGCATGCGCAGGAAACCCGTTGTTTGCGTCGACACACCACCATCGACATAAAGCAGATCTCGATAGCGCCCGTCCGAGTTCAGGTCGACGGCAAGGATGCCACGGTCCTCCGGGGTGCCCGCCGACTCTTCGGCCTCCAGAACCAGCGCTCCCGCGCCGTCGCCGAACAGAACGCATGTCGAACGGTCCGTCCAGTCCATGATCCGGCTAAAGGTTTCGGCTCCTATCACCAGCACCCGTTTTGCCTGGCCCGATACGATCAGAGCATTTGCATTGCTTAGCGCATAGACAAAACCGGCACAGACGGCCTGTACGTCGAACGCGTAACCGCTGGTCATCCCAAGGCGGGCCTGCACCATGGTCGCGGCAGATGGAAAGGTCAGATCCGCGGTCGATGTCGCCAGCACAATGGCATCAATTTGATCTGCTCGCAGGCCTGCATCATCCAGAGCAGCCTGGGCGGCCTTTGTGGCCAGGTCCGATGTGGTTTCGCCCTCGGCCGCGAAATGCCGTCTTTCGATGCCCGAGCGGCTCCGAATCCAATCGTCCGTCGTATCCAAGGTCTTTTCAAACTCGGAGTTGGGAACGATACGGGCGGGAAGATAGTGCCCAACTCCTTTTACGACTGCTCGGCCTGTCATCGAATCAGTTGCTTTCTTGTTCTTTGTTCGCGGCCGCATCTGCGGTCTTGGTGACATCCTGCGTCAGTTCCGCGACAGAGGCAACGCGGGCGGCGAGTCTTTCCGCAAAACCAGATCGCGCCAGCGTGAAGGCGAGTTTGATCGCGGCAGAAACCCCGGTGGCATCAGCGCTGCCGTGCGATTTGATCACGGTGCCGTTCAGCCCCAGGAACACGCCGCCATTGACCTGGCGCGGGTCGATGCGCTTGCTGAGCCGCCGAAGCGATGTGACGGCCAGCAGAGAGGCCAGACGCGACAGTGGCGAATACTGGAACGCTTCGCGCAGCAGAGAGGCGATCATGCGCGCGGTGCCTTCGCCCGTCTTGATCGCGACATTGCCGGTGAACCCATCCGTCACGATCACATCGCAGCGGGTGCCTGGAATATCGCTGCCTTCGACAAAGCCAACGAATTCGAAGTTCGCAGGCTCTGCGTATTGCGCAATCAGTGCCTGTGCCTCTTTCAACTCAGCGCGACCCTTGTGCTCTTCTGTACCGACGTTCAGCAGGCCGACACGCGGGCGCGACAGGTGCATGCCGTTGCGGGCGTAAGAGGCCCCCATCAACGCATATTGCAGCAGGTCGGGAGCGTCGGCGCGAATGTCGGCGCCTGCGTCCAACAGGACGTTGAACCCCTGAGGGTTGCGCGAGGGGAACAGAATTGCGATCGCCGGGCGGGTCACTCCCGGCAACCGTCGCAGCCGGAGCATGCTGAGAGCCATCAGAGCGCCGGTATTACCGCAACTTACCGCACCTGTGGCTTCGCCCGTACGCACCGATTCGAGTGTCGACCACATCGACGTGTTTTTGCCGTTGCGGACAACTTGGCTCGGCTTGTCTTCCATCGTAACGATGTCCGGACAATCACGAAAAACGACGCGCCCGTCCAGGACACGTCGTTTCGCCACCAAGTCGCGCAGCGTTTCTTCGGGGCCGTGCAAGATGAACCCCAGTTCGGGGTTCTTCTCTGCCGAGTTTGCAATCCCTGCCACCACGACCGAAGGACCCGCGTCCCCGCCCATAGCGTCAACCGAGATGATGATCTTTCCGGTCGCTGTGCCGGTCTGATCGGGCTGAGCTGTCATGCCGTGGCCTGCTCAGGGTCGCGCTCAGGCCGCGTCTTCGTCCAGCTCGATCTCGTCGGCCTTGGCAACGACTTCGCGGTCGTCATAGTGGCCGCAGGCGCCGCACACATGGTGGGGGCGCTTCAGCTCGCCGCAGTTCGGGCATTCATTCGGGTTGGCAGCAACCAGGGCGTCATGTGCACGGCGCATATTGCGACGCGATTTGGATACTTTGTTCTGTTGGACAGCCATGGTCTCAACCTTTGTCTTAACTGAGGGCCTCGGTCAAAGCCGCGGGCCGGTTTCATTCTTCGTTTCCTAGAAGGTGTGACGAGCGTTTAGGCTGCTGCCCACGCGTTGTCCAACCCTAAATCCGATTGAGCGCGCGAAAATACTGCGATTCTCGCCACGTTCAAGGGGTTTTTCTGGCGGCCCCCTATGGCAGGTTTCCGGGCCCTTGTCATGAGTCTTTTTTCAGGCTGTCCCGCAACGCCGCCAAACCTGCAAAGGGGCGCGTTTCCTCGTCGGTCATTGCCTTTTTCCCGGGCTCTGCGAATATCGCTTCGCCCAGCTCGACACCTTTCTTGCGAGGATAGACAGGCAGTGCCAGCGCCAAGGCCTCGGCCATGACAGTCCCCAGATCTATCACTGAATCCAGCGGTTCCGACTCGTCGTCCTCGGGCATTTCGGCTTCTTCTTCGTCCGGATCCAACCAGTCGGCAAGAAACAGCCGGCGCACCTCGGTGTCGATGCGGGTTGTTACCGGCTCCAGTGTCACGACGCAGGGCTGCACGACGGTTGCGCCCAGCATCCCGGTCAGCAGCCAGTCACGCTTGCCTTCGGCCTGCACTTGGCCCGTAAAGGATAGCTTCCTCAGCCCGTCGAGGCCAAGCTCGCGCGCAATGTCGCCGAGTTTGGTCGAATCCGGCCTGATCGAAAAGGGTGTGGCCCTGTTTTGCGGCAGATCCGAGACCCGCAGCACGGTTTCGTCAGTCATCGAGTGGCTTTCGTCTGTTGAACCGAAGCAAAGGTTTCTGTAATCGGGATAAAAGGCGCGCAAGGCCAAGGCAAGGGGGCAGGAATGTCAAAGACCGCAGGGCTGATAAAACCGGTGTTCCGTATCCTGGCGATCGGTCTCACCGTCGGCGTTGTGACCGCCTGCACCGCCATCTACCGAAATCACGGCTATGTTCCAACCGAAGAGGAACTGGCCGCGATCACCGTGGGCGTGGATAACCGCGACAGTGTACTTGAGGCGGTGGGCGCTCCCAGCTCTTCGGGCCTGCTGAACGAAAGCGGCTATTACTATGTCTCGACCCGCATGCGTCACTATGGGGCGCGCGCGCCCGAAGTGGTGTCGCGCCAATTGGTGGCGATCAGCTTTGATCAGCGCGGCGTGGTGCGCAACATCGAGCGCTACGGGCTGGAAGATGGCCGTGTGATTGCGCTGGATCGTCGGGTCACCAGTTCCAGCATCGAGGACAAAACCTTCCTGCGGCAGCTTCTGGGCAATATCGGCAGCTTCAACCCGGCCAACGTGATCAACTGATTGGCGCTGTTCTCTGCGGGCACATCACCGACCCGTCACACACTTGTGTGATAGGGCAGAGCGCAATAGCTTTGGTTTGATCTCGCAAAGGACCGGGTCATGAGTGACGCTGTGCTGTTGAGTAAGGGCCGCTATCGCGCACGGCTTGCCGCGTCGTCTGGGGATTTGGTGAGGGCGCAACAGTTGCGGACCCTGGCCTTTGGCACGCAAGAGCTGGACCAGGACCGCTTCGACACGATCTGCGAACATGTCCTGATCGAGGATTTGAGTGACGGCGAGGCGCTGGTCTGTTGCTTTCGCATGCTGACCATGCAGGGCGGACAAGAGATCACCAACAGCTATTCGGCACAGTTCTATGACCTCTCCGCGCTTCAGGATTTCGCGGGGCCGATGGTGGAGATGGGCCGGTTCTGCCTGCATCCCGATCGCCATGACCCCGATATCCTGCGGGTGGCCTGGGGGGGTATGACGGCTTTTGTGGATCGCAACGGGATCGAGTTGCTGTTTGGCTGTTCGTCCTTCGCGGGGACAGAGACCGACATGTATCTCGACGCGTTTGCGATGCTGAAGCACCGGCATCTCGCGCCCAAGCGTTGGCTGCCCCGGGTCAAGGCCCCTGATGTGTTCCGGTTCGCGGCCCGGCTGCGGCGCAAGCCGGATGCGAAAAAGGCGATGCTCAGGATGCCGCCCTTGCTCAGGACCTATCTGATGATGGGGGGCTGGGTCAGCGATCATGCGGTGGTGGACCGACAGATGAACACGCTGCATGTGTTTACAGGCGTCGAGATCGGCGCGATTCCACCGGCGCGCAAACGGCTTTTGCGGCTGGTCGCGGGTTAGGCCGTCTTCAAGGGGCGTTGACGTCCTGCAAGGCGCGGTTTAGCTGGCGCTCATGGCACGTATTCCTCTGTTGCAGATGACCGGTATCTCGCTGACCTTTGGCGGAGATCCGATTTTTTCCGGGCTCGACCTTGTGGTTCAGCCCGGTGACCGCGTCGCGCTTGTCGGGCGCAACGGGTCGGGCAAATCAACCTTGATGAAGGTGATGGCCGGCCTGGTCGAGCCGGACGCCGGAGAGATCGTGATACCTCCTGGAAAGTCAGTGGGTTACATGGAACAGGACCCGACGATGACCGGGTATGCGACGCTTGGCGACTATGCCTCCAGCGGGCTGGAACCGGGAGAACTTTACAGGGTCGAACGCGCCGGAGAAGGCCTCAAATTCGATCCGGCCCGCGCGGTCGACACCGCCTCGGGCGGCGAGCGGCGGCGCGCGGCGCTGGCCAAGCTTATGGCCGAGGCGCCCGATCTGATGCTGTTGGACGAGCCAACCAACCACTTGGATATCGAGGCGATCGGCTGGCTGGAGCGGGAGTTGTCGGCGACCCGCGCGGGATATGTCTTGATCTCGCACGACCGGGCATTCTTGCGGGCACTGACGCGTGCAACCCTTTGGATTGACAGGGGAATGGTTCGTCGGCAGGAGCGTGGTTTCGAGGATTTCGAGTCCTGGCGCGACAAGGTCTGGGAGGACGAGGATTCCGCCCGCCACAAGCTGGACCGGTTGATCAAGTCCGAGGGCCGCTGGGCGGTCGAGGGAATCAGTGCTCGACGCAAGCGCAACCAGGGCCGTGTTCGCGCGCTACAGGCGCTGCGCGCCGAACGCGCGGCCCAGGTCAAGCGCCAGGGAACGGCGGCCATGTCATTGGAATCCGGTCCAAAATCCGGGCGCAAGGTGATCGAGGCCAAGGGGCTGAGCAAGTCCTATGACGGCAAGACCATCGTCAGGGGGTTGGACCTGACCGTGCTGCGAGGCGACCGGGTCGCTTTTGTGGGGCCGAACGGTGTGGGCAAGACCACGGTGCTCAAGATGTTGTTGCGGCAGGTCGAACCGGACGCAGGTGTTGTGCAGTTGGGCACAAATCTGGAGGTTGCGGTCTTTGACCAGACGCGGGCGCAGCTCGACCCCGAGATGACACTGTGGGACAGCCTGACGGGGGATCCGGAAATGCGGGTCTCGGGCAAGGCGGATCAGGTGATGGTGCGGGGCGAGCCACGGCATGTGGTGGCCTATCTCAAGGATTTCCTGTTCGATGAGCGGCAGGCAAGAGCGGCTGTTAAGTCCTTGTCTGGTGGAGAAAAAGCGCGGTTGCTGCTGGCCCGGTTGATGGCGCGGCCGTCGAACCTTCTGGTGCTGGACGAACCGACTAACGATCTGGATGTGGAGACACTGGACCTGCTTCAGGAAATCCTTGACGACTATGACGGCACCGTTCTGCTGGTCAGCCACGACCGCGATTTCCTGGACCGGGTCGCCACCACCACAGTGGCGATGGAGGGGGATGGCAAGGCCGTGGTCTATGCCGGCGGCTGGTCGGATTATCGCGCGCAACGTCCTGAACAGATTTCAGAAAACATAGATAAACCAAAGGTATCCGCGCAAAAGGTGAAGTCGGAAACCAAGCCGAAACCGGGGCTGACCTTCTCGGAGAAACACCGGCTGGAGGCCCTGCCGGGCGAGATCGCGCGGCTGGAGGCGGAGATTGGCAAGCTGAACGAGCTGATGTCGGATCCCGAGCTCTACAGTCGCGAGCCGGTCAAGTTCCAGAAGGCGACCGAGGCCCTGGTGCAGCGGCAGGACAAGCTGTCGGCGGCCGAGGAGGAATGGCTGGTATTGGCCGAGAAGGCCGAGGCCGAATAGGCGCGAATTGACCGTTTTGTACCGGCCCCAAGGCCGGTACTGACCGTTTTGTACAAGACCGGACAGGCCGGTTTAGCGCATCCGCAGCGCGCCGTCGAGGCGGATGACCTCGCCGTTGAGGTAGCCCATCTGCACGATGAAGCCGGCCATGCGGCCGAACTCTTCAGGGCGGCCCAGACGGGCGGGACAGGTGACCTCGGCGGCCAGCGAATCCTGCGCCTCTTGCGGCAGGCCGAGCAGCATGGGCGTCAGGAAGATGCCGGGCGCAATCGCCATGACGCGGATGTTGTCGCGCGCCAGATCGCGGGCCATCGGCAGGGTCATGCCGACGATGCCGCCCTTGGAAGACGAGTAGGAGACCTGGCCCTTTTGCCCGTCGAAGGCGGCGATGGAGGCGGTGTTGATGATCACGCCGCGCTCGCCGTCGGCATCGGGCTCGTTCTGGGCCATCTCGGCGGCGGCCAGGCGGGCGACGTTGAAGCTTCCCAGCAAGTTGACGTCGATCGTCATCTCGAAGGTCTTGAGCGGCAGCGGGCCGTCCTTGCCCAGTGTCTTGCCGACGGTGCCGATACCGGCGCAGTTCACCGCGGCGGTGATCTTGCCCATCTTGGCCTTGGCATGGGCGATGGCGGCGGCGACCGAGTCTTCGCTGGTCACGTCGGTCTGGGCAAAATACCCGCCGATCTCGGCGGCGACCTTTTCACCGCGTTCGGCATCTCGGTCGAGGATAGTCACCTGCGCGCCATTGGCGGCGAAATAGCGGGCGGTCGCCTCGCCCAGGCCGGAAGCGCCGCCGGTGATCACGGCTGCTGTGGTGTCGAGTTGCATGGGCCTCTCCCTGATATGAACATATGTTCAATAATCCGGGGCGGGGGCGTCTGTCCAGCTTTGAAACATGCGCGCGCGGTCGAGCCGGGCCAGCGGACGCAACGTTTTACCGATAGGCGGCCACCAGGCCCAGGTGCCGCCGAGGGGGCGGGCGCGGGCGCCGGTGCCCAGCTTGAACCGGGTCAGGCCGGGGGTCTGCTCGGTCTCCACCGGGCCGAGGTCGAGCCGGGTTACGCCGCGTTCGGCAAGCCATGTCATCGCATGCCACATCAGCAGGGTCTGGGCGCTGGAGGCGCGGCCCGCCGGAGTGCTGTGACCGATGTGATAGCTGGCGGCTGTACCATGGCGCAGCATCAGCAGGCCCGCGATGGGGGTGCCGCCCTGGCGGGCGGTCAAGAGTTGGGCCGCGCCGGGATTGGCGCGGGCATAGGCCAGTGTCAGGGCCGTGGGCCAGTTGCGATAGCCACGCGCGCGCTGTTGCGCGGCCTCTGCGGTGAGCAGCCAGTGGGCGGTATCCTGCGACAGCGGGCCTTGGGTCACGTGCAGGCCCTGGCTGCGCGCGTGACGCAGGCGGTTGCGCCATTTCTGGTGCAACCCGGCCATCAGGTCGCCGGTCAGGTCCAGTTCGGCGACATGGGCGGGGGTGATCAGCGGTACCGCCCCCATCCGGGCGAGGCCCGGGCAGGGTGCGTCCGGGTTCATCAGGATCAGGCTGCGGCGCAGCCCGGCGCGGGCGAGCAGGCCGGGCAGGGTCTGTGGATCGAGGCGGGCGCGGCTGAGCAAAGCAATGGGTAACCAGCCAATGCGCCGTGTCAGCACCAGTGTTCCGTCGTCCAGTTGCGCCGCCTGCTGGCCGCAAAGCGCCAGTGTGGCGGCGAATTCGGCGCTTTGCTGCAAGGGGGGCGAAGCGAGGGCGATGGTGTCGAACATGGCATCATTAACCGGTTCGAAACCTAAGACCGGGTTAATGCATGTATGAAACCGGTTCTTGGTCAGAGGATCGCCGCCCTGCTGGCGGCGATCCTGTCGGCTGTGCTGCTACTGGGGGTTATGGCCCTGTTCTGAGCCCTTTGGGTGCAAGGGGGCGCTGCCCCCTCGGCCCTGACGGGCCTCACCCCCGGAGTATTTGGGGCGAAATGAAGGGGCGGCTGATTTTACGCCAGCTGCACCAGCGCGTGGCGTTTCTTGCCGGCGCTGAGCTTGATCGGCTGGGCGAGGTCACCCGCCTCGATCATCATCCCGGCATCGGTGAGCGGCGTGTCATTCAGGCGCGCGCCATCTTCGGCGATGAGGCGCTTGGCCTCCTTGCCGGATTTGGCGAGGCCCGTCTTGACGATCAGCTGCACGATGGAGGCGGGCAGGTCGGCGGCGTCAAGGGTGAGCGTCGGCAGGTCGTCGCCGATGCCGCCCTTTTCGAACACTTCGCGGGCGGTCGCCTCGGCCGTCGCGGCCGCCTCGGCCCCGTGGCAGAGCGCGGTGACCTCGTTGGCGAGGATCACCTTGGCGGCGTTGATCTCGGAGCCCGCCAGCGCGCCCAGACGGTCGCATTCGCCCACCGGAAGCTCGGTATAGAGTTTCAGGAAGCGGCCCACATCGGCATCGGTGGTGTTGCGCCAGAACTGCCAGAATTCGTAAGGCGACCGCATGTCCGGGTTGAGCCAGACAGCGCCGTCCTGGCTCTTGCCCATCTTCTTGCCGTCAGACGTGGTCAGGAGCGGCGAGGTGAGGCCATAGACCTCGTGATCGAT
This sequence comes from Ruegeria marisflavi, assembly GCF_025673445.1. Classification (NCBI taxonomy): domain Bacteria; kingdom Pseudomonadati; phylum Pseudomonadota; class Alphaproteobacteria; order Rhodobacterales; family Roseobacteraceae; genus Ruegeria; species Ruegeria marisflavi. The sequence continues at coordinate 52,805 of NZ_JAOVQN010000003.1, forward strand.
CACCCGGCGGGTCAGGTCGATGCCATTGACGATATTGCCCCACTGGTCCGAGCCGCCCATTTGCAGGATGCAGCCATATCGGCGGTTCAGCTCCATGAAATCATAGGCTTGCAGGATCATGTAGTTGAATTCGAGAAAGCTGAGCGATTGTTCGCGGTCGAGGCGGGATTTCACCGACTCGAACGACAGCATCCGGTTGACGCTGAAATGCCGCCCGATATCGCGCAGGAAATCGAGATAGTTCAGATCGGCCAGCCATTCGTCGTTGTTGAGCATCAGCGCCGCGTTCTCGGCGCCGCTGTCATAGTCGATATAGGCGGCAAAGACCTTGCGGATCCCGGCGATGTTCTCGTCGATCTGGGCGGGCGTCAGCAGCGGGCGTTCGTCGGCGCGGAAGGACGGATCACCCACCTTGGTGGTGCCGCCGCCCATCAGGGTGATCGGCTTGTGCCCGGTCTTTTGCAGCCAGCGCAGCATCATGATCTGAATGAGGCTGCCCACATGCAGCGATTTGGCGGTGGCGTCAAAGCCGATATAGCCGGGCTGGCATCCCTTGATCAGTGCCTCGTCGAGGCCCTGGTAATCGGTGCAGTCGGCGAGAAAGCCGCGCTCCATCATCACTGCGATGAAATCCGATTTGGGATGGTAGGTCATGTCTTGCCTCGGGGTTGGATTGCGGGGCACTTATAGGCGGCAGTTGAACAAAGGAAAAGGCCATGAAGAGGGCCATCGGGCGAGAGGGGCCGGTGACGGCGCTGGGGGCGATGTCGGGCACGTCGCTGGACGGGGTCGATGCGGCGGTGGTGGAGACCAACGGTCTGGCGATATTCGGATTCGGACCGGTGGGGTACCGAGCATATTCCGCGGAGGAGCGCAGCGTGTTGCGCGCCGGTCTGGGGCGTTGGGCCGGGCCCGAGGTGGAGGCGGCGGGCGATCTGGTGACGCGCGCCCATGCGCAGGCGCTGGCGGGGTTCGAGGGCGTCGATCTGGTGGGGTTTCACGGCCAGACCCTGGCGCATGAGCCACGCGGGCGCGGCACGCTTCAGGTGGGCGATGGCGCGGCCTTGGCCGCCGCATTGGGGCGCCCGGTAGTCTGGGATTTTCGCAGCGACGATGTGCAACTGGGCGGCGAAGGGGCGCCTTTGGCGCCGTTCTTTCACTTTGCCTGCGCCAAGTGGATCGGCGCGAGCGAGCCCCTGTGTTTTCTCAACCTCGGCGGGGTGGGCAACCTGACCTATGTGGACCCGGGTTTTGACCGGCCCGAGGTGCCCGGCGCTCTGTTGGCCTTTGACACCGGTCCGGCCAACGCGCCGGTCAACGATCTGATGCAGGCGCGGCTGGGGCTGCCGATGGACGAGGGCGGCGCGGTGGCACGAGGCGGCACGGTGGAGACCGGCGCGCTGGAGCTGTTCCTGGCCGAGCCCTATTTTGCAAGAATGCCGCCCAAGTCGCTGGATCGGAATGATTTTGCCGAGATGATCGGATTGGTGTCCGAACTCAGCGACAGCGACGCGGTGGCAACGCTGACGGGTATGTGCGCGGCAGCGGTGGCGCAGGGGATGGAACATTGCCCGCGCCCGCCTGCACGGGTGCTGGTCACCGGCGGCGGGCGGCACAACCCGGTGCTGATGGAGATGCTGCAAGTCTCGCTGGATTGTCCGGTTGAACCGGTCGAAAGTGTTGGTCTGGACGGTGACATGCTCGAGGCACAGGCCTTCGCCTATCTGGCGGTGCGGGTGGCGCGGGGGCTGCCGACCTCGTGCCCCGGCACCACCGGTGTGGGCGCGCTGGTGGGCGGCGGCATCGTCAGCCTGCCGGACGAGGCATGAAGGGGGCGCTGCCCCCTCGGCATGCGGCCTCACCCCCGGGATATTTGTGGCAAGAGGAAGGGGCGATCAGTCGGGGAGACTGTCGAGGTAGTGCGCGGTGAAACCGGTATAGCCTTCCGAGGTGGATTTCAGATGCGCCCGGGTCCAGCGGTGGAAGGCCGGAAGCCGGTGAAAGGGCACCGACGGAAAGGCGTGGTGTTCGGCGTGATAGGGCATGTTCCAGGCCAGGAAGCGCACCAGCCTGGTGGTGAAGGTGGTCCGCGAGTTTTCCAGCATATCCGCGGCCGCCGGGCAGAGCCCGTGTTCGGCCAGCAAATAGAGGCGCAGGAAGGGCTGTCCGATGGCGAGGGGCAGCAGCCAGAGCCACAGAGCCAGCGGCGAGACGGCAAGGCTGGCCAGCACCAGGGCGTATAGGGCGAGCAGCGCCCGCGCCTCGCGCCGCATGGCGGGGTATTGGCGTTCCGGTAGGTAGAGGGCCGTCATGCGGCCTCGGGCGTTGTCGAACAGGACACATGCCATGCCGGTCCAGTAGTGCCATCCGGTCAGGTAGACCATGAGCGCGCGCCGGTTACCCGGGCGCGGCCCGCCTGCCAGTTCGGGATCGCGCGCGGGGTCGTTTGTCCATTTGTGATGGGCCAGGTGGAAGTAGCGAAACCAGGTGAAGGGCAGGGCGATCAGGGCGCCCGAGGCATGTCCCGCCGCCTCGTTCAGCCAGGTCGAGCGGAACGGCGTCTGGTGGGTGCATTCGTGGCAGAGGGTGAAGAGGAAAACCAGCAGGATACCCTGCGGCAGCATCAGCAGCAGCCAGATGGGGACTTGCATCACAATGCCGAGGCTGCACAGGCCCAGCAGCGCTGCGTATACGGTCAGATGTCTCAGACCGGCCGAGTCCGAGCGCGCGGTCAGGTGGGCGCGGGTCTCGGGCGGCAGGCTGGCGACAAGTGTCTTGTGGTCCATGCGGTCGAGCGTAGCCAGGCGGCGGGGCAGGTCAAGCGCGGGGGATGTCGAAGCCGGGGCGCGCCAGTTCGAACCCTTCGAACCGGAAGCCGGGCGAGACGGTGCAACTGACCAGCGTGTATTCGCCGGTGCTGCGCGCGGCCTGCCACCAGCCGGACGGCACGATCTGTTGCGGCGCGCCTGCGTCCAGATCAGGGGTTAGCAGGTGATCGGTGGCTGGGCCGGTATCGGTCGCGCTTTTCGACAGGACCAGCGGCGCGCCCGCGTGCCAGAGCCAGATCTCGGTCGCGTCGACCCGGTGCCAATGGCTGCGCTCGCCCGATTTCAGCAGGAAATAGATGCAGGTGCCGCTGGCGCGGCCCGGATTGTCGGCGATCCAGGTCTGCCGGTACCAGCCGCCCTCGGGGTGGGGTTCCAGCTCCAGACGGCGGATGGTCTCTTCGGCGGTCATGGGATCAGGCATCGGCTCTCTCGCTTGGGGCTGGTCTTTCGCTCGGGCGAGCATATCTTGGGCGCATGACAATCGCGATCCCCTTCGACAACAGTTACGCCCGCCTGCCGGGTGGGTTTCACTCGGTACAGGCGCCGACCCCGGTGCAGGCGCCGCGCCTTGTCGCATTCAACGCCGACCTGGCGCAGCTTCTGGGCATCACTCCGGGCGAGGTCGGGGAAATGGCGCAGGTTTTTGCCGGAAATGCGCTGCCGCAGGGGGCCGAGCCGCTGGCGCAGCTTTATTCCGGGCACCAGTTCGGCAATTACAACCCGCAATTGGGGGACGGACGCGCGATTCTTTTGGGCGAGGTGGTGGGCAGCGACGGTATCCGCCGCGACATACAGCTCAAAGGCGCGGGGCGCACGCCCTATTCGCGCGGCGGTGACGGACGGGCTTGGCTGGGCCCTGTGCTGCGCGAATATGTGGTGAGCGAGGCGATGGCCGCGCTTGGCATCCCCACCACCCGCGCGCTGGCGGCAGTCGAGACCGGCGAGGCGGTGCGGCGTGAGCAGGTTCTGCCCGGCGCGGTGCTGACCCGGGTGGCGCAAAGCCACCTGCGGGTGGGCACATTCCAGGTCTTTGCCGCGCGGGGCGAGATCGGGCACCTGAAACGGCTGACCGACTATGCCATTGCCCGCCACTATCCGGATGCCGATGGGCCTATGGGTCTGCTCACGGCGGTGCGCGACGCACAGGCGCGACTGATCGCGCGCTGGATGGGGGTGGGGTTCATTCACGGGGTGATGAATACCGACAACAGCTCGATCGCGGGGGAGACCATCGACTATGGTCCATGCGCCTTCATGGACACTTATCATCCGGATACGGTCTATTCCTCGATCGACCGCTATGGGCGCTATGCCTATTCCAACCAGCCCGATATCGCGGTCTGGAACCTGGCACAGCTGGCCACAGCGCTGATCCAGCAGGCCGAGGACAAAAAGGCCGCCGTTGAAGAGGCCACCGGGATCGTGCATGCAATGCCCGGCCTGCTGGAGCGCGAATGGTTGCGCGTCTTTGCCGCCAAGATCGGCATCGAACGGCCTGTCGAAGGGGACAAGGCGCTGGTGACTGACCTGCTGGTGCGCATGGCACGGGGGCAGGCCGATTTCACCAACACGTTCCGGGCACTTGGCGCACCCAAAGCCCGCGACCAGTTCGCCGATCCGACCGCCTATGACAGTTGGGCCCAGGGCTGGCGGCAGCGTTTGGCCTGCGAGGCCGCGCCCGAGGCGGTGATGCGGGGCAGAAATCCGGCCTTTATCCCGCGCAACCACCGGGTCGAGCAGATGATCGCGGCAGCGGTGAGCGGCGACTATGCCCCGTTCCATCGGCTCAATTCCGTGCTTGCGCGCCCTTACGAGGATCAGCCGGATCACATCGACCTGACCCGCCCGCCTGCGGAAAACGAAGTGGTGCAGGCCACGTTCTGCGGCACCTGAGCCTTCATTTCGCGAAAAATACTCCGGGGGGAAGGGGGCAAAATTCAGTGAATTTTGATCCCGGGGGGCAGCGCCCCCAACTGACTTTGCGGCCCTAGCGTCGGTTGATCAGATAGATACCGGCCGCCACCAGCCCCAGCGCCAGCCAGACCTGGCCGCCGACATGCTCGCCCAGTACCAGCCAGCCAAAGATCACCGCCAGTACCGGCGACAGGAAACTGAACGAGGCGACCCCGTTTGCCCGATAGGTTGCCAGCAGCCGGAACCAGATGATGAAGCCCAGGCCCACGACGCCAATGGCCTGGAACATCAGCCCGGCCCAGTGCAACGGCTGCGGGTTGCGAAACAGGTCGCCGAACACCGGCGCCAGCACCAGCAGGATCGGGGCCGAAACCACCAGCTGGCACATCAGCTGTAGTTCTGCCGAAACCCGCGCCAGGGGCGTAATCCGCACCACCAGCGCCAGTCCGGCCCAGCAAATGGCGGCAAAGACCGCCAACGCGTCGCCTTTCAGGCTGACATGAGCCGCGTCGCGCTCCAGCAGCGCCAGCACCACGCCGCCCATCGCCAACCCCAGCCCCGCGATCCGTAGGCCCGACAGACGCTCGCCCGGCAGCAGGACATGCCCGCCGAGCGACAGCCAAATCGGCATGGAGTAGAAGAGGATCGACGAGCGGGATACCGTCGTCAGGTCGAGCGCGGTAAAGATCGCCATGAACTCGATGGTAAAGAGCAGCCCGGTCACCAGCCCACCCAGAATCGCGGCGCGGGGAAAGGTCACCGGCTTGCCCAGCACCCGCATCCAGCCCAGCAGAAAGACCAGCGCGATGGCCGAGCGCAGCCCGGCCTGGAACACCGGGCCGAACCCGCCACCGGTCATCTTGATCACAACCTGGTTGAAGGCCAGAAGCGCGGCGATGCCGATCAGGGCGGCGGCTCCGGCCGCGTCGACGGGGCGTTTTTCTTCCATGCGCCCAAAGGAGGCGCAGTTCCTGCACATGTCAAGCATATCCCGCCCCCTTGCGTTGCGGCACGACCTCCCGCATGACAGGGGCATGAGATCTCCGGCCGACCCGATGCACCGACCCCAGACCCTGCGTCTTGCCAGCTACAACATCCAGAAATGCGTGGGTCTCGACCTGCGCCGCCAGCCGCGCCGCACCTTGCAGGTGCTGAGCGCGCTGCGTGCGCAGGTCGTGGTGTTGCAGGAGGCGGACAAGCGTCTGCCGCCGCGCCCTGCGGCGCTACCGCATTTCGTGCTGAACGAGGCGGGGTGGCAGATTGCCGATCTTGGCGGCGCGGGGTCGCTGGGCTGGCATGGCAACGCGGTGATCTGGCAGGGATCGGATATCGCCCTGCGCGCCACCGCTCATCACGATCTGCCCGGGCTGGAACCGCGCGGCGCTGTGCGGGTCGAGTTCGACACGCCCATCGGCCCCTTGCGGGTGATCGGCATGCACCTGGGGCTGCTGAGCGCGTCACGGCGTGACCAGGTGGTGCATCTGGCGCGGGACATGGACCGGCTGGAGGCGATGCCCACGGTCTGGGCCGGGGATTTCAACGAATGGTCGCGCCAGCCGGTGCTCGATCACCTGGCGCCGATGATGCGGTTCCTGCCGCCGCGCCCCAGCTTTCCATCGCCGCAGCCCCTGGGCGCCCTCGACCGGATCGCGTATAGCGCCGGACTGGCGGTCACGGCGCATGGCGTGCATGCCGAGCGCCCGGCCCATATCGCTTCGGACCACCTGCCGGTCTGGGCCGATCTGGTCAGATCGACCTGATCCCCATCCTCTTGCCGAAAATATCCCGGGGGGACCGGGGGGCAGCGCCCCCCGGCTTGTCGCCGCCGTCAGGCGGCGAAACATCCCTGTCAGGCCGCCTTGCGCGGTCCGCTGCGGCCTCGGCCACCCCTGCGGCTGCGGCGCGCGTCGCCGGGTTTGCCGCCGCCGCCCCGTTGCGGGCCTTTCTTGGCCGCCGGCTTTGCGGGGTCGTCCATCGGCTGCCAGGGGCGCCCCGAGGCGACCGGGATCGCGGCCTTCATCACTTTCTGGATGGCTGCCAGTTCCTCCATCTCGTCCGGTGCGCAGAAGGCGATGGCCGCGCCGTCCTTGCCCGCCCGCGCGGTGCGGCCGATGCGGTGCACATAGGCGTCGGGCACATTGGGCAGTTCATAGTTGTAGACATGCTTCACGTCCGGGATATCCAGTCCGCGCGCGGCCACGTCGGTGGCCACGAGAACCCGGACCTCCGCCTCCTTGAAGGCGGCGATGGCGCGGTCACGCTGGCCCTGGCTCTTGTTGCCATGTACGGCGGCGGTGGCAAAACCGGCCTTTTCCAGCGTCTTGGCCAGCTTCTCGCAGCCCCATTTGGTGCGGCCGAACACGATGGCGCGTTCGTCGCGATGGGTGTCCAGAAGCTCGATCAGCAGATCGGTCTTGGCCGCCTTGGCAATGAAATGCACCACCTGTGTCACCTTTTCGGCGGCCTTGCCCGGGGGCGAGACCTCGATCCGGCGCGGGCTTTTCAGATAGCTCTGGGCGATCTCGTTCATCAGCTTGGGCATGGTGGCCGAGAACAGCATGGTCTGGCGTTCGTTCGGCAGCACCGCCGCGATCTTGCGCAGGGCATGGATGAAGCCCAGATCGAGCATCTGGTCGGCCTCGTCCAGCACCAGGAAGGAGCAGCTGCCCAGATCGACGGCGCGGCGTTCCATCAGGTCCATCAGGCGCCCCGGGGTGGCGACCAGAATGTCGATACCGCGTTCCAGGCGCTTGATCTGCGGGTTGATGGACACGCCACCGACCACGATCGCCACCTTGAGCGGGGTATCCTCGGTCAACGCCTTGAGCGTTTCGGCGATCTGTTGTGCCAGTTCGCGGGTGGGGGCCAGCACCAGTCCGCGCACGGTGCCGCGCGCCGGTTTGCGGCCGACCTGGCCCAAGAGGGTGATCAGTGGCACGCCAAAGGCGGCGGTCTTGCCGGTGCCGGTCTGCGCGAGGCCCATCACGTCATGGCCGTTCAGTGCCTCGGGTATGGCGCGGGCCTGAATCGGGGTCGGTTCGGTGATGCCCATCTTGGACAGGCGGTTCACCAGGGCCGTGTCGAGACCCATCATATCAAAATCGCTCACAATAATCCTTTCACACCGCACCCCTAATGGCACGGCGTCACGAGCGGGTCCGCGGAGCCTCGGATCCGGCAGCCTCATGCCCCGGACCGGTCCAGCGGTTTGCCCCATGCGTGAATGTGGGAACTGTTGCGCCTGTCCTGTCGAGGCCCTTCCTTGTTCGGGCTGGCGGGTTGTCCCCGCACGTCTTTTCATCTGCTCACGCGGCAGAGGACATTGGCGTAGGGCCCCATGTGGCGGCTTGGAGGGGAAAAGTCAACTGCCCGGTACCAATCGCGGCTGGCCCTGTGGCGCAACAGCATGTAAACCCGATTCCCGAATACCGTGACAGGATACGCCCATGTCCAAACCGATCATCTCCCGTTGCGAGGCCAAGGGCCTGCGCATGACCGGCCAGCGCCGGACCATCGCGCAGGTGCTGGAGGAGAGCGAGGACCATCCGGATGTGGAAGAGCTGTATGCCCGCGCGTCCAGGATGGATTCGGGGATCTCGATCGCGACGGTCTATCGGACGGTCAAACTGTTCGAGGAGGCGGGCATTCTCGACCGGCTGGAATTCGGCGACGGGCGGGCGCGCTACGAGGATGCCGAGCGCGACCATCACGACCACCTGATCGACCTGAACTCGGGCGAGGTGATCGAGTTCTGCGATCCCGAGATCGAGGCGCTGCAAGAACGCATCGCGGCCAAGCTGGGATACCGGCTCAAGGGGCACAAGCTGGAGCTTTACGGCGTGCCGCTGCGCAAAGGGTAAGGAGTATAGGGGGCGCTGCCCCCGTCGCCCGTGCCGGGCGACTCCCCCGGAGTATTCCGAACCAGAAAGAAGCAGGGGCCGTTGTCGGCGGGGTCTTTGGGCTCAGTTTTCGCGTTTTGCCTTGACCTGGCGCATGGCTCCGCCAGTGCCGGTGACCCGCAGGCTGTCGCCATTGTCCAGCAGTTCCACATCGGCCTTGCTGAGCTTGCCTTTCCAGCCATGTTTGCTGCGTTCCAGGGTGGTGGTTTCGGGCGCGTTGCTGAGTCGGTCCCAGACCAGTTCGGTGCAATCGCCGTTGACGGCGAAGTCGCCATAGATGCCATGTTCGCTAAATGCGTACTGACCATCGGCCCAGGGGCAGGCGTCGGCGGCAAATACAGGCGTGGAAAGACCAATGCAGAGGGCGGAAAGCGTAAACAGACGTGTCATGGGGATACACCGTTGGTTGAGAATGAAGCAGTCCTTGGGACAGTGTAGTGCAGGGGTCCTTGATCTCAAACCATTCCTGTACAGGCGCCTTGCGGATCGGCACTTTTCGATCCGGGCGACCCCGGCCTAGTATTGCGGGTGCCAAGGGAGAACATGAGATGAGCGGAGAAACCGACCTCGACATCCTGTTGCAGAGCCTGTCGGCCCGGCTGGCGGAGGGGGTCTATGTTTTTGTCACGCTGGAGGACGGCGCGGTGCCTGCCGGGCTGCACCCCCGGATGATGTTTCGCGAGGCCGAGGGCACAACGCTGATCCTTCTTAAATCCGAGGCCGAGGCGCAGGGGCTGGCGTTCGAATTTCCCTGCCGGATGATCACGCTGGAGGTGCATTCCTCGCTGGCGGCGGTGGGGTTCATCGCGCGGATCGCCAGTGCGCTTGCGCGTCATGGCATGGGGGTGAACCCGGTTTCGGGCTTTTATCACGATCACCTGTTCGTGCCCGAGGAACGCGCGGCGGACGCGATGCGCATCCTTTCGGACATCGCGCGCGGCGCGGGGGATTAGCGGCACGGCATCACGGGACGCGATGGGGCGGTCCACGTCTTTTCATGGGTGATGGGGGATTTGGCCTTGCGGCGGCGCTGCGCTTGCGCTTTGGCTGCGGGCAAAATCCGGCCCTCGGGGGCCCTGTCGAGGCGTGCGCTCATGAACAATGTCAACGGTATCCTTCTGGTCGTCGCCGCCATGGCGGCGTTTTCGATCGAGGACATGTTCATCAAGCAACTGTCCGCCACGGTGCCGATCGGTCAGATCCTGCTGGTGCTGGGCGTGTTCTGCGGCGCCACCTTCCTGATCATGGCGGTGGCGACGCGGAAAAGGGTTTTCAGCCGGGCGGCCTGGTCGCCGCTTCTGCTGATCCGCGCCGCGACAGAGGCGGTGAGCGCGCTGACCTTTGCCACCGCGCTGTCGCTGGTTGATCTTTCCACCGTGGCGGCGGTGTTCCAGGCGATGCCGCTGGTGGTGACGATGGGGGCGGCGCTGTTTCTGGGCGAGAAGGTGGGCTGGCGCCGGTGGAGCGCGATCACCGTTGGTTTCATTGGTGTTCTGATGATCATTCGCCCCGGCATGGCCGGGTTCCAGCCCGCGCAACTGCTTATATTGGCCTCGGTCGTCAGCGTGGCGGCGCGCGACCTGATCACCCGGCGGATCGACGCGCATGTGGCCTCGGCCGTGGTATCGTTCCAGGCCTATCTGGCGCTGATCCTTGGGGGCGCGGGAATACTGGTGCTGTCGGGAACCGCGCCGGTGCCGGTGGCGCCGGGGCATTGGGTCCCCTACGCGGGCGCGATCCTGTTCGGGGTTCTGGGCTATTATGGCATCGTCACCGCGATGCGGGTCGGCGAGGCCTCGGTGGTGACACCGTTCCGGTATTCGCGGTTGCTGTTCTCGATCCTCGCCGGGATGCTGGTGTTCGGCGAACGGCCCGACTTGCTGACGTTGGCGGGCTCGGCGCTGATCATCGGGTCGGGGCTTTATACTTTCCTGCGCGAGCGGCGTCTGGCGCGCGCGATGGCGCGGGCCCGCGTTCCGGCGCGGCACGGTGCCGCTGTGGCGTGAACCAGCGCCGCCTGTTGGCGCAAACAATGAAATGTTAGCCCTAACCAGCGGTTTTTCTGCGTGTTAGCGGTAACGAGCGTGGTTTACTTTCACACGGCTGCTGCTATGAGGGCGGCAATCCAATTGCAGAGTCGGGGACCGATTTCATGAGCACCATCATCGACATTCACGCGCGCGAGATCCTGGACAGCCGGGGCAACCCGACCGTCGAGGTGGACGTGATCCTGGAAGACGGCACCATGGGCCGCGCCGCCGTGCCCTCGGGCGCGTCGACCGGGGCCTATGAGGCGGTGGAGCGCCGCGATGGCGACAAGAGCCGCTACATGGGCAAGGGCGTGCTGGAGGCGGTGGCCGCCGTCAACGGCGAGATCGCCGAGGAACTGGTGGGTTTTGACGCGACCGAACAGGTCGCCATCGACGCCGCGATGATCGAACTGGACGGCACCGAGAACAAGAGCCGCCTGGGCGCCAACGCGATCCTCGGCGTGTCGCTGGCGGTGGCCAAGGCGGCCGCCGATTTCACCACCCAGCCGTTGTTCCGCTATGTCGGCGGTACTTCGGCGCGGGTGTTGCCGGTGCCGATGATGAACATCATCAACGGCGGCGAACACGCCGATAACCCGATCGACATCCAGGAATTCATGATCATGCCGGTGGCGGCGGAAAACATCCGTGACGCGGTGCGTATGGGCGCCGAGGTGTTTCACACGCTGAAGAAGGAATTGTCGGCGGCGGGTCTGGCGACCGGTGTGGGCGACGAAGGCGGGTTTGCTCCGAACCTGTCGAGCACCCGCGACGCGTTGGACTTCATCCTGAAAGCCATCGAAAAGGCGGGCTACAAGCCCGGCGACGAGATCCACCTGGCGCTGGATTGCGCCGCGACGGAATACTTCAAGGGCGGCAAATATGTGCTTGCCGGAGAAGGGAAAACCCTGTCGAGCGAAGAGAACGTGGATTATCTGGCGGCACTGGTGGCCGACTATCCGATCATCTCGATCGAGGACGGCATGGCCGAGGATGACTGGGCCGGCTGGAAGGCGCTGACCGACCGTCTGGGCGGCAAGGTGCAACTGGTGGGCGACGATCTGTTCGTGACCAACCCGGCGCGTCTGGCCGAGGGGATTGCCAAGGGCTGTGCCAACTCGATGCTGGTCAAGGTGAACCAGATCGGGTCGCTGACCGAGACGCTGAAGGCGGTCGATATGGCGCATCGCGCGCGCTACACCAACGTGATGAGCCACCGGTCGGGCGAGACCGAGGATGCCACCATTGCCGATCTGGCTGTGGCGACCAATTGCGGTCAGATCAAGACCGGTTCGCTGGCCCGCTCGGACCGGTTGGCCAAGTACAACCAGTTGATCCGTATCGAGGAAGCGCTGGGGGAAGTGGCAGAATACGCCGGCCGCTCGATCCTGCGCGGCTGATCGGGCGCGGGCAGAAAATCTGAGATTTTCTGAGCACATTTTTTCACGAAAAAATGCGGGGGCGCTGCCCCCACCGCCCTTTGGGCGGCTCCCCCGGAGTATTGCCCACCAGAAAGAAGCGCGACCCTTTCAGTCGGCCACGAAACTGTAGTGCCGGATTGTCCGGGATTCGACCAGTTCGGCCTCGGCAGGGTCGATATGCGGGCTCTGATAATCTTCGCCGACAAAGGCCTTGAGCGCGTCGAGATCCCGCCAGATCATCACGAAGCTGAAGTCGCGCGGAGTATCGGGGCGCGGCGCACCGGGTAGAACCTGGACGATTCCCTCGGTGCCTTTCATCAGCGGGATCGCGGTGCTGTGGAAGAATTCGGCGAACTCGGCTTCCTTGCCCGGTCGGGTCGTGACCTGAAAGATGCGCATGATCATGGCGGTGTCCTCCTGGTTCGGGGCGGGACGGGTCCGTAACGCGGCATTGCAATCCGCCCGCCGCTATGCGCCCATTGTAGCACAGTGGGGGCAAGGGAGGCTGGGGCATGGTCGAGGCGCTGATTTTCGATGTGTTCGGGACATGCGTGGACTGGCGCGCGTCTGTCGCGCGCGAGGTGGCGGCGGTCTTGCCTGAGGTCGATGCCGAGGCCTTTGCCACGGCCTGGCGGGGGGAGTATGATCCGGCGATGGCGCGTATTCGCGAGGGCGCGCGGGGCTATGTGCCGCTCGATGATCTGCATCTAGAGAACCTCGACACAGTGGCGCGGGCCTTTGGTGTTCGGGTGCCGGACCGGTTGGCGCTGAATGCCGCCTGGGAGCGGTTGGATCCCTGGCCGGATGTGATCCAGGGATTGGCGGCGTTGAAGAGGCTGGCGATGATCGCGCCATGTTCCAACGGGTCGATTGCCTTGATGACCCGTCTGGCTCGGCATGCTGGGCTGCCTTGGGACTGCATTCTGGGGGCAGATCTGGCGCGCGGATACAAGCCGCAGCCAGAGGTCTATCTGGCCTCTTGCGCGGCGCTGCGACTGCCACCCGAGGCGGTGATGATGGTGGCCGCGCATAACTCGGATCTGGCCGCTGCGCGCGCGGTTGGGTTACGAACAGGTTTCGTGGCCCGACCTCGGGAGCATGGGCCAGGGCAGGTGCAGGATCTGCGTCCAGAGAGTGATTGGGACGTGATAGCCGAGGATTTTGCTGATCTGGCGGCGCAGATTCTGGTTCTCCGATCCAGGGGCGAGGTCAGCTGCGCAGGCGCTTGAAGACCAGACCTACCACCACCTGAACTAACAGACCGGCGATGCCTCCGCCCACCAGGTTGCTGGTGAGCGCGCTCAGATTGACGCTGCCGGCTCCCATCAGCCCGCCCAGGATCTGACCACCGCCAAGACCGCCTATGGCTCCGGCGACGGCATTGCCGATACCGCCCATATCTGCCTGACGCATCAACTTACCGCCGCCAGTACCGCCAAGAGCGCCGCCCAGAACCTGTGCAATGAGCTGTTCCATGATGTTTTCCCTGTTCGCGAGCTACGTTAAAGCGGTCAGCGTAGCGTCGTCACGGCCAGGCGGTCAGGGGAAAAAACGTTTTGAGGTCGCAGAGTGCGTCTCAAAGGCGCTTGCTCATCAGCATGAAGTCGGGGCGTGGTTCGAAACGGGCGCGGGAATAGAGGCTTTGTGCGCGTTCGTTTTGGTGCCCGACTTCGAGATGCAGCGCCTTCATGCCCGCTGCGGCCAGCGCCTTGGGCAGTTCTGTGAGAACCTCGCTGGCGATGCCGCGGCCGCGCACGGCGGGACGCAGCCAGATTTCGTCGATGTACCCTTCGAGCCCGCCGAATTCGATAGACCAGCCAAAGGTGACGATGACATAGCCGAGCGGGGCGCGGGCCGGGCCGATCAGGTAGGCGCAGCCATGCGGGATACCGTCAAGCAGCGGACGCAAGGCATCGCGGCGCGCCTCGTCGGTCCCTTGCAGACCGGCTTCGGTATGAGAGGCCGAGACCATAGCCGCGATCCGGTCGAGATCGTCCAGGCGAGCGAGATGCAAGGCGGCGGTCATAGCCGGGCCAGCCGTTCGGTGAGGAGCGCAAAAAAGCCGTCGGCATCGATGTCGCCGATGAAGAGCGCGTTGGGCGCGCGGTCGGTGACCCGCCACCAGTCGGCGACGGTCATGCCGAGGGTCAGGTCCGAGGTGGTCTCGACCGCGACATTGATGTGACGACCGGAGAACAGATCGGGGTTGAGCAGATAGGCGGTGACGCAAGGGTCGTGCAGGGGGGCGCCTTCGGAGCCGTATTTCTCCTTGTCGAAGCGCTCGAAGAAATCGGTCATCTGGGCGACCGCAATGCCGACAGGGGTGCGGAGGGCGCGGAAGGCGTCGTTGCGCGCCTTGGTGACCAGCGCCTTGTGGGTGACATCGAGCGGCATGATCACGATGGGTGCACCGGATTTGAACACGATATCAGCTGCTTCAGGGTCGACGTAAATGTTGAATTCGGCGGCGGGGGTGATGTTGCCCACCTCGAAATAGGCGCCGCCCATCAGCACGATTTCCTGCACGCGGGAGACGATGTCGGGCGCGCGGGTGAAGGCGGTGGCGATATTGGTCAGCGGTCCCAGCGGGCAGAGCGTCACCGTGCCCGGCGCCTGGGCGCGCAGGGTGTCGATGATGAAATCGACGGCATGCGCCTCTTGCAGCGGCATCACCGGATCGGGCAGGTCGGGGCCGTCGAGCCCGGTCTTGCCATGCACATGTTCGGCGGTGACCAGTTTGCGCCCGATGGGTGCGTCGCACCCGGCATGGACCGGTACATCGGGCCGACCGGCCAGTTCGCAGACGATGCGGGCGTTTTTCGCGGTCAGCGGTAGCGGCACGTTGCCGGCGACGGCGGTGATGCCCAGCACCTCGATCTCGTCGGGGCTGGCCAGCGCCAGCAGGATGGCGACGGCGTCATCCTGGCCGGGGTCGGTGTCGATGATGATCTTGCGGGGGGGCATGGGCGTCTCCGGTCGTGTCGGGGTCAGTGGTGACAGGTGCGGGGGTGTCTGTCCAGAGGCAGGCAGGGGGCGCTGCCCCCGCGCCTGGCGGCGCTCCCCCGGAGTATTTGCGGCGGAATGAAGGGTCAGGGACGGGTTTTTTCCTGCGCCTTGACCTGATTCCAGAGCGCGTCCATCTCGTCCAGCGTGCTGTCCTCGGGGGTCTTGCCCCGTGTCGCCAGCCGTGCCTCGATCTGGGCGAAACGACGGGTGAACTTGGCATTGGTGCGGCGCAAGGCGGCTTCGGGCTCAACGCCGAGGTGGCGGCCGAGATTGACAAGGACAAAGAGAAGGTCGCCGAATTCATCCTCGATGGCATCCGCATCGAGACTGTCGCGCGCCTCGACCAGTTCGCGGGTCTCTTCGGCGATCTTGTCGAGCACCGGGCCCACATCGCCCCAGTCGAAGCCGACACGGGCGGCGCGTTTTTGCAGCTTGTAGGCGCGCAGGAGGGCGGGCAGGCCGAGGGCCACCCCGTCAAGCGCACCCTGCTGCGCCTTCTTTGCCCGCTCAGTGGCCTTGATTGCCTCCCAGTCGCGGGTCTGCTGTTCGGCGGACTTGTCGCGCGTCTCGTCTCCGAACACGTGCGGGTGGCGGTCGACCATCTTGTCGGACATGGTGCGTACCACGTCCTGAAAGGTGAAATGCCCCGCCTCGGCGGCCATCTGGGCGTGAAAGACGGACTGGAACAGCAGATCGCCCAACTCGCCCTTGAGCTCGTCCCAAGCACCGCGCTCGATCGCGTCTGCGACTTCATAAGCCTCTTCGATCGTGTAGGGGGCGATGGTGGCGAAGTCCTGTTCGATGTCCCACGGGCAGCCGGTTTCGGGATCGCGCAGGCGGCGCATGATCTCCAGCAGGCGCTCGATTCCGGCTGTCTGGTCGTGGATCAGCGTGTCATCGGGCATTGCGGCGGTCCTCGTTCCTGTGTCAGATGCATCCATCCCGCAGCAAGGCCCCGGAGTCCAGACCTCATGCCCGTCATCAACCGCATCGCCGATTTCGCAGCCGATATGGCCACGTGGCGCCAGCATCTTCACACCATCCCGGAGTTGGAGTTCGAGTGCCATCAGACGGCGGCCTTTGTCGCCGAGCGGCTGCGCGAATTCGGGGTGGACGAGCTGCACGAGGGCATTGCCAAGACCGGCATCGTGGCGATCATCAGCGGGCAGGGCGATGGGCCGACCATCGGGCTGCGCGCGGATATGGATGCGTTGCCGATCCCCGAGGAGACGGGGGTATCCTATGCCTCCACCAACCCGGGCAAGATGCATGCCTGCGGCCATGACGGGCATACCACCATGCTGTTGGGAGCGGCGCGATATCTGGCCGAGACGCGGAATTTCAGCGGCCGGGTGGCGCTGATCTTTCAGCCCGCCGAGGAAGAGGGTGGCGGCGCCGATGCAATGGTGCGCGAGGGCATCCTCGAGCGGTTCGATATCGGCGAGGTCTATGCGCTGCACAATGCGCCGGGCCATGCCGAAGGCGCATTCTATACCACGCCCGGACCGCTGATGGCGGCGGTGGATTCGTTCGAGATCCATATCCAGGGGCGTGGTGGCCATGGCGCCATGCCGCATGAGACGATCGACCCGGTGATGGCGGCCTGCGGTATCGCACAGGCGATCCAGACCATCGTCAGCCGCAACCACTATGCGTTGGACGATCTGGTGGTCTCGGTCACCCAGATCCATACCGGCACCGTGAACAACGTCATTCCCGACACCGCCTATCTGAACGGTACGGTGCGGACCTTTGATCCGGCGGTGCAGCAGATGGTGATGCGCCGCATGAAGGAGATCGTGGCGGGGCAGGCGGCCTCTTATGGGGTGACGGCCGAGCTGGATTACCAGGTGGGCTATCCCGCCACCATCAACGATGCCGCCAAGACCGCGTTTGCCGTCGAGGTGGCGCGCGAGGTGTCGGGCGCGACCAATGTGGTGGCCGATGGCGGGCGCGAGATGGGGGCCGAGGATTTCAGCTATATGCTCGAAAAACGGCCCGGTTCCTATCTGTTCATCGGCCAGGGCGAGGGCGCCGGGCTGCACCATCCGAAATACAATTTCAACGACGAGATCGCGCCGGTGGGGGCGTCCTTTTTTGCGAGGATCGTGGAGAAGGCACAGCCGGTGGCTTGACGTTGACGCGCGTCGCCAACCCGCCGGGAACCCAAGGAGGAGCAAGAAAAAGTGGCTCTAGAAGATGCGAAGAATGCGGTGGACGAGGCGTTCACCGTACCGGAACTCAAGGGGCTGGCCTTTGAGAACACGTTTGGCGGGGCGGTGTCCTTCCTGCGCAGGCTTTATACAAAGAACCTGCAAGGCGTCGATGTCGCGGTGACGGGCGTGCCGTTCGACCAGGCGGTGACCAACCGGACCGGCACCCGGATGGGGCCGCGTGCCATCCGCGAGGCGAGCACGCTGCAATCCATGGACGAACCCTATGGCTGGCCGTTTGCGGCGCTGAGCGATCTGGCCATTGTCGACTATGGCGACCTGGCCTTTGATTATGCCGATGTGGCGGCCTTTCCGGACCGTCTGAGCGACCATATCCGCACCATTCTGGCCGCGGATGTGCCGACCGTGGCGCTGGGTGGGGATCACTATATCAGCTTCCCCATTCTCAAGGCCTATGCCGAGAAATACGGGCCGATGTCGCTGGTGCATTTCGATGCCCATTCGGACACCTGGGCCGATGACAACATGGAGCGGATCGACCACGGCACCATGTTCTACAAGGCGGTGAAGCTTGGGCTGGTGGACCCGGCGCGCTCGGTGCAGATCGGCATCCGGACCACCAACCCGGACACGATGGGGTTCAACATCATCGACGCGCGCGCGGTCGAGGAGCGTGGCGCGGCGGCGGTTGCCAAACAGGTGCGCGAGATTGTCGGTGATCATCCGGTCTATCTGACCTTTGATATCGACGCGCTGGATCCGGCCTATGCGCCTGGTACCGGCACGCCGGTCTGGGGTGGCCTGAGTTCCATGCAGGCCGCGATCATGCTGCGCGACCTGGGCGGCATCAACATCAAGGGCGGTGACGTGGTCGAGGTCTCTCCGCCTTATGATACCACCGGCGCGACCGCTATCGCAGGCGCGCATGTGGCGACGCAGCTCATCTGTCTGCTGGGGTGGAACAAGCTGGTATGAGCGATTTCAACCAGCCCATAGGTGGCAACGATCTGGCCCGGTTTTCCGGGCCGAACACCTTCATGCGGCTGCCGCAGGCGCAGGCGCTGGGGGGGCTGGACGTGGCCATTCTGGGGGTGCCGATGGATATCGGCACCTCGTGGCGCTCGGGCACACGGTTTGGGCCGAAACAGATCCGCGCCGAAAGCGCGATGATCCGGCCCTATAACATGTCGACCGGGGCGGCGCCCTTTGACAGTTTGCAGATTGCCGATATCGGCGATTTGGCGATCAACACGTTTTCGCTGGCCGACAGCCTGCGTATCATCAAGGAGAGCTATGACGCGATCCTGACCCATGACGTGATCCCGGTGGCGATGGGGGGCGATCACTCGATCACCCTGCCGATCCTGCGGGCGATTGCGGCCAAACATGGCCCGGTGGCGCTGGTGCATGTGGATGCCCATGCGGATGTAAACGACGAGATGTTCGGCGAGCGTGAAACACACGGCACCGTGTTCCGCCGTGCCTATGAGGAAGGGTTGATCCAGCCCGACAAGACCTATCAGATCGGTATTCGCGGATCGGGTTATGCGGCCACCGATTTTACCGAGGCGCAGGGTTGGGGATTTCAGCATTTCCCGGCCTGGGAGCTGTGGCACCGCAGCCTGAAGCCGTTGGGTGAGGAGATCCGCCGCGATATCGGGGACCGGCCGGTCTATGTGACCTATGATATCGACAGTCTCGATCCGGCCTATGCGCCCGGCACCGGCACGCCCGAGATCGGCGGGCTGACCACGCCACAGGCGCTGGAACTGATCCATGCACTGAAGGGGCTGAATATCGTCGGCTGCGATCTGGTCGAGGTGTCGCCGCCCTATGACACCTCGGGCAACACGGCGCTGACGGCGGCCAATCTGCTCTATGAACTGCTCTGCGTGCTGCCCGGCGTGCGGGCGCGCTGAGCGGTGCGGATGCTGGTCTGGTTCCTGATTGCGCTGGTCGTGCTGGGGCTTGTCTGGATCAGGCTTGCGCCCTCGGACCCGGCGCGCTGGCACCAGCGCCCGGCGGTGGCGGCGGACCGCGACATGAAGGGCGGTGTTCTGCGTGCCGTGGTGACCGGGCCGGAGGGGCTGGTGCGACTGGATGCGGTCGCGCGCGCCACCCCGCGCACGCGGGTGCTGGCCGGGTCGGTCGGGCAGGGCATGGTTACATATGTCACCCGCAGCCGCGTGTTCGGCTTTCCCGACTACACCACGGCCTGGCAGGATGGCGATACGCTGCGGATCTGGGGGCGGCTCAGGTTCGGGCGCTCAGATCTTGGGGTAAACCGCGACCGTGTCGATCAGTGGCTTGCGGCGCTGAGGCACTAGGCCAGAGGACAGGCAGCCCTCGGACACCTCGCGCCACATCGGTACGTTCAGCGACATCTGGCATTGCGCCATGAACATGCGCCCGTCGACTTGCAGGCAGATGGTTTCGCCCAGTTCCACCCGGCTGCCGGATGTGTCGGTGCAATAGCAGTCGATGGTCTTGCCGCCGGGGCCGACGACATCGGCCAGAGCCGGGGACGCAAACATCAGGATCAGGGCGAGAATACGTGTCATGCGCCTAAGCTAGCACAGCCCAGCCCCTTGACCAAAGCCCCCGGATATCGGACACCGCCGCAATGATCCCAGAAGAACGCCTAGACCAGATTACCCAGCGCTTCCACTATCTGGAGGCGGCCATGGCCGATGGCGCCTCGGGCGGCGATATCGCGCGGCTGGCCAAGGAATACTCCGACCTGCGCCCGGTGGTCGAGCAGATTGCCGCCTGGCGGCAGCTCTGTTCCGATATGGCCGACGCAAAGGAGATGCTGTCGGACCCGGACATGAAGGCGCTGGCCGAGGAGGAGCTGCCGCTGCTCAAGGCGCGCCTGCCCGAGGCCGAACGCGCGCTGCAACTGGCGCTGTTACCCAAGGACGAGGCCGACGCGCGGCCCGCGATGCTGGAAATCCGGCCCGGAACCGGCGGCGACGAGGCGGCGTTGTTCGCGGGCGATCTGCTACGCATGTACCAGCGTCATGCCGAGGCGCGCGGCTGGAAGCTGGAGCTGATCGAGTTGCAAGAGACCGAGCTGGGCGGCATCAAGGAAGTGGTGGCCAGGATCAGCGGCGAGAATGTCTTTGCCCGGCTGAAATACGAGAGCGGCGTGCACCGGGTACAGCGGGTGCCCGAGACCGAGAGCGGTGGGCGCATCCATACCTCGGCCGCGACGGTGGCCGTGCTGCCCGAGGCGCAGGATGTCGATATCCAGATCGATCCGGGCGATATCCGCATCGACACGATGCGGTCGTCTGGTGCCGGCGGGCAGCACGTGAACACCACCGATTCGGCGGTACGGATCACCCACCTGCCCAGCGGCATCGTGGTGACCAGTTCCGAGAAGTCGCAGCACCGCAATCGCGAGATCGCGATGCAGGTGCTGAAAACCCGGCTTTACGACCTTGAACGCCAGCGGCTGGACAGCGAACGCTCGGCCAGCCGCTCGGCGCAGGTGGGAACCGGCGACCGGTCGGAACGGATCCGCACTTATAATTTCCCGCAGGGGCGGATGACCGATCACCGGATCAACCTGACGCTCTACAAGCTCGATGCGGTGATGCAGGGCGATCTGGACGAGGTGATCGACGCGCTGATCGCCGACGGGCAGGCGCGGATGCTGGCCGAGATGGGGCAATGAGCGGTCAGACCGCTGCCCAGGCCATGGTTGCCGCCACCGCCCGGCTGCGCGCCGCCGGTGTGCCCGACCCAGCCCGCGATGCGCGGCTGCTCCTGGCCCATGCCGCGCGGATCGAGGCCAGCCGCGTGACCCTGATCGCGCCCGAGGATCTGGCCCCGGATATTGCCGAGCGTTACGAGCAGTTGATTGCACTGCGGGCGGTCCGGGTGCCGGTATCGCATCTGCTGGGCGAGCGCGAATTCTATGGCCGCCGGTTCAAGGTCTCGGGCGAGGTGCTGGACCCGCGCCCCGAGACCGAGATCCTGATCGAGGCGGCGCTGAGCGCACCGTTTGAACGGGTGCTGGACCTGGGGACCGGGTCGGGCTGCATTCTGGTGACCCTTTTGGCCGAGCGGCCCGAGGCGACCGGGCTTGGTGTCGATCTGAGCGAAGTGGCCTGCTTGCAGGCCAGCGCCAACGCGGTGCTGCACCGGGTGGCCGACCGGGCGGATGTGCGGACCTCGGACTGGTTCGCGCAGGTGGCCGGGCGGTTCGACCTGATCGTCTCGAACCCGCCCTATATCGCGCTGGAGGAGATGCCGGGGCTGGCGCCCGAGGTAATCGAGCACGAACCCCGGATGGCGCTGACCGATGGCGGCGACGGGTTGGGCGCCTATCGGCGGATCGCCGCTGGCGCGCCTGATCACCTGCGGTCTGGCGGTCGGCTGATGGTCGAGATCGGCCCGACACAGGCGCTGGCGGTGTCGCAACTCTTCGAAGCGGCGGGTCTGTCGGGCGTCCGGGTGATTCCGGATCTGGACGGGCGCGACCGTGTCGTGACGGCAGTCTTGGTGGAATAACCCGGTCTGGTGCGGTGCAAATGTGCCAATCCTGATCGAAATACTGATATTTTTCGGCCAAACCTCTTGTCTGCGGCGGCTGAACGTGGTTACTCGGGATTGTCGCGGCATTTGATGCGCAGGATACGGTGCATCCCCGACAACACGCCCAAAAAGTCGATGACCCGGCAGCAAATTCCGCCAGCGGCATCGAGGGGTTCATCGGCAGAGACCAACAAGGCTGACGTTAACAATATGAGATCGTCCAAATCCCGTTCGCGGTCGAAAAACAACCGCAACCGGCCCACTGGCGGCAATGTCGTCAACCGCGTGTTCGACAGCTCCGGCCCCGAGGGCAAGGTGCGCGGCACGCCGCAGCAGATCATCGAGAAGTACAACCAGCTTGCCCGCGATGCGCAGCTGGCTAACGACCGGGTGGCTGCGGAGAACTTTCAGCAGCATGCCGAGCACTATACCCGGCTGCTGAGCGAGGCGCAGCGCGAGATCGACGCGCGCCGAGAAGAGCAGGAGCGTCACAACCGCGAACGTCAGGTCGAGCGCGACCGCGAGCGGGCCGAGCGGCAGGAGCGGGAAAGCAACACGCCCGCAGATCTTGCCGATGCGCCGCAGCCGAGCCTGCTGGACATGGGAACGAACGACCAGGTCGAGGACGACTCGGGACTGGTGGAAACGCCCGAAAGCCGTGGCGGTGGCCGCCCGAAACGCAAGGAACCGGCGCCGCAGGGCGCGGCATCCGAGCCTAAAGCGGCAGCCGAGCCCGAGGGTGCGGCCGAGCCCAAACCCAAAAAGCCGCGCCGTCCGCGGACGCGCAAACCCGCGGCGGCAGACGAGCCGACCGATCCGCAACCTGGTGGCGGCCCCGCCGAAGCGGCAGAATAAACAAGTCTGATCTTGAACAGACGCGCGCACCGCCAAATTGGGCGGTGCTTTTTGTTGTTACGGGGGAATTGACCGAATCTGTGGCTTGCGGCACCGTCTCGCTGCTCAAGTCGGCAGGCAGTGAGTCTAATCGGTGTGTGCCATAACGCTCCTTTGACTTGGGAAATTGCCATGGAAACGAATACCGCCGCACCCCGCCGCACCCGCCGCCGCACAGCGCCAGTCCCGGAAATAACAACACCCGATGCATTCCGCGCCTCGCCCGTATCGCTGGCGCAAACCCGGTTCGGGTTCCTGTCGGGCGACCAGATCTCAGATCTGCGTCGCCGCAGTCTTGATCTGCTGGCCGATTACGGCGTCGTAATCATCCATCCCCGCGCCCGCGCCGCGCTGCTTGCGGCGGGCGCCACGCCCGGGCGCGACGCCGACCGGCTGCGCTTTCCGCGCGCGCTGGTCGAGGAGGCGATTGCCGAGGCGCCGCGCGACTTTGCGCTTGCGGGCAAGCGGCGCGCGCTTGACCTGACCATTCCCCGGGCGGACGGCGGTTTCATCATGCGCACCGGCACCGGCGCGCACGGCTATGTCGACCCGCGCGATACCAGGTATCGCAATCTGGATCTGAAAGCGGTGCGCGAGATGGCGGCCGTGGCCAGCGGGCTGAACCAGATCGGCTTCATCGCGCATCCCTTTGTGCACGGCGTGCCCGAAGTGACAGCCGATGTGCATTCCTTTGCCGAGATGGTGTCGCACACCGACAAGCATTGCTGGATGCAGCCCTATGGCAAGGAGAACATCGAGTTCCTGCTGAAGGTCGCCGCCGTCGCGGCCGGGGGCGAGGCGGCGCTGAAGGCGCATCCGATCACATCAGTCATCACCTGTTCGTTCTCGCCGCTGGAATTCAAGTATATGGATACCGAGGTGATCCTTCAGGCCGGTGCGCTTGGGCTGCCGCTGCATGCCTGCTCACTGCCCTCGGCGGGCGGGACCGCGCCGCTCAGCAGCGCCGGGCTGGTATTGATGGCGGCGGCCGAGATCCTGTCGATGCTGACGGTGACACATGTGCTGGCGCCGGGGACACCGGTAATTGCGGTGCCGCTGATGTTCACGCTGGATATGCGGACCGGTTCGGCGCTGCAATCCTGCCCGGAATCGATCCAGGCGGCGTCGATGGCGGTGCAGTTGATGAAACAGGGATTTGGCCTGCCGACGCATACCTATGGGTCGGGATCGGATACGCCGGATGCCGACCACCAGTCGATGGCCGAACGGGCCCTGATCACGCAGACGGTTGCGCTGTCGGGTGCCGATATCCTGGGCGGGGTCGGACAGCTGGAATGTGCGACCGTGTTCAGCCCGGTGCAGGCGGTCCTCGATGACGAAGTGGGGGCGATGGTGCGGCGCTTCATGCAGCCCGCCGAAATCAGCGCCGAGGCGCTGAACTGGGAGGAAATGCTAAAGGTGCGCGCGGGCGGGCATTTCCTTGACAGCACCCATACGCTGGCGCTCTGCCGGGATCAGCACCAGCCGGGCGTGTTCCTGCGGCAAGGGCGCGACGATTACGAGAAGTCGGGTCGACGCACCGCATTTGACGCGGCGCGCGACAAGGCGCTGTCGCTGATCGCCGCCGCGCCGGAGCAGGGGGTATTGAGCGAGGACCAGCGACGTGAGATCGCAGATATCGTGGCGGCGGCCGACCGGTTCATCGTGGATGCCGTGCATCATGGCGCGGGGACGCAAGTAATCTGAAACCGCGGTTTCCCGGACCGGGAAACGGCCAGAAAATGGAACATTTTCTGTGACAGAATTTCGGGGAAATTCTGCCTTTGCCCGGTTCAACGGTCCAGCTCTCTGGCGAGGGCGCAGAAGGCTTCGAGCGAGACCTGCTCAGCCCGTTCGGTTGGTGCGATGCCCGCTGCTGTCAGCCTGTCCTCGATATCGGGGGCCAGGCCCTTGAGCGCGGCGCGCAGCATCTTGCGCCGCTGGTTGAACGCCGCCGCCACGACCCGGCTGAGAATGGCCGCGTTCGCGGGATACCGGGGTTCGGGCAGGGCGGTCAGGTGGACCACGGCGCTGGAGACCTTTGGCGGCGGCGTGAAGGCCTCGGGCGGCAGCGACAGGACGATCCGCGCTTCGGCCCGCCATTGCGCCAGAATCGCCAACCGGCCATAGGCCTTGGAGCCAGGCCGGGCGACGATGCGTTCGGCCACTTCGCGCTGGAACATCAGGGTCAGGCTTTGCCAGAAGGGAGGCCAGTCGGGCGGAGTCAGCCAGCGCACCAGCAGCTCGGTGCCGACGTTATAGGGCAGGTTTGCTGCGATCCGGATTGGTGGGGTCAGATAGGCCAGCGGGTCGATCTCTAGCGCGTCACCGTTGATCACCTTGAGGCGGCCCGGGTAGGCTTCGGCAATCTCGGACAGAGCAGGCAAGCAGCGCGGGTCCTTCTCGATCGCCAGGATCCGGCGCGCGCCTTCGGCCAGAAGCCCGCGTGTGAGGCCGCCCGGACCGGGGCCAATTTCCAGCACGTCGCAATCGCTCAGATCACCCGCCTGGCGCGCGATCTTGGCGGTCAGGTTGAGGTCGAGCAGGAAGTTCTGGCCCAGCGACTTGCGGGCCGAGAGCTGGTGGGTGGCGATGACCTCGCGCAGTGGAGGCAGGGTGTCGATGGCGCTCATAGGTTCAGGATGTATGCGTTGCAGCAGGGGAAGCGCCAGAGGATTTCGTCTCCGGCGGGAGTTTTTGCAGCGAAATGAAGGGGGTCAGACCGAGTTTGCCATATCTCGCGCCATTTTCAGCGCCTCGATTAGGCTGGAGGGTTTGGCGATGCCCTGACCCGCGATGTCGAAGGCGGTGCCGTGGTCGGGCGAGGTGCGGATGAACGGCAGGCCGAGGGTCACGTTGACGCCGCGATCGAAGTCGAGCGTCTTGATAGGGATCAGCGCCTGGTCGTGATACATGCAGACGGCTGCGTCATAGCGGGCGCGGGCGGCGGCGTGGAACATGGTGTCGGCGGGATGCGGGCCGGTGAGGGTAAAATCGCCCTGGATCTCTTGCAAAAGCGGCGCGATCCAGTCGCGTTCCTCGTGGCCCATGGCGCCGCCTTCGCCTGCGTGCGGATTCAGCCCGGCGACCGCGATGCGGGGACGGGCGATGCCGAACTGGGTACGCAGGCCGGTGGCGGTGATCTCGATGGTGTCCCGCAGAAGCGCAGACGTCAGGGTGCGCGGGACATCGGACAGGGCGATGTGGATGGTGGCGGGTACCACCCGCAACTGGTCGCTGGCCAGCATCATCACCACGCGGTCGCGGCCTGCGAGCGCGGCAAGGAACTCAGTATGACCGGGATAGGCGAAGCCCGCACCGTCGATCAGCGCCTTTTTGTGGATGGGGGCGGTGCAAAGGGCCGAACAATCTCCCGACTGCACCAGCGCCACGCCACGTTCGATTGCGGCGATCACGCCCGCGGCATTGCGGGGATCCGGCTGGCCCGGAGTCGTTGGCGCGGCGAAGGGCAGCGGCAGCACGGGCAGGGCTTCTGCCGCGGCCTGGGCCGCTTCACCGGGGGTGTCGAGCAGGGCAACAGGCGTGCCCGTTGGCAGGTGGCCGGGATCGCCGATCCACACAAACGGGCAATCGGCGCGCAGCGCGCGCCAGGCCGCCACGGCGATCTCGGGTCCGATCCCGGCAGGCTCGCCACAGCTCAGCGCGATGGGGCGCACGCGTTATTCCTCGGTGATAATGGCATCGGCGCGCAGATGCTCGAGCAGGCTGTTTGCCAATGTCTCAAGCCGCTGCTGGGTCAAGGCATTGGCCACATCCTCGCGCGAAGCGTCGCCACCCAGATCACGGGTCCGGTTACAAAGCATCAGGAACATTAGTGTCTGGCCATTGTTTCGGGTCACCGAAATCGAGGTTTCGCCTGGATCCAACTTGGCCAGTTCCAGGGCAATGTCCTGCGGGATTTCGCCGGGCTTGGCCGTGACCCGATCGAGCACTTCGACCGGCTGTCCCTTGGCCACACCATAAAGGTCGTCACAAGTGTCGACGCGCTGTTGCAGCTCGGCCGCGGCTTTGAGCGTTTCAGGGTTGCGGCCACCGGACATGGCATAGGCGGCGTATTCGATCGAAGCATAACGCGGGGTCCCGACCGGGGCTTCGCGCAAGCCGCGCATTTGGAATAATGCAACCGCATTGGGCAGGGTGATGGGCGCCGAGACCTCGCCCGGGTCAAGTTCCAGAATCACCGGTTGCAGGGCTGGTGGTAGTTGTGCCAGCGGCAGCCACGGCATCTGACCGCCCTGCGCGCGGGTGTCGGCTGCGGAAAACTGGGTGGCCGCCGTCGCGAAGGCGTCGTAGCTTTTCAGCTCGGCGATCTGTGCGGCCAGGTCATCTACCTGGTCCACCGTCTGCGGAGTGAGAGGGATGATGATCTCGGACAGCAGAACCTGCAATCCGCCGCCACCAGCCAGCCCGAGCGCGCGGTTGATCTCGTCCTCGGTTGGGCGCGCCTGAGCCAGGTAGCGGGCGCTGATATAGTCGCGCCAAGCCATCTGGTTGCGCACGAAATCGCGCACGGTCTCGGCCGAAACCCCTTCGTTCTGCAACGCGGCCAGGAACTCCTCGGTCGAGAGGCGGGTTCGGGCTGCGAATTCGTCAATACCAAGCTGCACGTCCTCAGGAGGGACTTCGATCCCGGCCTCATCGACAGCCTGCAATTTAAGTTTTTCCTCGATTAGGCTGCGGCGGGCGTCCTTGGTGGGGTCACCGGGGATTCGCAGTACTTCCATCAGGCGGACGCGCTGTTCCAGCTCGAAATGGGTGATGATCCCCTGGTTCACGCGAACCGCCGGGCTGAACAGGCTTTGCGCGGCAATCGTGGTGGCTGACAGGCCAAGCGCCAGAACGGCACCGCCCAAAAGCTGCGCCAAGGATCGGGACAGGTGGGTCAGGTTTTGCTGCATGTTCGCCTGTATTCTTTGTTTCCGCTCTCCACGGCAAAGCCGCTGAGGGCGATGGTAAATCCGAAATCGGTCGATGGCTCAACACTTGTCGACGATGTGTAGCGGCGATTGACCGAAATGTTAACCGATACGCATTCGTTCTGGTAGATAA
Source organism: Ruegeria marisflavi (assembly GCF_025673445.1). NCBI lineage: Bacteria > Pseudomonadati > Pseudomonadota > Alphaproteobacteria > Rhodobacterales > Roseobacteraceae > Ruegeria > Ruegeria marisflavi. The sequence continues at coordinate 80,583 of NZ_JAOVQN010000003.1, forward strand.
AGCCCACGCCTGCCCTTGTGGCCCGCGAGTCTTCAATATCGTAGCGGATGTTTGCGGAGGCGGTCCAGTTCGGGTTGACCTTGTAGGCACCATCGAACCAGAACTCGGACACCGCCAGCGTGCGGTTCTCGGCCAGGTCGCGCCCCAGCCATAGGTAGGTGCCGCTCACATTGGTGCGGTCGTCCGTCCAGCTGCCGCGTACCTCGACCTTGGAGAAGTTGAGCGATCCGTCCAAGAGCCCGCGTGCGGTCAGGCCCAACCCCTGAGGCAACAGCACCTGGCCGGCGAGCAGCAGATCCGATGCGGTACCACCCAAACCAGAGGTTTTCGAAAACCGCGGGTCGGCCGTGCTGCGGAATACCTGGCCCACGGTTGCGTAGGCCTGCCATCCCTTATTCGAGTAATGTGCCCAGTTCAGGCCAAAGACGGCGCGCGTGCCTTCCTCGCGCTGGTCGGGGGCCGGGAAGCGGGACAGCGCCAACAGGTTGCCCTGATCGTATTCGACGAAATTGCTTTCGTCATTGGGCAGGGCGGCGCCGGAGACGTCTGACCAGCCGATCTGTGCGATGGGTTCCAGATAGTGAGTCCCGCCAGCGCCCCGGTACACGGTCGGATAGCGCAGGGTCAGCGCCGCGCGCGGCGCGGTCCTGAGTGTGTCGCTGTTGAAATTGCTGTCGTTCCAGACCCGGTAATCGTCGACTGCGACACCCATCTTCCAGTCGGCGCGCAGGCCGCTGGCAAAGGTCCAGCTGCGCAGCCATTCCGCGTCAATGGTGGCGCGGGCGACATCGCGGCCGATCACGTCGGCGGTCGAGGTCCGCTGGTGGCCGTGGCCGTCGAAGGCCAGCCGCACCTCTCCTCCGATGGCGGTGGGGAAAAACCGCTTTTCGTAGTTGAGATCAAACACGTCCGAGGGGATCTCGTCCTCGTTTTCGCTGTCGCGCAGGGTTTCGTAATGAATGATCCCGATGCGAAAGGCGGTGTCCCGCTTGACACGGGTCAGTGCGATCTCGGTCTGCAGCCGGTCGTACTCGGGCAGGCCGTAATCGGCAAGGTAGCCGTTGTCCGAAACGGTCTGGACCTCGAAGCTGAACTTGTAATCGTTGCGAAGGTCGAACTGCCCCCAGGCAAAGACATAGCCGCGGTCCTCTCCCGGGATCAGGTCGTCGCGGGTATAAGCGCCCTCGATCTCGATCCGGCCACGGCGGAACGCCTGGCGGTAGCGCAGATCGAGGGTTTTTGTCTTGGCCGAGATATAGGGCGAGACGGTCAGGTCCTTGTTGTCGCCGAGGCGAAAGAAATAGGGCACCTTGATCCCGGTTCCCAGTTGCGACGTGGTGCGGATTGACGGGATCAGAAAGCCGGTAGCGCGCTTCAGGTTGGGATCGGGCAGACGGATCGCCGGGAAATAGAACACCGGCACATCGAGCACGCGGAACTGCGCGCCTTCGAAGTAAAGCTGCTGTTCCAGCTGGTCATGGATGACCTTTTGCGCCCGGATCTGCCAGAGCGGTGGTTTGCCATCGTCGCAGACATGGCAGGAGGTAACCGAGGTCTTGTAAAGCTGAGTATAGCGGCCACCGACACGTGTCATCTGCAAAGCGGCCAGTTGCAGCTGCTGGTCGAACACCATCCGCGCCCCGCGCAAGAGACCGTTTTGGAGCCCTTTGTCCATCGCAGCAGCATCGGCCAGAATCGTCGCCCGGCCGCCCTGGTCGATCCGGATTGGACCTTCGATCTCGAGTTTGCCAGTCTGCCGGTCAAAAGTGATCTTTTGCGCTCGCAGGCGAATGTTTCCCTGGAACGCCTCGACATTTCCTTCGGCGATCAGCTGGCGTTCGGGCGTGATAAAGACACGGTCGGCCACCAGTATGGCAGGCTGGGCAGTCTCCGTGGCATCCCCGGTCGTTTGCGCCAGGGCCGGGTTTGTCAGGTACAGGCAGGCGACACCGGCCAGCACGGTGCGAAAGAGTGGACGCATCAACCGTCCTCCGCGTGCAGCAACAGGCCAAAAGTCAGCATGATCGCCGCAACCGGCGGCGCCCATGCAGCCAGCGCCACCGGGATCTGGCCATTTTCACCCAAAATTTGCGCGAAGTTGCGCATGAAATAGAGCGAAAAGCCCAGTAGCACCGCTGTCAGCACCGCGACCCCAGTACCGCCGAACCTGGTGTGGCGCATGGTAAAGGCCGCGCCCACCAGCACCATCGAGATCAGAAAAAGTGGGCGAGCCAGCTCGACTTGCAGCCAGACCTGATGGCGTCTGGTCGAGAAACCCGCCTGCTGCAACTCATCGATGGTCTGGGGCAGGTCGTATATCGAGATCGTTTCTCGACGCCCCAGGGTGTCTTGTATTCGGTCCTGGGTCAGCGAGGTCGGAAGCTCGAACGAGTCGTGCCGGGTGGCGTTGACCTCGGGGTTCTGGCCAGATTCTAGCGGCCAGACCTTGGCGTTGCTCAACATCCATCGGCCGGGTTCCAGCATCGCGCTGTCGGCCAGGATCCGGCGCACCGGCCGGCCATCGGGCGCATAGCTGAGGATGGTGACCCGGAGCAGGGTCACGCCGTCGCCGCCAAAGCCCTCGGCGTGAATCACCGACTGGCCCTGCGCATCGCCCTGTCGCAGCCACAAACCTTCACCGCTGAGCGACAGCGCCGAGGGACCGCCATTGCGATACGTGTCGGCCAGCGTCTGATAACGGACAGACGTCGCGGCAACAATCGGGTTTAGCATGATAACCGCCAGCCCACCGATGACCACCGCGACCAACACAGGGCCGACAAGCACCCGGATGCCAGAGCGGCCGATGGCCCGGGTCACGACCAGTTCTGAACTGCGTGCAAGTCCGACGAAAAGGACGATCGTGGACAGGATCATCAACAATGGCAGGATCTCGCTGATCCCCGCCGGCACGTTCAACAGAGTCAGGCCAAGCATCTGGCCGAAGCTGACATTATGGCTTTCGAATCGCCGCAATTGTTCGATCAGGTCGATCAGCATGACCAGCGCGACAAACACCGCGCCGATGATCACAAAGCTTTGCGTGAAACGCCGGGCAAAGTAACGATCCAGAATCATGCGCCGCCTTTCCTGCAAAGGCGATGCTTTGGATCATCGGGACCGGCAAAACAAGCCATGCCCACACAAACGTGGTACGCCGCTGCGGACAGCGAGACATGCCTTGTGTTTTCTGACACCGCGATCCCCCAGGAGCCTGTCATGCGATTTTTGTTGTGACCTTAAAGCAAATGGTTGGCCGGGAAAACTGCTATCTGGTCAAGATGCGGTGGGCAGGCTACCTGTTGTCGGACAGATGTTGAGGAGACCCTGATGACCAGCCTGACCCAGATCCGTTTCGAAGAGCCGCAGATCGATGCCCTGGCAACCGTGACCGGACGGGTCGCGGTGATCCTGCCGCCCGAGGGCACGCTCAGTCCGGCGGCGCGGCGGCTCAATCGGCTGACCCGGGGCGCGCTGCTGCGGCTGGTGGAAAGCGAGCGGTTCTCCAAGCTCAAGACCGGTCAGACGGTGACGCTGGCCTGGCCTGCCGGGATGGCCGCCGAGGCACTGGATATTCTGGTGCTGCCGCGCCGGGCCGATGCTCTGACCGCGCGCAAGGGCGGCGCGGCTCTGGCCAAGCTGACAGGCGCCAAGCCGATGCTGGTGATGGCGGGCGGACAGGCGCGGACCGAACATCTGGCGTTGGGGCTTGCGCTGCGGGCCTATGACTTTACCGCGCACAAGACGCCTGGCGACGATGCCGGTGGCGACAAGGGCGCGGTCACCATCGCCCATAACAAGGCCGAGGCGGTGGCCGAGGCGTTTGCCCCGCTGCTGGCGGTGGCCGAGGGCGTGCACATGACCCGCGATCTGGTCAACGAACCGGCCAACGTACTGACCACCAGCGAATTCGCCAACCGTCTCAAGGAGATGGAAGCACTGGGGCTGGAGGTCGAGGTGCTGGAAGAGGACAAGCTGGCCGAGCTTGGCATGCGCACGCTGCTGAGCGTCGGGCAGGGGTCCGACAGCCCGTCGAAGGTGGTCGTGATGCACTGGAAAGGCGGCGAGAAGGACGCCGCCCCGCTGGCGCTGGTGGGCAAGGGCGTAGTGTTCGATACCGGCGGCATCTCGCTGAAACCCGCCGCCGGGATGGAAGACATGACCATGGACATGGGCGGCGCGGGCGTGGTCGCGGGCACCATGCTGGCGCTCGCCCTGCGCAAGGCCAAGGCAAACGTCGTGGGCCTGGTGGGCCTGGTCGAGAACATGCCCTCGGGGCGGGCCACCCGGCCGGGTGACGTGGTGAAATCCATGAAGGGCGACACAGTCGAGATCATCAACACCGATGCCGAGGGGCGGCTCGTGCTGTGTGACGTGATGTGGTACGCGCAGGAGCGGTTCAAGCCGTCGGGCATGATTGACCTCGCCACCCTGACCGGCGCCATCATCATCGGGCTGGGGCATGAAAATGCCGGGGTGTTCTCCAACGACGATAAGCTTTGCAACGCTTTCCTCAAGGCTGCGGCTGCCGAGGGCGAGGGCGCCTGGCGGATGCCGCTGGGCAAGGCCTATGACGATATGCTGAAATCACGCATTGCCGACATGAAGAATGTAGGCGGACGGTCGGCCGGATCGATCACAGCAGCGCAGTTCCTGGCGCGCTTTGTGCAAGAGGGCACGCCCTGGATCCACCTGGATATTGCTGGTGTGGCTTCGGTCACCTCGGAAACCGCCTGGGCGCCCAAGGGCGCGACCGGTTGGGGCGTGATGGCGCTGAACCGGCTGGTGGACGATCTGGCGGGCTGAAACCGATGGGCGCCGCCTATTTCTATCACCTGACCCGCAATCCGCTCGAGGAGACGCTGGGTGTGCTGCTGGGTAAGTCGCTGGCGGCAGGTTGGCGGGTGGCGGTTCGGGGCAGTGATCCGGGGCGGCTCGATTGGCTGGACGAGAAACTGTGGCTGGGCGCGGACGACGGGTTCCTGCCGCATGGAATGGCGGGTGGGCCGCATGACGCGGAACAGCCTGTGTTGCTGACCTCGAAACCCGAGCTGCCCAATGGCGCGACCTGTGTCATGTGCATCGACGGCGCCGCTGTCAGCCCCGAGGAAGTAACCGCGCTTGACCGGGTCTGCATCCTGTTCGACGGCAATGACCCCTCTGCGGTAGAGGCAGCGCGCGGCCAGTGGCGCACGCTGACCGGTGCGGGCTGTGCGGCGCAATACTGGTCCGAGGATTCGGGCCGTTGGGAGAAAAAGGCCGAAACCGGCGGCTGAACCGGCAACGCCTCAAACCCCGCAGTCCCGGAGGGAGCGGATCAGGCCGGCGGTCTGAACATCGGGAACAGCGGTGGGGCTTCGTCCGTTTCGATGACGCCAATCTGCTCGAACCCGAAACGGCGGTAGAGCGACAGGTTCGCCGGGTTGGTGGATTCCAGATAGGCAGGTCTTCCGTCGGCGTCGCACTGGTCCAGCGACGCCTTGAGCAGCGCCGAGCCCATACCTTTGCCCTGACGTACCGGATCGACAGCGATGAAGGCCAGGTGCCAACATGGGTCACTTGGGTGAAAGCTGTCTATCTGCTCGAATGTCGCAAACAGGGCGGTGTGTTTTTCCGGGGCGACCGTCTCTTCAAAGCAGGCCAGCAGATTGTCTTCGTCCGGATGGACATCGGGCGGAAGCCACAAGGCAGCCGCCGTGCAGTCGGCATTGCGATAGGCCGACCCATGGTCGAACGCCCGCCCGCCAAAGAAGTTCATCACACGCGGGAAATGCTTTAGAAAATCGTCCGGCTTCGGGTAGAGCCAGCGTATGAAAGGGTCGGCTGCAAAGCCCAGTGTCAAGCCGTTGAGCACCTCGGTCTGGGCGGATCGGTCGGCTGTTTCGAACATAGGCCCCTCGCTGGATGATCTGTGGTCCGAGTTGCTTGATCTTGGCGGATCATACCACATTGTTCCGATCTTGTCCGGGGTTCGTCTGCATCCGGGCCGCACCAGAACCGAACGAAAGACGTTTGCCGAGGCTCGGCAGACCCCGGCACAGGCACCGCAGGCGACGCGCGTCAACATCACGCCTTTGTTCCGGTTACAACGCCCGAATCCAAAAACATTTGGAAAGTGGTCGAGCCAGCGTAGTCTGTCCCAAAAGGGGAGGTTGAAATGAATATTTACAAGAGCACTTTTCCGGACGTCGCCCTGTCGGACCTGACGGTCACCCAGCGGGTGTTCGCCGGTCTGGATCCTGCGGCCACGGTTCTGGTGGATGGGCCCTCGGGCCGCAGCCTGACGGGCGCGCAATTCATCGGCGGGGTCAAGGCGCTGGCCGGAGGGTTGACCGCGCGCGGCTGGGGCGCGGGCAAGGTTGTGGCGCTGATGGCGCCCAACATCCCCGAATATTGCGTGGTCTTCCACGCCTCGGTCTGGGCCGGCGGAACGGTGACTACGATCAACCCGACCTATACGGCGCATGAGGTGAACCATCAGCTCAAGGATGCGGGCGCCGATGTACTGGTGACCATCGCGATGTTTGCCGACACCGCGCGCGCGGCGATCGAGGGCACCGGCGTCAGCGAGATCGTGATCATCGGCGATGCGCCCGAAGGGATGGTGTCGCTCTCGGCACTGATGGGGCCACCTCTGGCCGAACAGGCGTCGGTCGATCTGGATGAGCATATCGCGGTGCTGCCCTATTCCTCGGGCACGACGGGGTTGCCCAAGGGGGTGATGCTGACGCATCGCAACCTTGTGGTGAATATCGACCAGACGCTGGCTGCCGCCGATCTGACCGCGCATGAAAAGACAGTCGCTTTTCTGCCGTTCTTTCACATCTACGGGCTTCAGGTGCTGATGAATATCTACATGGCGGCGGGGGGCGGTCTGGTGACGATGCCGCGCTTTGATCTAGAGATGTTCCTGAACCTGATCACCCAATACCAGACCCCGCGCCTGTGGATCGTGCCGCCGGTGGCGCTGGCGTTGGCAAAGCATCCGATGGTGGAAGGCTATGATCTGTCCTGCGTGCAGCACATCAACTGTGCCGCAGCGCCGCTGAGCGCCGATCTCAGCGACGCCATGGGGCAGAGGCTGGGCACCAATGCCGCCCAAGGCTATGGTATGACCGAATTGTCGCCGGTCAGCCATGTGTCACCCTACGGCAAGGGCAAGCCGGGGGCCTCGGGCATCGCCATACCAAACACCGAATCCCGGATCGTGAACCCCGAAACGCTCGCCGACATGCCGCCGGGTGAGGACGGAGAGCTGTGGGTGCGGGGGCCGCAGGTGATGAAGGGATACCTGAATAACCCCGACGCCACGGCCTCGACCATTGTCGAGGGCGGCTGGCTGCGCACGGGCGACATCGCTCATTTCGATGTCGACGGCTATCTCTACATTACCGACCGGCTGAAGGAGCTGATCAAGTACAAGGGGTTTCAGGTGGCCCCGGCCGAGGTGGAGGCCGAGTTGCTGACCCATCCCGCAATCGGCGATGCCGCCGTGATCGGCAGGCCCGACAGCGAGGCCGGGGAACTGCCCATGGCCTTTGTCGTTCCGGCGCCGGGGCAGACCGCGCCGACATTGGATGAGGTGCAGGCCTATCTTGAAACCCGGCTGGCGCATTACAAGCAGGTGCGCGTGCTTGAGGTGGTCGAGGCGATCCCGAAATCCGCCTCGGGCAAGATCCTGCGCCGGCTCTTGCGCGACCAGATCGCGGGGTGAGCGGCGGGTTTAGCGGCTCAGCACCAGTTTGCCGCCCGCGATCTCGATACTACCGAACCGTTGCAGGTAATCCATCCCGAGGAGCGATTCGCTCATCTCGCCTTCGTTCACCCAGGCGGTGACGCCTTGGTCGGTGAACCCGCCCAACTGCACCTGGCCCAGTTTCACCGGTGCGGTGCGTACCTCGCCATTGGCGGTATAGGCGCGGCCGAAATAGTTGAGCGCGGCTGTGTCGATGCCCAGCCGTTCGGCATCCGCATGGCTCAGCACCACCTGGCTGGCGCCGGTATCGACCAGAAAGCGCAGCGGTTTGTCCTCGACGATGAGCGTCGCGTAATAATGGCCGTTGGGGCTGCGCGGAATCTCGACCCGGTTCTCGCTCACCGAGATGCGCGGGGTGCCCGCAACGGTCCCGCGAATGTCCTGCCAGAGACCCACCACCGCAATCGCGCCGATGAAGATGAACACCCAGGCCAGCGCCATTTGCACGGACTTGCCAAGGCTCGCGCGATTATGGCTGATGAACCAGAACATCAGCGCCGCGCCAAGCAGCGAGAGATAGATCAGGCGGGCGGTGCTGTCTGCGTCCATGAGCGGCCTTTCCTGCGGGGTCCTCCCCGATATGGGGTGTCACCCGGCAAAGCCAAAGGCCCGGAGCCCATCGAGGATGAATTGTACCGCCAGCGCCGCCAGCAGCATGCCCAGAAGGCGGGTCACCACGTTTAGCCCGGTCTTGCCCAGAAGTCGCGCCAAGAGGCCGGAGATGAGATAGAGAAAAAGCACCACCGCCAGCACCGCCAGCATCACCCCGATCACGGTGGCCAGCCCCTCGGCGCCGGGATGCTGGCCTGCCAGCAGGATCATGGTGGCGATCGAGCCGGGACCGGCGATCAGCGGAATACCCAGCGGGAACACCGAGGGGTCGGCATGGTCTTCGGCCTCGGCCCGGTCCTCGCGCCGCTTGGTGCGGCGTTCGAACAGCATGTCGAGCGCGGTGAGGAACAAGAGCACGCCGCCCGCGACCCGAAAAGCCGGCATCGAGATGCCGACAAAGCCCAGCACCGCCTCGCCAAAGGCCGCGAACATGGCGAGGATTCCCGCCGCCGTCAGGCAAGCGCGCAGCGCGATGCCGCGCCGGGTGCGGCTGTCCATGCCCTGGGTCAGCGCCATGAAGATGGGCGTCTGACCCGGCGGGTCGATCACCACGAAAAGCGTGGTGAATGCGGTGATCAGAAAGGCGGTGTCGATCATGTCCCCTCCGTCTGGTCGGGCGCGGGCAGGTCAAATCGCTTGCCCACGGCGCCGTCAAGCGCGCGCCAGGTCTGAAAGCCAAGCGCGGTGTAATAGGCCAAACCTTCTGCATTCGCCGTACCGATGGTGGCGTCGATATGGGCCAGATTGGCATCCCGCGCCGCCGCCAGCGTGCTGGCGAACACCGCCCGCCCGATGCCCCGGCGGCCCGCATCGGCGGCGACATAGGTGCCGATGATTCCCCAGCCTGCGGGCAGGTCATAATCGTTCCGGGCGCGCGCGACTTTCAGTGACTGAAAGCCGAGGATGCGCGCGCCCTCGCAGGCCACGGCACAGCTCAGCCGGTCGGGATGCGCTATGTAATGGCTCAGAACAGTTGCGGCATCGCCCCGGCGGGCACTGCTCCAGCCGGAGATGATCGGTTGCAGTACCGCACTCATCGCGGCGGCATCCGCCGCCTCTGCCTGCCGGACGATCATGAGGCCTGCGCGGCGTCGAGTTTCTCTTGCGCGTCCATCCAAAGGGTCTCGGCCCGGTCCATCGCGTCCTTCAGTTCCGCATACTTGCGGTTCCAGACCTCCAGATCGGCGACCTTGTCATCGGCGTAAAGCGCGGGGTCGGCCAGCTTGGCGGCGAGTTTGTCGTGCATCTCGGTCAGCTTCTCGACCCGCTCTTCGCATTTGCGCAGCTCGGCCCGCAGTGCCAGTACGGTGTCACGGCTGGCGCGCTTGGGTTTGGCCTCGGCCGGTTTTACCGGTTCCGGCTTGTCACGCGCCAGCAGGAAATCGCGGTAAGCCTCCAGATCGCCGTCAAAGGGTCTGACCGACCCGTCCGAGACCAGCCACAGCCGGTCGGCGACAAGGGTCAACAGGTGCATGTCGTGGCTGACCAAAATCACTGCGCCGGTATAATCGGTCAGCGCCTCGACCAGCGCCTCGCGGCTTTCGATATCGAGGTGGTTGGTCGGTTCGTCGAGGATCAGCATATGCGGCGCGTCAAGGGTGGCGATCAGCAGGCTAAGGCGCGCCTTTTGCCCGCCCGAAAGCCGCCCCACCGCTGTTTCCGCCTGTTCGGGGCCAAGGCCGAATCCCGCCAGCCGCGCCCGCCATTTTGCGGGCGTCTCGCCCGGGCGCAGGCGGCGCAGGTGGTCGAGCGGGGTTTCGTCCACATATAGCTCGTCGACCTGGTGCTGGGCGAAATAGCCAATGCGCAGCTTGGGCGAGCGGGTCATCCGCCCCGCCATCAGCGGCAACCGGTCCGAGAGCAGTTTCGACAGGGTGGATTTGCCCTGGCCGTTTTTGCCCAAGAGCGCGATCCGGTCGTCCTGGTCGATGCGCAGGTTCAGCCGTTTCAGGACCTGCGTTTCACCATAGCCCGTCGCCCCGCCTTCGAGATGGATGATCGGCGGCGACATCTCCTCGGGCTTAGGAAAAGTGAAGGCGCGCAATGCGGCCTCTTGCGGGCTGCTGATCGGCTGCATCCGGGCCAGCGCCTTGAGGCGCGACTGTGCCTGCTTGGCCTTGTCCGCCTTGTACCGGAAGCGGTCGACATACGATTGCAGATGCGCGCGGCGTGCTTCCTGCTTCTTGGCCATCGCCTGGGCCTGGGCCAGGTTTTCGGCCCGCTGGCGGGCGAACTGGTCGTAGGGGCCCTGATAAAGGGTCAGCTTGCGATCCTCCAGATGTAGGATCGCGCCGACGGCACGGTTCAACAGCCCGCGGTCATGGCTGATGATGATCACCGTATGGGGGTATTTCGCCAGATAGCTTTCCAGCCACAACGCCCCTTCGAGGTCGAGATAGTTGGTCGGTTCGTCAAGAAGCAGAAGGTCGGGCTGGGAAAACAGCACCGCCGCCAGCGCCACCCGCATCCGCCAGCCGCCGGAGAAATCGGAGCAGGGTTTAATCTGTTCGTCATCGTCGAATCCGAGCCCCTTGAGGATCGAGGCGGCGCGCGCCGGCGCGCTCCAGGCGTCGATATCGGCCAGCCGGGTCTGCACCTCGGCGATGCGGGTCGGATCGGTGGCGGTTTCCGCCTCGGCCAGGAGCGCGGACCGTTCGGTATCGGCGGCCAGAACCGTATCAAGCAGAGAGACGTCCGAGGCGGGCGCCTCTTGCGCGACGCCGCCGATACGGGCGCGGCGGGGCAGGGCGATATTGCCGGTTTCCAGCGCAAGCTCGCCCCGGATCAGGCGAAAAAGCGTGGTCTTGCCGGTGCCGTTGCGGCCCACCAGACCGACCTTGTGGCCATCGGGAATGACGGCGCTGGCGCCGTCGAACAGCGGCCGGCCCTCGACCGCGTAAGAGATGTTATCAATCCTCAACATGGGCGCGCTCATAACAGAGAGGTGAGGGGGCCGCCAGCGGCTTGGGCCCGTTGCCGGGATGGTCAAGCGCGCGGCCGCGTGATAGCGCGGAAATCCAGCCCAAACCGCCGGATTTCGCCCATGCGTCCCGCCACCAACCCACCGCATCTGATCACGCTTGTTCTGGCCACCGCGCTGGCGGTTCTGACCCTGAACATGTTCCTGCCGTCGCTGGCGCATATCGCTTCGGATTTCGGGGTGGACTACGCGCTGGCGAACCTGTCGATAGCGGGATACCTGATCATCACCGGGGTCTTGCAGCTGATCATCGGGCCCTTGTCCGACCTTTATGGCAGGCGCCCGGTGCTATTGTGGTCGATGGGCGTCTTTGCGCTGGCTTCTGTCGGATGCGCGCTGGCCGAGAATATCTGGGTCTTTCTTGGCTTCCGGATGGTGCAGGGCGCGGTGATCGCGGGGCAGGTCCTGCCTCGGGCAGCGCTGCGCGATCTCTACCCGCCGTCACAGGCCGCGGCGCGGCTGGGGCAATTGTCCATGGCGATGGCGTTGGCGCCGATGTTGGGGCCGATGCTGGGGGGCATGCTGGAGAGCCTGTTTGGATGGCGGGCCGGGTTTGTTCTTTATGCCGTCATGGGATTCGGAATGCTGGCGCTCGTCTGGGCGGATATGGGTGAAACGAACCAGAACCGCTCGGCCACCTTCGGGGCACAGATGCGACAGTACCCCGAGCTGTTCGGATCGCGCCGGTTCTGGGGTTACAGTCTGTGTGCCGCCTTCTCGGTCGGGGGCTTTTATGCCTTCATCACCGGGGCGCCCATGGTCGCCGCGACTGCGTTCGACCTCAGCCCGGCGATGCTGGGCCTGGGTATCGGTATCATCACCTTGGGGTTCATGGCGGGCAACTTTGTCACCGGGCGCATCGCGCCGCGCGTGGGACTGATGCCGCTGATCGTTGCCGGGCGCTGGGTGGCGAGCCTGGGGCCGCTGTTGGGGCTGGTGCTGTTTCTTGTCGGTCTGGGATCGGTCTGGGTGTTCTTTGCCTCGGCCATATTCGTGGGCTTTGGCAACGGGCTGACGCTGGCCAATGCCAATGCCGGGCTGATGTCGGTGCGCCCGCATCTGGCGGGCAGTGCCTCGGGCCTGTCGGGCGCGCTGACCGTGGCGCTGGGGGCGGCGCTGACCATGGCGACGGGCGTCGTCGTGAATGCCCAGAACGCGCCCTATGCCGTTCTGGGGCTGATGCTGGCCGCCAGCCTGCTCAGCCTTGCCGCCGCGCTCTACACCCGCTGGGTAGACCTGCGCGACCCTCTGACCGAGACCTGACCGGGCAATCCGGTTTCCGGGTCCGGGATTTGCCATCATGGCACTTTCCTTGCGCGTTCCATCGTGATAGGCGGCGCGCGATACATCCGGCGCGAAAGGCGCGCCGCCAGATTCAAGGAGAGCCCCGATGGCACTGGAACGCACCTTTTCGATCATCAAGCCCGATGCAACCCGCCGCAACCTGACCGGCAAGATCAACGCCAAGTTCGAGGAAGCCGGCCTGCGCATCGTCGCGCAGAAGCGCATCCACATGACCAAGGAACAAGCCGGCAAGTTCTATGAAGTGCACGCCGCGCGCCCGTTCTATGATGAACTGTGCGAATTCATGTCCTCGGCCCCGGTCGTGGTGCAGGTTCTGGAAGGCGAAAACGCCATTGCCAAGAACCGCGAAGTCATGGGCGCCACCAACCCCGCCGACGCGGCCCCCGGCACCATCCGCGCCGAGTTCGCCGAGTCGGTCGGTGAAAACTCGGTGCATGGCTCGGACGCGCCCGAAACCGCCGCGGTCGAGATCGCCTATTTTTTCTCGGGTATCGAACTGGTCGGCTAAGCCGCCGGTCTGCGGACCTGAACGAACAGGAAAAGCCGCCCCGGTTTCGAGGGCGGCTTTTTTGTCGGGCGGGGTCGGGGGGCGCTGCCCCTATCGCGCCGGGGGCGCGATTCCCCCGGGATATTTGCGGCAAGAGGAAAGAGCAGTTCTGTGTCAGGATTGCGGGCGCAGATCCTCGGGGCGGATACGGACGCCCAGTGCGTCGAGCTCTGCCACCAGTTTGCTGGCCGGGGCGGGTTTGGTCGCCGCCTTGATCGCGTCGAAGCGGGCGCGCAACTCGGCCTTTTCCTTGCCCTTGCAATCGTTCCAGGGGCGGCCTTGCAGGCCCATCACCAGGACATAATAGCCGATGAAGTGCGGCCGGGTTCCGGCGGCCAGCAGCCGGGCATAGGCGGCATCGGCGCCCAGCGCGCGCAGGTCATCCGCCGAATGGATGCCGGCACGGGCGCAGGCCGCGTCCATGGCGGGGCCGAGATTGCGGATCGAGGAAACGGGATCGGTCATGGCGGCACCATAGCTCTGGGTCGCTGACCTGTCATCGAAACTTGTCCGGAGGGCGGCGGCGCGGTACTCACGGTTTCGTGAGGGGAGATATGCGGATGCTGAAACGGCTTTTTTACAAATCGCGCAGGTTTTATGATGACGATTTCGATTGGGAGTCCTATACCGCCGACAGTTACGAGCGGCGCCTGAGAGGTGACGTGGAACCGCTCTACAAGGCGATTTCGGACGAGGGGGACCTGAGTTTCGATGCCGTGACCGGGCAGGTCTCGGTGCGGGGAGAGGCGCTGCATCCCAATGTGCAGTTGATCCTGGAGACCATCGGGCAGCTTGCGCCGGAGTCGGTTCACGAGGTGGGCTGCGGCGGTGGCGATCATGTGGCGCATGCGGCGCGGCTGTATCCCGGTATCAGGGTGACCGGTGGTGATCGGGGGCATACCCAGCTGAGCCTGGCGCTGTCGCGCCATCCGAAACTGGCGGGCCGGATCGGGGTGCAGGATATCACCATGCCATTCTCCCACCAGTGGCCGCGCGCCGACCTGGTCTATAGCCAGGCAGTGATCATGCATATCCACACTGCGGTCAGCCATTTCGTGGCGCTGGCCAACATGGTGCGTCAGGCGCGCGACCATGTGTTGCTGGTCGAGAACGTGCAGTGCCACAATTTCGTGGCCGACCTGCGCGCCCTCGCCGCAGGCGGGCATCTGGATTGGGAGCAGGTGCATCTCTATCGTGTGCGGGGGTCGACCGGGGCGCAGGGTATCTTGTTGTCGCGTCGGGAACTCGACCGTCCGGTGCTGGCCTCGGATGCGGAGTTGCGCCGGGACGAGCGGGTCTCGCCTCGCCGGTTGAAGCGTTCGGACGAGGATAGTGCCCGCGCGCTGACCGGCTGGCGCAAGGCATGGCCCAAAGGGCCAGAAGGAGGCACGGAATGAGCGAAGCAATGACGGCGGCGGAAATCGAGAGGTTGGACCTGACCGCGCCGCCGACGGGGTTTCTGGTAGATCCGTTCCGATATTACGACGCGCTTCTGGAACATGCGCCGGTGCTGCCACAACCGGACGGGTCGGTCCTCTTGAGCCGACATGTCGATCTTGACCGTATCTACCGTGACACAACGCTTTATTCTTCGGACAAGAAGGCGGCCTTTGGTCCCAAGTTCGGGGTCGGCTCGCCGCTGTTCGAGCATCACACCACCTCGCTGGTGTTCAACGACCCGCCTTTGCACACGCGGGTGCGTAAGATCATGACCTCGGCGCTGACGCCGCGCGCCATCGCCCGGATGGAGCCGGGGCTGATCTCGACGGTCGATCACCTGCTGGATGCGATGGCGGGGCGGGAAACGGTCGACCTGATCGAGGAATTCGCCTCGACCATCCCGATTCAGATTATTGGCAACCTATTGGATGTTCCGATGGAGGAACGCGGACCCCTGCGGGATTGGTCCCTGGTGATCCTGGGCGCGCTGGAACCGAAACTGACCGACGATCAACTGGCGCGCGGACAGGCGGCCGTGACCGAGTTCAAGACCTATCTGGAGGACCTGGTTGCGCGGCGCCGCGCCAAGCCGGGCGACCCGGAAACCGACGTGCTGACGCGGCTGATCCGGGGCGAGGGCGCCGACCAGAAACTGTCGGAAATCGAGCTGCTGCAAAACTGTATCTTCATCCTGAACGCCGGGCACGAGACCACTTCGAACCTGATCGGCAATGGGCTGGCCTTGTTGAACGATTTCCCTGAAGAACGCCGAAAACTGCTTGAAGATCGGGATCTACTGCCCTCGGCTGTCGAGGAAATCCTGCGGTTCCGATCGCCGAACCAATTGGGCAACCGAGAGACCACAGCCGAGATCGAACTTGACGGGCTGCGCCTGCCTGCGGGCACCAACCTGCATCTGTGCATTGGCGCGGCAAACCGCGATCCGGCTGTGTTCGACGATCCGGTGCGCTTTGACATCACGCGTAAACCGAACCGGCATCTGGCCTTTGCCGGCGGGCCACATGTCTGTGTCGGGCTGACATTGGCGCGACTCGAAGGGCGGATCGCGCTCGGGCGCCTGCTGGACCGTTACCCGGACTATCGCCTGCGCGAGGGCCGGGTGCCCGGAGGGCGCATCCGGTTTCACGGCTACGCCACCCTGCCAGCGCGGATGACACCCTGAGCCCTGCGTAAAACAAAGCATCGGGAAAGATGAATGTTTCATTGCGGCCCGTGCCGTGATTTGATGCGGACATGACCAGCCTGATTGTCATCGCCGGCAAAGCCGCACCTCTGGTTCTGGCCAGGCCGTGCGAGGGCCTGCGGTTTGCCGTTGGCGGCGCCCTGCGTCGTGATTTTGCGCTCTACGATTGTTTCGACCAGCCCCTGCGCCGTTCGGGGCGGGTTCTGCTGCGGACCGGTCGCGATCTGATCCTGTTGTCCGACGACTCGGTACCCATTTCACAAAAGGTGGACCCGGGCCGAGGTAGCGTGCCCGCGATTGCATCCGGCGCGGTGTGCGACGCGCTGACGGGCCTGTCTCCGCTGCGGGCGCTCATGGTGCAATGCGCGGGCCGGGCGGAAACGCTTTCGGTCGCTGTTCTGGACGATATGGAGAAAACCTGTCTACGGATGCAGGTCATCACTCTGTCGGCCCAGTCCGGCACGGCGACATTGATTCTGACCGAACCGATGCGCGGGTATGACAGGGCGCATCAGCGCGTGGTCGATGCCCTGCTGGACTGTGAGGGCGCATCCCGGGCCGCGACCGGTCTCTGGCCGCTTCTTCTGCCTGGGGTCCAACCTTACCAGTCCAAGCCCGAGGTGCCGATCACTGCGGATGAACCGGCGCATCGTGTCGCGGCGGATCTGATCGGGTCTGCCATGTCCGGTGCCCGCCAGAACGAGGCGGGGATCATCAAGGATATCGATACCGAATTCCTGCATGACTATCGCATTGGATTGCGCCGCATCCGTTCGGTCCTGAGCCTGTTTCGCGACGTGTTTCCGCCCGAAGAGACAGAAGAGTTGCAAAGGGAGTTCTCGGAGCTGATGGCGCCTACCGGACGGGTGCGCGACCTCGATGTGTATCTGTTGGGAAAGCCTGGGTTCTTTGCCCTTGTGCCCGAGGCGCTGCATCCCGGGTTGGACCTTCTCTTTGCCCGGATGAAGACCGAACGGGACGTCGCGCAACGGGCCCTGGCCCGTCACCTGCGCAGTGCCCGCTATACCGCACGTGTTGCCGCGCTGGACGCGCGGCTGACCGATCCCTCAGGTCTGCCGCCCGGGCCCGAGGGCGACCGCGCGGCGCTGCCTTATGCGCAGGCCCTGATCTGGACGCGCTATCGCAAGGTATGCAAGCTGGCGCGGCGCATAGATGCGGATACCCCGGATGACGATGTCCATCGTCTGCGCATCCACTGCAAGAAGCTGCGCTATCTCATGGAGTTCTTCGGGCCTTTGTTCCCGAAGAAGAAGTTCAGGAAAATTCTGAGACCCTTGAGAGGCTTGCAGGACAATCTTGGTCTTTTCAACGACTATTCGGTGCAGCAATTGGAACTCAGCCGGTACCTGCATCCCGACGATGGCGCGCCGGTAGAGACCGACATGGCCGCAGCCGTTGGCGCGCTATTGGCGACGCTGTCGAGCTTGCAGGCCGGTGAACGGACGCGGGTTGTCTCCAGTTTCGCGGATTTCGACAATCGCGCGATGCGGGCCGTGTTCGAAGAGCTTTTTCACCAGCCAGAGGAGGCGCGGCGCTAGGCCATGCATGTGATCGCCTGCTACAGCAACAAGGGCGGTGTCGGCAAAACGGCGACATCGGTGAACCTGGCCCATGCCATCGCGCATTCCGGGCGGCAGGTGCTGCTGTGCGATCTCGATCCGCAGGGGGCATCGAGTTACTATTTTCGCGTCAAGCCGTCGAAAAGGTTGAGCGAGACGCGGTTTTTCGAGGGTTCCGACCGCTTTGCCGATGCGATCCGCGCAAGCGATTTCGATGGGCTCGACATCTTGCCCGCCAACCGGAGTTTTCGTGATTTCGACCGTTTCCTGAGTCGCATCCGCAGCAAGCGCTCGCGCCTGTCCAGGGCACTGGTGGCCGGTGGCGCCGAATACGATGTCGTGGTGCTCGACTGCCCGCCGAACTTTTCCCTGCTCTCCGAGAACGTGTTTCGTGCCGCCGACCGAATTGTGGTGCCGGTTCCGCCCAGCACGCTGAGCGAGCGGACGTTCGAGCAGCTGGTCGAATTCTTCAAGGATCAGGGGTTGCCGCGCCGCAAGATTTCGGCGTTCTTCTCGATGGTTGAGGGGCGCAAGTCCTTGCATCGCGACACCATGGCCCGAATGCGCGCGGCGTATCCCAAGCGGTTTCTCGCCGCCAGCATTCCCTATTCTGCGGATGTGGAACGCATGGGGTTGCGGCGGGCACCGGTTGCCGAATATGCCCCCCGCAGCAAGGCCGCCGCCTGTTACGCCGACCTGTTCGGGGAACTGGCGCTCTGACCTCAGGGTCTTGGCAGAACCAGCCGGGCCTCCAGCCCCGGTTTTGCATTGCGCGCCTCGAACACCCCGCCTTGCATCCGTGCAATGGCCGCCGCCAACGCCAGACCCAGGCCCGAGTTGCCCCCCGTACGTGCCGGGTCGAGCGTGACAAAAGGCTGCGCCAGCCGCTCCAGATCGGCCTCGGGCACGCCCGGGCCGTGATCGCGCACCGACAGGATCACCACGTCCTCGGCGGCGGTGATGTGCAACTCCACCTCGGTGCCGCCCGGCGCATAGCGCAGGGCATTGTCGAGCAGGTTGGACAGCGCCTGTGCCAGCAAGGCGCGGTGACCCGGCAGGATGGCCGGGTCCGTCTCTACCGTGAGTGTGACGCCGTTCTCTTGCGCCAGCGGTTCATAGAATTCAGCCACGTCTCGGGCCAGCGCCGCCAGATCCACCGGTTCGAACTCTTCCCGGCCCAGCCCCGCCTCGGCACGCGAGATTTCGGTTAGCTGTGAAAACACCCGGAGCAGGTGGTCGACCTCGGCCAGCGCGCGGGCGGCGTCCGCATCCCGCTCTGCGTCGCCCCGGCTGGGGTTGGTCAGGGCCTCGACCTTTTGGCGCAGGCGCGACAAGGGCGAGCGCAGATCATGCGCGATCGAGTTCGACGTAGTTCGAAGATGGCCGACCAGTTCTTCGATCCGGTCCAGCATCTCGTTCAGGGTACCGGACATGCGGTCGAACTCATCCCCGGTGCCGCGCAAGGGGATCCGGCGTGTCAGGTCGCCCGAAACGATTTCTGTTGCGGTGCGCGAGATGTCCTTGAGCCGCGAAAACACCAGCCGGGTCAGAAACCAGCCGGTCAGCAGGCTGAGCGCCAGCGCGGCCAGCAAGGCCAGCCCGACAGAGCGCAACAACACGCGGTCAAACTGTCGTCGGGCCGACGCATCGCGTCCGACGAGCAGCCGCTCGCCACCCGGCAGCCGGATCGAGGCCGCCGATACCGGTACGTTCTCGCGGGATTCGGTACGGATCAGGTCCAGTTCGACCCAACCGCTGCCCGGTTCCACATCCGGGGGCCAGCGCACGAGGTTGCCGGCAAGCACGGTTCCGAACGGCCCGGTCAACAGGTAAAGCGCGTCGCGCTCTGCGGCGTCCTGGGTGCGGCGTTCGATGGCCTCGGTCAGGCCGAATAGGCCGCGCCGCTGGTATTCATCCGACAGTCCGGCCAGTTCTGCCGTCACCACCGAGCGCGTCTCGCCCGCGATGGTGCGGTTTGCGGTGACATAGACCAGCACCAGTACGGCCGCAGTCAGAAGCGTGCTCAAGACCATGCTGAGTAGCACCAGCCGGGTTCTGGCATTTCTAAGGGTAACCAGAGGCTTATCCATCAGAGATCATGTAGCCCGCGCCGCGAACGGTCTCGATCAGCGGGGTTTCCGAACCCTCGTCGATCTGCCGCCGGAGTTTCGAGATATGGACATCCACGATGTTGGTATTGGGATCGAAATGATAGTCCCAGACCCCTTCGAGCAGCATGGTCCGGGTCACCACGCGGTTCTTGCGGCGCAGAAAGAATTCCAGGATCTGGAATTCGCGCGGGGTCAGGGTGATGTCGCGACCGCCGCGCGTTACCCTGCGGCGCAGCAGGTCCATTTCCAGATCCCGGCAGGAAAGCGTCGCAGCCTCCTGCGTGTCCTTGGGGCGTCTCAACAGGGCTTCGATACGGGCCAGAAGTTCCTGAAAGGAAAAGGGTTTAACCAGATAGTCGTCTGCACCCGCGCGCAACCCCTTGACGCGTTCATCGACGGCGCTCATCGCGGTCAGCATGATGACGGGGGTTTTCAACCCGGCGGCTCGGATCGATTTGATCAGCGACAGGCCATCCAGCCCCGGCAGCATCCGGTCCAACACCACCGCGTCAAACCCGCCATCGGTCGCATGAAACAACCCCTCGCGCCCGTCGGCGGCGCTCTCCACAGCAAAGCCTTCTTCGGTGAAGCCCTTGACCAGGAACTCACGGGTCTCGTCATCGTCTTCGACGATCAGAACACGTCGGCTCATGTAAAATCCGGTCCTTGTTTTTATCAGGATATATCCAAGACAATCCACAAATGCACGCGCCGGGCGCGGATGGGGTCGCGCCCGGCGTGCCCGGGTCAGGCATGAGGTGCCCGGGCGGTGCACTGCGGCCGCGCCAACAAGTGTCTTGAGTGGTGGCGGCGCGGCAGCAGCGGGGGATCAGGCCAGTCGCACGGCAACAAACAACCGGTTGCCGTCGCGGTTTATCAGAACTAGCGCCGGGTCGGTCTTTTCCTTGCCTAGTGCGGCCTTGAGCGCGGCCGGGCTGTCGGTATCGGTTCCGCCCACCCGCTGGATCACGTCACCCCGGCGCAATCCCGCCTGGGCTGCGGGGCCATTGGGGTCGATATCGGTGACAAGAACGCCGCTGACATCGCTGCCAACCCCGGCCTGTGCCCGCATGCCGTCGGTCAGCGGCGCTACGGTCAGGCCCAAGGCCGGTGTCTCGGCCGGATCGGGGGGGGCAACCCCGCTGGCCGAGGCCGATTGCTGGTGCTGGCCGATGGTCACGGTCACATCCTGTGCCTTGCCGTCGCGGATGACCCGGACATTGGCGCTGGAGCCAGCCTTGGTGGCGCCGACCAGACGCGGCAGGTCAGAGCTTGATTTCACGGCCTTTCCTTCGAAGGCCACGATCACGTCGCCCGGGTTCAGGTTGCCGTCAGCGGGGCTGTCCGGGACAACGTCCGACAC
This sequence comes from Ruegeria marisflavi, assembly GCF_025673445.1. Taxonomy (NCBI): domain Bacteria; kingdom Pseudomonadati; phylum Pseudomonadota; class Alphaproteobacteria; order Rhodobacterales; family Roseobacteraceae; genus Ruegeria; species Ruegeria marisflavi. The sequence continues at coordinate 101,481 of NZ_JAOVQN010000003.1, forward strand.
CAGAGCCCCGTTCGGGCTGTCCAGCCCCATCGCCGCGGCGATATCGGCGCCCACGTTCTGGATCGACACGCCCAGCCAGCCACGGTCAACCTGGCCGTCCTCGCGCAGATCGTCGATCACATGCTCGACGATGTTCGAGGTGACGGCAAAACCCAGGCCCACCGAGCCGCCCGTCGGCGAATAGATGGCCGAGTTCACGCCCACGACCTCGCCCTCCATGTTGAACAGCGGCCCGCCCGAGTTGCCTTTGTTGATGGCGGCATCGGTCTGGATGAATTCGGCATACGGCCCGTCCGAGATGTTGCGCCCCTTGGCCGAGACGATGCCGGTAGTGACGGTGGAGCTCAGCCCAAAGGGGTTGCCGACGGCCACCACATCCTCGCCCACGCGGATGGCGTCGCTGTCGCCAAGGGTCACGGCAGGCAGGTCCACACCAGCCTGAATGCGAAGCAGCGCCAGGTCGGTCAGCGGATCGGTACCAACCACTTCGGCGGTGAACTCGCGATCGTCGCTGAGCCGGACGGTCACCTTGTCTGCGCCTTCGACCACGTGGTTATTGGTGACGATATAGCCCTCGGCGTCGAGGATGAAGCCAGACCCCAAGCCCTGTCGCGGGCCGCTCTGCGGCGGTTGCATTCCGCCAGGTCCGCCGAACTGGTGGAAGAACTCTTCAAACGGTGTGCCTTCGAACGGGTTGTGTTGGCCGTTCATCTGCTGTGGCCTAGCCTCTTCCGAGGCCAGCACGGTAACCACCGCGGGCGAGACGCGCTCGACCAGATCGGCCAGCGCCTCGTCAGCCAGGCCGGGCAAGGCGGTCGAGCCCAACAGCAGCGCGCCCAGGACAGGGGCGGCGGCCCAGTTCGGCAGGGAAGGGTTCAGTTTACGGGACATGCGAATGCTCATCTTGTTCTCCTGTCAGTGTCCCGGTTGGCCGGGGTCTGACAAAAGGAATAAGCCGGCAATCTGATCCTTTGCTGATCCTCGGATTAAAATTCGTTAATCCGGCTTCATTTGCCAGGCGGGGTCGCGCCGATATCCCAGAAGAGCCCCGCCATGACCTGTGCGGCCTGCCGCATCGTCGGGGCAAGGACATGTTCGTCGGGCGCGTGCTGGTTGCAGCCCGCATAGGAATGCGGCACCCAGATCGTGGGCAGGCCCAGGATGTCCGAGAAGCACTCGTTGGGCAGCGAGCCGCCGAGATTTGGCAACACATGCGGGGCGGTGCCCACGGTTTCCGTGACCGAGGCGATGGCGAACCGGGCCCAGGGATGGCTTGGGTCAAGCCGGGTGGCGGTGAACGGCAACTCGTCGCTGTCGACGATCTCGACCATGGGGAACCCGTGTCGGTCCAGATGCGCGCGCAGGGCGGGCAGGATGGCCTTGGGCCGGGTGCCGACCACGAACCGCAGCTGGCAGGTGGCGCGGGCCTCGCCGGCGATGGCATTCACCGGGGCCTCGGGCACGCCGGCGGTCATGGCGAGGATGGCGAAGGAATTCCAGCCATAGACGCGCTCGGCCGCACTCAGCCCCGGTTCGCCCCAGTCGGGGTCGGCGCCAGCGGGCTCGGGCAGGGCGGCCAGCACCGCGCGGATATCGTCGGTCAGGCTGTCGGGCCGCCATTCCGGTACCCGGATCGCGCCGCGCGCATCGGTGATGCAGGCCAGCGCCTGCGCCAGGATCATCGCCGGATCGGCCAGCAGGCCGCCCCAGTTGCCGGAATGATGGGCGCCGGGGCGCAGCCGCACCCGCAGGTCAAAGTTCAGCGCGCCGCGCGCGCCCATGAAGATCGTCGGGTGTTCCGGGTCCAGCCGTGGCCCGTCGGACGCGATCAGCACATCCGCTCGCAATGCCTCTGACTGGGCCTGGCACAGATCGGCCAACCCGGGCGAGCCGATTTCCTCTCCCATCTCGATCAGCAGTTTCAGGTTGAAGCCCAACCGTCCCCGTTCGGCCAGTACGGCGCGCAGCGCGGTCAGGTTGACCAGATGCTGCCCCTTGTTGTCGGCGCTGCCCCGGCCATAAAACCGGTCACCCTGCTGGGTCAGGCGAAACGGATGCAACCCCTCGGCCCAGGCATCGGTCTGGGCGCGGGTGACATCGCCGTGGCCATAGCTGAGGACCGTCGGCAAGCCCGGCGCTTCGACCCGTTCGGCCAGCAGAAACGGCGCGCCATTGGGGGCGGGGTTGGGCAAAAGGCGCGCGGTCATGCCAAGTGCGACCAGATGCGGTGCCAGCGCTTCGGTCAGATAGGCGCTCAGCGCGTCGCCACGCCCTGACACCTGGCTCTCGGTTTCCTGCGCCACCAGATCCGCCAGATCCCGCCAGAACTGGCCGCTGTCAAAACCCTGTTCCGCCCGTGCAATCGCCTGTTGCCTGCTCATGTCACGCCCCTAGCTGTTCCACCACGCCTCGATCTCTTCCGGTGTGATCCGGCCTGCAAGGCCCAGCGCGACCAGCCCGGCGGTCCCGGTCTGCGACGGGCGCAGATCGGCATGGGCGCCAACCACATGGACTTCGGTCATGCCATCGGGTCCGGGGATAAAGCCTTTCAGCCGGTAAATCGCTGCCGGGCGTGTGGAGAGCTTGTCGCGCAGGGCGTCCCGCGTCATAGGCCACGGCGCGGCGCAGGACCAGCCGGTATAGGCAGGATGCGGCACGCTGGCGACCGATCCCGGGCGCGGCATCACATCAAAGAGCAGCGGTGCCAGCGCGCTGTCCCGGGGCAGGGGCACAGGCTCGGCAATCCCAGCCCCGGCCAGCGCCTGCGTCAGTTCGGCATCGGGGGCCTGCGTCTTGGTCAGTAACAGCAGGTCCGCCACCCGCATCTGCTGCGCCACCTGCGGCGCGATCAGCGGTTCGGCCAGAAGCGTTGCGGCGTTCAGCCCGTCGACCAGCGTGATGATACCGGCATAGCTCAGGTCCGGCTCGGCCTTGGCGGCATTGGCGATGGCTGCCGGGTCAGCGATGCCGCTTGCCTCGATCACCAGGTGATCGGGGCGCGGGTTGCGGTCCAGCGCATCGCCCAGCGCCAGGAACAGGTCCGCCCCCATGGTGCAGCAGACGCAGCCATTGGTCAGTGCGATGGTATCCTCGCCCATCGCGGCGATCAGGCCCGCGTCGATATTGATGGCGCCGAAATCGTTGACCATCACCAACAGGCGCAGCCCGTGATCCTCGGCCAGCAGGCGGTTGATCAGCGTGGTCTTGCCCGCGCCCAGATAACCGGAGATGACGGTGAGCGGCAGGCGCATCAGATCAGGTTCACCCGGCCACCAGACACGGTGCCCAGCACCGGCACATCTTTCAGTGCCATCGGATCGACCTCGGTCGGATCCGCGCCCAGCACGGCGAAATCGGCGATCTTGCCGGTTTCGATAGAGCCGATCTCGGCATCGAGTTTCAGCGTATAGGCCGCGCCAAGGGTGATCGCGTAAAGCGCCTCGTCCACCGTGATCTGTTGCTCCGCGCCCAACGTCCGGCCCGACATGGTCTGGCGGTTGACCGCGCACCAGGCGGTAAAGAGCGGCCCCATCGAGGTCACCGGCGCATCGGAATGGATCGCCAGATGCACGCCCGCATCCAGTGCCGAGCGGGCGGCGTCCATGCGGGTGGCGCGGTCCTCGCCAATGGTGAGCGCGGCGTGCTGGTCGCCAAAGAACCAGATGTGGTTCGAGAAGATGTTGGTGCATACGCCCATTTCCGCACAGCGGCGGAATTGATCCGGCCCCATCATCTGGCAATGCTGCAAGACATGGCGCGATCCGGGCCAGGGATGGGCGCGGCCTGCGGCCTCGAGCGCGTCGAGCGTGATCGAAGATGCCTCGTCGCCGTTCACATGGATATGCATCTGCACGCCGTTTTCCTGCATTGCAGCGCAAAGTTCGTGGATTAGGTCGGGCGGCGTGTTCCAGATCCCGTTGGGCTGGCCGCCGACATAGCCCGGCCATTTCACGCGCGCGGTCCAGCCCTGGATCGACCCGTCGGTCATCAGTTTGACCGCGCCCAGACGCAGCTTGTCAGTGGATTTCTTGCGAAGCGCCAATGCGCGCTTGGCGATATCCCGCGGTGCGGCTCCCATTGCACCCAGCACCGGCACGATGCGCAGAGCAAAGCCCGGGTCCGAAGTGACGGCCAGCAGCGCGCCGAGGTCTTCGTCCTGCATCTCCGAGAACAGGTCCGTCACTGTCGTCACGCCTGCATGTTTGCAGACATCCGCATAGGCGCGGATGGCGCTCTCCTTTTGCGACAGGCCGCGAAAATCGACGCCGGTGCGCCGCATCACTGGGAACATGGCGGCCATTTCCTGCAACTCACCGGTGGGTTCGCCGTCTGCTCCCTTGACGACACCTTCGACATTGGTATCGCGACCGTACCCCGCCATCTCCAGCGCCAGGCTGTTGGCGCAGAGCAGGTGAAAGTTCGAGAACATCACGACAACCGGCCGGTCAGAGGCGATCTGGTCCAAGTGATGCCGGTTCAGCCGTTCGGTGGGAAGAAAGATCGGATCGAAGCCCCAGGCGATCAGCGGCTGGCCTTCGGGCAGGGTCGCGCTGTATTCCCGAAGGCGGGCGACAACGGCGCCGATATCGGTCATGCCTTTGTGCATGCGGCCTTGAGGGTCGATCCGGTCGTGATAACCGGCATAGGCAAACTCCCACATTGCCCCGGCCATCATATGAGCATGTCCTTCGACCAGGCCGGGCATCAGCACCGCATGCGCCAGGCTGTCGTCACGCGTCACCGGCCCCCACGCATCGGCGCAATTGGCCGCGCCGACGGCCAGTATCTTGCCGTCGCGCACCGCCACATGGGTGGCGGTCGGACTGCTTGGATCCATGGTAATGATCTTCTTTGCGGCAAAGACGGTGATACCTGACATCTCGATTTCTCCCTGACCTGCAAAAGGGGTAGCTTGCGGTTGGACGGCTGTAAATTGTTATCCCCGCCGGCGGCCTGCAACTTTGTGCCTGAACCTTTTCTTCGCCCAGTCCTGACCGATGAATGGGTGATGTTGCCGGTTCTGGTTCCAGCCGAATTTCGATAAGGGCAACGATCCAGAAAGCAGGTAGCAAGCCCCTATCTCGACCAAATAACTTATCGCTAGGTTCTTGCCCTTCTTGTCGAAGTTTCGCGACTGCGGAGTTCTTGATTCGAGGGATTTTCGGCTTGATTGTTTGAAGATTTGAGAAGAACAGCCTTGTTTTCCTGTATTGATTACGAATGAGGAGGCAAAATGCGGCAAAATAGTGGCAGAGAACCTCAGTGACATGTACCGCGCCATGAAGTTGCCACTGTCATCAAAGCGGAAACAAAGACACCTGTCTTTGCTGGTGGCCGTGACCTCTATTGAAAGAAAATTCAGGGAAAACTAAGATTTCGACCGAATTTCACTAAAATATTTGGAAACATTGTTCCACCCTAGGCTGTGCGAGGCCGCCATTCAGGCCGGGTTTCGGACCAGCGCGGTGGCAAATGTGGCATTTTCTGGCCCTTTTTTCCTTTGTGACCCAAGGCGCGTCCGGTATTCATGGATGCAGCCCATCTGGGGGGCGATGTTTGTTGGTCACGGGGACGACCGCACTAAAATTACGTCTTTCCGACGTGAGAAATTGCGTGATCGCGCGGCGGCTTGGATGTCGCCGGTGATGTGGGGAGACGTGCGCGCATTGCACAAGTGTCCCTGCCTCAGTTGCTTTCAAGCGGTTTTCTCGGTGGATGGGATTAACGATTTGAGTGCAGTCGCTACCAGGCCGTCATCGCCGTAATAATTTGGTTTCCGCAGGGTTGCGGATCGACACGTTTGTGTCGGGAAGGAGATTGGTATGGCGACGAACTTTGACAATCCGTACTCGGCCAACCTTATTGGCCTTTGGGATTTTCGTCCCGGTGCCGAGACGAACGACACGGGCCTTGATGATGGAATCGCGCAGGATGGTACGCCGGTAAACGACCCACAGTTCGCCGCAGGCTGGATGTTCACAGGCCAGTCCGACCAGCGAATGGACGTCAACGATGGCGATGACGACCAGTTCGACCTCGAAGAAGGCACGATTGTCAGCTCCTTCCGGGTGTTCGGCACTGACCCGAATGGCCCTTCGACCGTTTTCAGCCGTGGTGTTGAGGACTCGGGAAATGTCGATGACGGCACGGGTACCACGCCGGGTGCTGACAGCGGTTTTTTCGAACTGCGCGTGACAGATGACGGCAAGGTCGAGATACTGCATCGTTCCAATGGAATCGAAGAAATACTGAGTACAGACCCGGGTTTCTTCGCGATCGGTGATGTCATCAACGTGACCTACTCCTGGTCGGACAACGGGCTGGACATGAAGGTCGAGAATGAGACCCAGGGCACCGAGACCCTGGTGTCGAGTGACCAGACCGGCATGACGCTGGACGTCACCACAGACACCGAACAGAGCTTTACTATCGGCGCCCGCGAGGCGACGGCCGGCGAGTTCGACCAGCATTTCGAAGGTGGCATCGACTATGTCGGCGTTCTGGATGCCCCGGTCCTGGGCCAGCCGAATGGTATTGTCGACGGCACATCCGGGGACGATGTCATCGACCTGGGTTATACCGGTGATCCAGAAGGCGACATGATCGATCACGGTGATGCGATCGACCCAACCCATGGCCCTGACGACGATGTCGTTGACGGCGGCGCTGGGGATGACCTGATAAATGCGGGGCTTGGTGACGATACAGTCTATGCCGGTAGCGGCAACGATACCGTGAACGGCGAAGAAGGTGACGACCTGCTTTATGGCGACAGCACCGCGCCAGGTGGCGGTGCTGGTGGTAGCACCCGCGAGGTATTTGAATGGTTCCGGGCACCCGATCCTGACGATGGTGGTGCGGTCGACGACGAAGACGACCTTAGCGGTGGTTTTACCCAGAACACCGGCGGTGTGGATGTCACCTTCTCGGTGCTGAGCGCCGATAGCGGTGTGACGACCCAGTTTTCCACCCAGGAACAGCACGTCGGTAATATCGACACCAACGGCCCGACCGCCAGCGACGACAGCGGGATGGAGTCTGAACTGAACGGTCAGGCCAACACCGGTGCCTATCAGCTGGCGTTCTCGGAAGCCGTGACCAACGTGTCCTTCCGGATCAACGATATCGACGGCGACGGTCGCGCGACGGTTCAGGCGTTCGACGTGAACGGCGACCCGATCACGGTGAACATTGCCGGTGGGTTGAACGTCAGCGAAAGCGACACCGACGGTGTGGCCGGTAATGAAACCGCCACCGGTGACGGCGGCTATGCCGATCCCAACAACGCAAACTACTCGATCCTGATCACCATCCCGGGTCCGGTTGCGCGCCTGACGATCGAACACAGCCAGGCGGGCCCGAACCCGAGCGAGATCAGCGTTTCGGACGTGTACTTCGATGTTCCGAACGCAGACAGCGGTGTCGACGGCAATGACAGCATGACCGGCGGCGACGGCGACGACACGCTGATCGGCGAGGGCGGTAATGACACCCTTATCGGCGGCGACGGCAGCGACAGCGTGGACGGCGGCGACGGCGACGACGTGATCGACACGACAGGCAGCCTGTCCGGTAACCTGCCTGACCGCGGCTTCCCATCTTATAACGGCTTGCCTGCGGTGCCCGCCGACCCGGTTGTTGACGACGACCGCGACACGGTCGACGGGGGCGCCGGCAATGACATCATCATAACCGGTGATGACACTGACTTGATCACCGGCGGCGCGGGCAACGACACGATCAACGCTGGCCTAGACGACGACACCATCGACGGTGGTGATGGGGCTGACCTGATCGTCGGCGGTGAAGGAGCGGATTCCATTTTAGCGGGCGCTGGCGACGACGTGGTCTATGGCGGCCTCGACCCGAGCTTCCCTGACGCCCTCAACATCCGTGACGATGGCACCGACGGCCCCGCCGATCCTGAGACCACCAACGGTCTCGACTTCATCGACGGCGGCGACGGCAATGACACGCTCTTTGGCCAGGATGACAATGACACCATCCTCGGCGGTTCCGGAGATGACTGGATCGACGGTGGTATCGATCAAGATAGCATCGAAGGCGGTGATGGCGACGACACGTTGCTTGGCCGGCACGGCGAAGACGAGATCCACGGCGGCACCGGAAACGACGTGATCCTGGGTGGTACCGAGGCCGACGTCCTCTATGGCGATGACGATGCAGATACCATCGGTGCCGGCATTGGCGACACTCTCTATGGTGGCGAGGGTGGCAACGACGTTGACGTGGCAATTGCGACGGGCCTGGCCGTGGTCAGCTATGACCAGAATGACCCGGCCGGAGAATCCGGCACCATCACCTATTTCAACGAAGACCTGTCGGTTGCCGGAACAGCGGAATTCTCGGAAATCGAAAATGTTCTGGTAATAGGAAATCCCGGTGCGGCAGGAACTCCCGTTGGTGCGCAATATGGCGCTCTTCCACCGGGGGGCGCTCCGACACCTCCCAGCGGCATCGACGGCGTAGTCGAGGGCACGTCCGGCAACGACACCATCGACCTTGGGTATACCGGAGACCCGGACGGTGACATGATCGACAACGACGATGCTGTGCCGCCGCTTGTCGATGAACAGGATGTGGTGATTGCAGGCGCCGGTGACGATCTTGTCTACAGCGGTCTCGATACTGATGTCGTGTTCGCCGGGGCCGGTGACGACACCGTCTACGGCGAAGAGGGCGGTGACGCCATCGACGGCGGGGCTGGCAACGACTCGCTCGACGGTGGCGCTGGCCGAGATATCGTGGTTGGCGGCGACGGTGACGACACTCTTTCGGGCAGCAATGACAATCCCGACGATGGTGGTGATATTCTGGCTGGCCAGTTCGGCGACGACCGATTTGTCAATATCGGGATCGGTGAAGTCATCATCGGCGGCGAGGATGCCGACGATCTGGACGAGGACGTTCTGGACCTGACAAATGCCGGGGTTCCGGGGGGATCGGTCACGGTCGAGTATGACCCGACCGACAGCGAAGCCGGAACTGTGCGTTTCTTTGATGGCGTCGGAACAGAAGTCGGCACCTCGACCTTTAGCGAGATCGAGACCGTCATCCTACCTTGCTTTACACCGGGCACTATGATTGCAACACCCAAGGGCGAGCGCCTTGTCGAGGATCTAAACGTTGGCGACCGGGTGATCACCCGCGACAACGGCATCCGGGAAATCCGTTGGGTCGGTTCCCGTACACTCACCAAGGCGGAACTGGCGCTTGCGGATCACCTGAATCCGGTCCTGATCCGGCAGGGCGCTCTGGGTGGCGGGTTGCCGGAGCGTGACATGATCGTCAGCCCCAATCACCGGATATTGGTGGCCAATGACAAGACCGTGCTCTACTTTGAAGAGCGCGAGGTTTTGGTCGCGGCAAAGCATCTGATCGGTCTGGATGGCGTCGACATCGTGGAAATGTCGGAAGTGACCTATATCCACTTCATGTTCGAACAGCACGAAGTGGTGTTGTCGGATGGCGCATGGACCGAAAGCTTCCAGCCGGGCAACCAGTCGTTGGCCGGGCTTGGCAGGTCGCAGCGCAACGAACTGTTCGAGCTATTCCCCGAACTGAAGACCGCTGAGGGAATCGAAGCCTATACAGCGGCCCGCCGGTCGCTGAAGAAACACGAAGCCCGCCTGCTGATCTGACAGCGGGCTTCGGCCTTCCCCGAATATGCAGCATGAACCGCGTGATCTCGGGGCGCGCGGGCAGGGCGGGGCGCGGTTATCGCGCTCCGCCTATTGCCGTTTTGCGCGCCAGTCCGCCCAGGCCTCTGGCGTGTCCAGATCGGTTCGGGCATTCTGGTAGGGCAGGGGTACCAGCACCTGCCTGTCCTTATGGGCCTGCGCCACCGATTGCGCACCGCCATCACCTGTCAGGGCTAAGAGCTCCGTGAAAAGCGCCTTATGAAACACCACCGGGTGGCCCGGGCGGCCGTCCTCGGTCGTGCCGCGCCAGACCAGATTTTTCGTCGAAAAATCAATGGCGCCTAGAACAAGCGATAGGTCCTGCGCTGTCAGATCGGGCAGATCGGCGAGCAGTACCATCGCCGCCGGGGCCTGTGGCGGCAGGGCGGCAACCGCCCGGCGCAGACTGGCGTTCATGCCCTCGGCCGCGTCGGGAACTTCGACGATCTCGATGTCCAGCCCGGCCAACGCCCCGTGACGCGGGTGGGGCGCAGGCGGCAGGGCGGCAATGACCGGACCCGCTGTCATCGCGATCCTGGCAGATCGCCGCAGCAACGGTTCACCGTCGATCTCCTGCATCAGCTTGTCGGCGCCGCCCATGCGGCGCGATTGGCCCGCGGCCAGAAGAAGGATGGGTATCTTGTTCATGCCGCCACTGTGGCCACTGGCGCAGGGTTTGTCACCCGCGCATACGCGCCCCATCCGCGTCAAAGAGCGGCTCGGTGATCACCCGCGCCTTGCGCATCTGGCCCAGGATCTCGATCTCCACCTCCAGCCCCTCGGCGATGCGGTCGCTGGGCAGGAAGCCTTGGGCGATGGACTTGCCCGCATGATGCGAATAACCGCCCGAAGTGCAGAACCCAACCACCGCGCCGTTCAGCCAGATCGGCTCATAGGCGTTGACATCTGCGTCGTCCACCTCGACCTCAAAGGCGCAGAGACGGCGGGCGGGGCCCGCCGCCCGCTCTGCCTCGGCCGCTGCACGGCCGATGAAATCGGTGTTCTTCTTGAACGAGATGAACCGGTCCAGCCCGGTTTCCGCCGGTGTATAGTCGGGCGAGAACTCGCGCATCCACGAGCCAAAGAACTTGTCCAGCCGCAGGCTCATCATCGCGCGCATGCCGAAGGGGACCATGCCATGCGCTTGCCCGGCTTGCCACAGGGTCCACCAAAGCTGCCGCTGTGCCATCGGATCGCAATAGATCTCGTATCCCAGATCACCGGTATAGCTGACCCGCTGCACGATACAGTCGGTCATGCCCACCACCATCCGCCGCACATCCATGAAGCGCAGGCTGTCCACGTCGTCGCGGGTGCAGGCGGCGAGAACCGCGCGTGCCTTTGGGCCTGCGATCTGAAACCCGTTGCGTTTGTCGCTTATATTCTCGATGTTTACGCCATCTTCCTCATGCTGCTGAAACCAGCGCATGTGATAATCCTGCGACCCGTAGGATGCGGTCAGCTGGAACTCAGTTTCGCTCAGGCAGGATACGGTGAAATCGCCGATCAGCTTGCCCTTGGCGCTCAGCATCGGGGTCAGCGACAGCCGTCCGGGCGCTGGGATACGGCCCGCCATGATCCGGTCAAGCCAGGCCCGCGCCCGTGGCCCGGTCACCAGGTATTTGCCAAAATTGTGCAATTCGTTGATGCCGACGCCTTCTCGCACGCCACGCACCTCGCGGCCGGTGGCCGCAAACGCATCCGAGCGGCGGAAGGAGGGGGTTTCATAAGTGGGTTCGCCGTCTTGAGCGAAATAGTTCACAACCTCCAACCCGTATTGCTGGCCCCAGACCGCGCCCATGTCGGAAAAGATATCATACATCGGCGTGGTGCGGTTTGGGCGCGCGGCGGGCAGTTCCTCGTTCGGGTAAGAGACGCTGAACCGTTTCTGATAATTCTCGATCACCTTGGGCCGGGTATAGCCGGGGCTGATCCAGCTACCGAACCGTGCCACGTCCAGCGCCATGACATCGCGCTCGGGCTCGCCCTCGATCATCCATTGCGCCAGCGTCAGGCCAACACCGCCGCCCTGGCTGAACCCTGCCATGACACCGCAAGCTGACCAATAGTTGCGCATTCCCGGCACTGGCCCCACCAGCGGGTTGCCATCGGGGGCAAAGGTAAAGGGGCCGTGAATGACCGACTTGACCCCGGCACGGGCCAGGACGGGGAAGCGTTTGTAAGCGAATTCAATGCTTTCCTCGATTTTGTCAAAGTCGTCGGGCAGCAGTTCGTGCCCGAAAGTCCAGGGTGTGCCATCCACTGCCCAGGGTTTGCAGGGCTGTTCGTAAAAGCCGATGCACAGCCCGCGCCCCTCTTGCCGCAGATAACTTTCACCAGCGGGGTCCATCACATGCGGGTGTTCGCTGCCGCGTTCATGGATCTCGGGGATGTCGTCGGTGACGATGTACTGGTGCTCCATTGGGTGCAGCGGGAAATAGACTCCCGCCATTGCGCCCACTTCACGCGCCCAGAGGCCACCGGCATTTACGATATGTTCGGCGTGGATGGTGCCCTTGTCGGTCACCACGTCCCAGGTGCCGTCCGCGCGCTGGTTGGTTTCGCGTACCATGCAGTGCGTTTCGATGGTGGCGCCGCCCATGCGAGCGGCCTTGGCATAGGCATGCGTAGTGCCGGACGGGTCCAGATGCCCGTCAAGCGGGTCATAAAGCGCGCCGATGATGCCGTCCAGATTGGTGATGGGCGCGATCTTGGCGATCTCTTCGGGGCTGACGATTTCGGTCTCCAGCCCCATGAACCGGTGTTTGGCCCGTTCGGCCAGCAGCATGTCGAACCGGTCGCGATTGTCGGCGAGCGTGATACCGCCCACATGGTGCAGCCCGCAGGACATGCCGGTGATCTCTTCCAGCTCTTTGTACAGCCGGATGGTATAGCCCTGAAGGGCGGCCATGTTGGTATCACCGTTCAGCGTGTGAAACCCGCCTGCCGCATGCCAGGTCGAGCCCGAGGTCAGCTCCGAGCGCTCCAGCAGCATCACATCCGACCAGCCGAGTTTGGTCAGGTGATACAGGACGGAACAGCCGACAACGCCGCCGCCGATGACGGCCACTCGGGTGGTGGTTTTCATTTCACTCTCCGTTAGTCTGGGCACAGGTCTGTCTCATCAGTCACGGCAGATCCCGGGTGCATTCTTGTCGCTCAGCGACGGGATATGTCGCAAATGAAATGTGCATGGCTTCGAGAGGGCGATTTGCGAAATAAGGTCCTGAATATCCTGCGGCGCATGCTGCGGCTGCTTTATGTGCGGATCATCCTGATCGCCGCGCTCAGCCTGATGTCGGTGCCGCTGGCGGCGCTCTTGGGTGATCTGATCCCGCCGGGGCTGGCCGACCGCATTGGTGCGGCGGCGGTGGATCCGATCCTGGCGACGCTGGCGACGAGCATGCTGGCGGTGACCACCTTTTCGCTGACGGTGATGACCGGAGCCCATCGGGCCGCCTGGGCGCAATGGGGGCCGCGCACACATGTGATCCTCAAGGACGACACGGCCACCCATTCGATTCTGGCGGTGTTTGTCGGCGCTTATCTCTTTGCCATGTCGGGTATGGTGCTGCGGCGCACGCCCATTTTCGGCGAACAGGAGAGCGTGGCGCTCTTTGCCATGACGCTGCTGGTGATTGCCCTGATCGTGGTCTCGATCATCCGCTGGATCGCGCATCTGGAGGATCTGGGCAGTTTTGGTGAGACCCTGGCACAGGTCGAGCGCCGCGTGGCGGTGTCGCTGCGGACACTGGCACAGACGCCCTGTTACGGGGCCAATGCGTTGACCGAGGGGGCGGACCTGCCCGCAGGCGGACAGCCGGTCCGCGCGCCTCGGGCCGGATATGTCCAGCAGATCTTTACCGGGATGTTGCAGGAACTGGCTCAACAGGCCGAGACCCAGGTCTATGTCGCCGTGTCGGTCGGCGATTACGTGCAGGAGGGGCAGGACCTGGCCCGGTTCAATACCGGTAATCTGGACGAAGAGGTCGCCAAAGCCGCCCTCCGAGCCTTTGCCGTCGAGGGCGCGCGCACCTTTGTTCAGGACCCGCTGTTTGGCTTGTCGGTATTGGGCGACATGGCTTGCCGGGCGCTGTCACCGGGAATCAACGATCCGTCGACCGCAATAACCGTGATTGACCGTTTGTCCTCGCTGTTGCTGCTTGCGGGCGCGGAGCCTGAAGGTGACGGCCCGACTTACGACCGTGTCTGGCTGCGTCCGCTGCCGCCCGAGGCGCTGTTTGCCGAGACCTTTGACCGGATCGCGCGGGATGGGGCAGGCAACATCGAGGTGCAACTGGCGGTGCAGCGGGCGCTGGCGGCAATACTCACGCGCGGCGATGGCGAGCTGGCGCAGGCCGCCCGCCGCTCTGCCGCGCGCAGCCTGGCCCGGGGCATCGCAGGGTTGAGCGCGGCCGAGGATCGCGACCGGCTGGAACGGGTCAGTCGCGGCTCTTGAACCGGCTCTGTTGTACCAGCCAAACGGTGATCAGGGGGACGATCACGGTGATCGCGGCCACCGTCATCAGCAGATAGCCAAGCTGTGAATAATCCGCCGGAACCGTTATGGTCCCATCCTCGGCGCGGACCTCGCGGGTGACGGTATAGATCTGGTTGAGGTACTTGGTGCCAAGGCTCGAGGCCGACAAGGCCAGGTTGGTGAACGAGGCCATGACCGCAAAGAACGTCGCCTTGAGGTTGGCGGGCGCATTGCGTGCGATCCAGGCCAGCATGGGGATCATCGCCACCTGACCCAGCGGCGATTCCACCGCAGTGTTGACGATTGCGATGAACCGCGCATCGACAATGCCGCCGGTCAGGGCGGCGGTCCAGTGATGTACCCCGTAGTAGAGGCCGATACCGGGCAGCGACAGCACCCCCGCCGCCAGCGTCAGCAGGATCACGATATCGGCGATGGTGCGCGAGGCGATCAAGGGCCGCAGCACCACCATGCCCACCAGAGTCAGCACCGAGGTGATGAGATACAAGAGCGACAGGAATTGCTGGTCAAAGCCCAGCACGTCGATATCGAACCAGGTCGAGGCCGCGCCGTTCAGCGGCATGGCGCGGAACATGAAGACGATGATCGCGGTTCCGATCAGCGCGCGCGCATGCGCCTGATCCAGATTGCGCACAAGTTGCCGCATCAGGGTCAGCACGATCGCCATAGACCCGGCAAAGACGATCTCCTGCGAAAACGGCAGGTCCATCAGCCCGACGGTCAGCGTCATCGCGACAAAGACCGCGCCACCGGTGAAATACCAGTGGTTCAGCCGCACTTTCTCGCCCTCGGGGTCGAAGGCGGCCAAGGCGCGGACGCGGTCCATCCCGCTTGCGGTCAGCCGGGCAATGATGCGCCGTTTTTGCCACCCGGCCAGCAGCACACCAGAGATCGAGATACAGGGTATCAGCAGCGCCAGCGCATAGATTTGCCCGTAGCGTGCCGCTTTCTCGGCCGGGGCCAGCGTCTCGATCCCGTCGAACAGGATGATGTTGAGTGCGGCGACCGCGCTGGCGCCGCCGATCAAGGCGAACCGTCCCAGCGTCTGCATGGTGGTGTGCTGGGCGCGCTGTGCCTCGTCCGACAGCGGTGCGCCGCTTTCGTGATGCCGCGGCACCGCCTCGACCGACATGGCATCGGCGACCGCGTCCTGAACCACGTAACCGCAGGGCGCCAGGATCACCGCCAGCACGTACCAGGCGGTCACCGACATGATGCCCGGCATCCAATCGGCCCGGGTGGCCAGCCCGTACATGATGGCGAAACTGGCCGCGATCAGCGCCGCGCCCAGATAGATCAGCCAGGCTTTCCAGCGCCAGATCAGGTCGACCAGATGGCCCAAAGGCATCTTCAGTGCCCAGGGCAACCCCGCCCAGAAGGCCAGCCCGGCGATGAAGGCCGCCGAGACATCCAGGTATTCCTTGACGAAGAACGTGCCGACAACAGCAGTCAGCCCCTGCGCGCCCGCCGCGAAATAGACCATCAGCGGCGGCAGAAACGACCAGCGCATCTGCCGGCCAAGGTCCAGCACCACCGCGTCGAACCACGACCAGAGGCGCCGTGCGGCGGTCATAGCGGGCGGATCTTCAATTCGGTGATGCGGTTGCCTTCGCGGCCCGTCACCTCGAAGCGAAAGCCGTGAAAGGCAAAGACCTGGCCGATGGTCGGGATCATCTGCGCCTCGTGGATCACCAGACCGGCCACAGTATTCGCCTCGTCATCCGGCAAGGTCCAGTCCAACGCACGGTTGAGATCGCGGATGGTTGTGGCGCCTTCGACCACGAACTGGCCGTCCTCGCTGCGGGTGACGGGCGTTTCGCTCTCCAGATCGAATTCGTCGGTGATCTCGCCCACGATTTCTTCGAGAATGTCCTCGAGCGTGATCAGCCCGCGCAGTGACCCGTATTCGTCCACCACCAGCGCGAAATGGCTGCGCATCCGCAAAAAGGCGCGCATCTGATCGTCGAGTGTGGTGGTTTCGGGCACGAAGTAGGGGGCGGTTGCCACCTTGGTGATATCGAAATCCTTCAGCCGCCGTGTATTGCCATCGCTGCCGCCCACCTGGGCATACATGGCGCGGAACAGATCCTTGGCATGGACCACGCCGATGATGTTTTCCTGCTCTCCCCGATAGACGGGCAGGCGGGTATGCGGGCTTTCCAGACATTGCGCCAGGATCGCCTCGGGCTCGGCGTCGGCATCCAGCATCAGGATGTTCGAGCGATGCAGCATGATCTCTTCGACCGTGCGCTCGGCCAGATCGAGCGCTCCCAAAATGCGGTCGCGGTCCTCTTTTTCGACGACGCCTTCGGAATGGCCGAGATAGAGCGCGCCGGCAATCTCCTCGCGCACCGCCATGATATGGCTGTCTGGGTCGATCTGCACGCCAAAGAGGCGCAGAACCCCGCGCACCAGAACCCGGACCAGGGCGACAATGGGTGCAAACAGCATCACCACCACGCTGATGATCGGGGCCACGGCGGCGGCGGCCTTTTCGGCATTGGTGATGGCATAGGTCTTGGGCAGCACCTCGGCAAAGACCAGCACCAGCATCGTCATCACGATGGTGGCGAGCGCAACGCCGCTCTCTCCGAACAGCCGGGTGAACAGGGCAGTCGCCAGAGAGGCCGAAAGAATGTTGACGATATTGTTGCCCAGCAGGACAGAGCCGATCAGCTTTTCATTGTTCTCGGTGATTTTCAGTGCCTTTTCGGCACCGGTCGACCCCCGGTCGGCCTGGCTGCGCAGCTTGCCGCGTGACGCGGCGGTCAGCGCCGTCTCGGAACCCGAAAAGAAGGCCGATAGGACAAGCAGGCCAAGGATGGCGCCAGCCGTGATCCAGAATGCGCTGTCAAGCGCCGAAGAAGAAGGGTCCATTGGTCCTGAAACTTGTTGATGTGGCATCCGTTATGGGGTTCGGCCCGCATCCGATCAAGGGGTCAGTCGGAATCCCGCGACTTTGTTCGCGCCAGCGGATGGTGCGACAACACCAGTTCCGCAAGCCGTTCGTCCAGCACATGGGTGTAGATCTCGGTAGTTGCCACGTCAGCATGGCCCAACAGGGTCTGAATGGTTCGCAGATCTGCGCCATTGGCCAGCAGGTGGGTGGCAAAGGCATGGCGCAGCGTGTGGGGTGTCACCTTGCCGGGGTCGATGCCGCCCGCCACCGCGAAATCCTTGATCAGCAGGTAGAACGCATGGCGCGTCAGGTGTCCGCTCTTGCCGCGCGAGGGAAACAGATGAGCGCTGCGTGCCTTGCCCTTGGCGACCGCCTCGTCCTCGGCCGCATCACGGGCGGCAAGCCATGCCGCCAGCGCCGCACGGGCCGGAGGGGACAGCGGCACCATACGCTCCTTGCCGCCCTTCCCGCGCACCAGCAGCATGCGTGGATCGCCGCGCGCGGCCGAGACTGGCAGCGACACAAGTTCGCTCACCCGCATGCCCGTGGCATAGAGCACCTCCATCAGGCAGATGTTGCGCAGCCTGTCAGCCTCGGTCCGGCCCGATTGACGGGCCGCATCGAGCAGGCGGTCGACCTCGACCACCTCCAGTGTCTTGGGCAGGGATTTCAACCGCCCCGGCCCGCGGATCTGGATCGCTGGGTTTTCACTACGCCAGCCTTCTTCGAAGGCAAAGCGGTACAGTTGCTTGATCGCCGACAGGCGCCGGGCTCGGGTGGAGCGGGCCAGCCCCTGGGCGTCGCACTGGATCAGATAGGCTTCGACCATGTCACGGTCGGCTTCGGCAAAACCGGTGCTGCGCCGTTCCAGGAACGCGGCGAAATCCATCAGGTCGCGGCCATAGGCCAGCAGCGTGTTGGTGGCGGCCCCCAACTCGGCGGCTTGCGCCTCCAGAAAGGTCGTTATCCAGCGGTCCGGACTTGCGGGTGCGGTCATGGATCAGCTCCGGTCCAGCAGCATCAGCTGCAACGCGGCCCGGCGCGCGGTGTCCTCCAGCCCGACACGGCGGAACAGAGCCAGCGCCATCGCAAGATCTCCATGATTGCCCTGGGCGCCGCGCGCGAACCGGTCCATCCCTTCCAGGATGGCCTCGCCCAGATGCCCTTCGTCCAGCATCAGTTCCAGCTCCGGCGACAGCCGCGCGTCGGGCGAGAACCCTTGCGCAATCGCGGCGGCGCGTGGCGAGGGCGGCAGCACATTTCCCGGCTCTCCCTTGGCCAAGGCCGCAAGAAAACCCGCCTCGGCGTCGGTTCCAACCGGTGCGCGCGCCGCGACCTCGTAATCGGGGGACAACAGCCGTATCCGCCAGGCAAGCGCGGCCGCCTTGGGATCGGTCAGCGCCTGATTGGCCAGCGCCTTGGCAAACAGATGGGCAAAGGGAACTTCCAGCCGGGCCTGTTGCATCGCCAGCCAGACAATCGGCAGGGTTTTGGCCACTGCCTCGGAGCTGTTTGAATTCAGCGCGGTCTCGAAGCGTTGCAAGGCGGTAACCCGGTCCCAGATGCCACCGGAGGCCGCCGGCGTCCTTTGAGTGTAAAGACCCAGCAACTGGTTCGGGGTCAAAGCTCCGATCCGGGTCAGGCGTTCGGCCGCCTCCAGTTGCGCCTTCCAGCCCGCCAGGTCGCGCAGATCGGCGTTGGCGAAGGCGCGCGGCAAAGAGGCCGTGGCCATCGGCTCTCCGATCGCCTCGAACAGGCGAAAGGTCAGAGGATCGGGGCGCGAGGGCCGTTGCGGCGGCGGCAGATCCTCGAAGATTTCGGGGCTGAGAAACCGGTCGAGCAAGTCGAGCGACGCTGATGGCAGCAACTCGAGCGCATGCGCGGCTTCAAGTGTCAGCGCGGCCGAGGTCCAGTCGCCACGTCGTGCGGTGCAGAAGATTTGCGCGCCATAATCCGGCGCCAGGTAGGGCTGAGCCACCAGCGCCGCGCAGCTGCGATCCTCGTCTCCGGTCAGCAGCGTCGCGTTGAACCAGCGGCCGAACCGCTCGGCCGTGTCGGTCGGCCCGGCCAGTTGCACAATTGCCTGCGCGGGGTCCACCGCACCCAGTTGCATGAGCCGGTCCAGGCGTGCCAGCAACAGGGTTTCCCCCGCCTCGGCCGATCCGTGCGGCGGGCGCGTTTCCGACAGAAGCAGGGTATAGAGCAGAGTCTGCATGGCCGGGTTGTCGCGAACCGGCACGTTCATCAGCCGCTCGGCCAATTGCCGCGCGTCGCTGCGCTGCCAGAGATCCACGGGCAAGCCGGTCACGCTTGAGGCAACCAGCCCCAGCGGCGGGGCCAACGATTCCAGCGGCGTCACCTCGATCTGCGGCTGTTGGCCGCTCTGTGTCACGGGCGGCTCCAACAGAACCGTCCCCGGCAGATTCGCCGGCGGCGGCGTGTTCAGCCAATCGATGACGGACATGGGTTGCTGTGTTTGAGCCAGCCCGAGACCGGGCAGGGCCAGAAGCAAAACGACCAACCTAGTCGGCATTCAAGACCACCGGTTGTCTTATCTCCTTCTGTGGAGCGGAAAAATCGACGCCAAAGAAGGGACCCACATAGGCATAACCGACCAGGCCGATGATACTCAGACACACGATGTAAATCACGAGTTTGACCAGACGACCCATCATTTGAAACTGCCTCATTTCTTTGTTTTGACCAAGTTATAACTGGCCTTTTTCACAAGATCACGTCATTCACGGTGGAATGAAGCAAATTGAGCATAACTCAGCCCAAACAAGGGGCACCACGCGGTCTGTTCTGCGCAAGACCGTGGTGATGGTGGGTATGATGGGGGCGGGAAAAACCGCTGTCGGCAAGGCTTTGGCGCAAAAACTGGCGGTTCCCTTCCTCGATAGCGATGCCGAGATCGAAGCGGCCGCAAACATGTCGATCCCCGAGATATTCTCGCGCGATGGCGAGGCGTTTTTTCGCGAAAAGGAAAGCATGGTGATCGCCCGGCTTCTGGATGGCAGCCCTTGCGTGCTGTCCACGGGCGGTGGGGCCTTCCTGGCGCCTGCGAATCGCCAGATGATCTCCGAACGCGGCGTTTCGGTCTGGCTCAAGGCGGATCTAAGCGTCTTGTGGAGCCGGGTTCGGCACAAGGATACCCGCCCCTTGCTGCGCACACCCGACCCGCGTGCGACCTTGCGCGCGCTTCACGATGCACGGGTTCCGATCTATGCCGAGGCCGATCTGACCGTGGTGTCGGATGCCGTAACCTCGATCGAACAGATGGCCGACCGGGTTATCGAAGCCTTGCAGTCGCGGCCGGACGTATTGGAACTGACCTGAGATGAAGAATACCGTGCATGTGGCGCTTGGGGCGCGCAGCTATGATGTGGAAATCGGGCCGGGCCTGCTGGCCGAGGCGGGTGCACGCATCGCGCCGTTGATGAAACGGCGCCGGGTCTGCGTGCTGACCGACGAGACGGTGGCACGTCTGCATCTGGAGGCGCTGCGCGACGGCTTGGCCGCCGCCGGGATCACGATGGAGGCTCTGGCGCTGCCGCCCGGTGAGGCTACCAAAAGCTGGCCGCATCTGGAACGCGCGGTCGATTGGCTGCTGGACCAGAAGGTCGAGCGCAACGATATCGTGGTGGCCTTTGGCGGCGGGGTGATTGGCGATCTGGCGGGCTTTGCCGCCGCCATTCTGCGCCGGGGCGTGCGGTTCGTGCAGATCCCGACCTCGCTTCTGGCGCAGGTGGACAGTTCGGTGGGCGGCAAGACCGGCATCAACGCGACCCATGGCAAGAACCTGATCGGCGCCTTTCACCAGCCCTCGCTGGTGCTGGCGGATACTTCGGTGCTGGGCACGCTGACGGCGCGCGATTTCCTGGCTGGCTATGGCGAGGTGGTGAAATACGGACTGCTGGGCGATGCGGCGTTCTTTGACTGGCTCGAAGCGCAGGGCCCGGCGTTGGCCGCAGGCGACATGACTGCCCGGGTCGAGGCGGTGACCCGCTCGGTTCAGATGAAGGCCGATATTGTCGCCCGCGACGAGACCGAGCAGGGCGACAGGGCACTGTTGAACCTCGGTCATACCTTCTGCCACGCGCTTGAGGCGGCGACCGGCTATTCCGACCGGCTCTTGCATGGCGAGGGGGTGGCGATTGGCTGTGCGCTGGCGTTTGAACTCTCGGCGCGGCTGGGTCTCTGCTCGCAAGAGGACCCAAGCCGGGTTCGCGCGCATCTCAAGGCAATGGGGATGAAGACCGATTTGTCCGATATCCCCGGCGATCTGCCGGATGCGGTGGCGCTGGTCGATCTGATGGCGCAGGACAAGAAGGTGGTCGACGGGCAGTTGCGCTTTATCCTGGCGCGCGGCATCGGGCAGGCTTTTGTCACGTCGGACGTGCCGCGCGCGGCGGTGCTTTCCGTGCTTGAGGATGCGCTGGCAACCTGTTGAAAAAGGGGGCGTTTACCGCCCCTGGATCACCATCAGTTCGCCCACATTCTCGCGGGTGACATAGCCCAGCATCCGCCCCTCTGATGTGGTGACCGCAACCGCGGGTGCCCCTTTGTAAAGCGCGTCCAGAACCGTCTCCAACCCGCTGGAAAGCGGCACCTGCGGGATGTCACGCTCCATCACGGTTTCCGCTGAATCCGAGCGCGGATGGTCCGAGGCCAGCGCCGCGAACAGCCGTGCCCGCGTCACGAACCCCAAGAGTTGCCCATCGCCATCCAGTACCGGAAACTCATGCTGGGTGGTATGCAGCACCGCCTGCGCGGCGGTGGCCAGCGTGTCAGTCGGGCCCAGTGTCTCGAACCGGGTGATCATTGCGTCGCGCGCCAGCAGGCGGCGGGTCACTGCGCGCATGGCGACATCCTGCGCCTCGGCATTGGCGGCGATAAAGACAAAGACCGCAATCAGCACCAGCACCGGGTTGCCGCCGCTCAGCCCGGCAAAGCCGAAGAGCAGCGCCACCAGCTGCCCGGCGGCGGCCGCGATCCGGGTGGCGCGTACCCGGTCCATGGTCAGGCTGAGCGCCGCACGCAGAACGCGCCCGCCATCCATCGGAAAGGCGGGGATCATGTTGAACACCGCCAGGAACAGATTGACCATCGCCAACCGGGACAGGAAATCGGGCTCGGCACTGTCGATGGACGTCAGCGTCTCCAGCCTTGTATCGACGCCGAGCAGGGTCAGCACGATCCAGATCGCGACATTCACCGCCGGACCGGCCAGCGCCACCACGATCTCTTGCCCCGGTCTTTCGGGCATCCGGTCCAGCCGGGCCAGCCCGCCGATGGGCAGTAACGTGATATCGGGGGTGCGGATGCCATAGCGGCGCGCGGTCAGGGCATGGCCATATTCATGCGCCACCACACAGGCAAACAGCGCCAGCACAAAACCGGTGTTTTCCACCGCGCTCGGCCAGCCGCCCATCTGATAGGCGGAAATACCGATCCAGCCGATCAGCAGGAAAAAGGTGACATGGACCTTCAGTTCCGAGCCAAAGAGACGGCCTAGGGAGAAGGACCATGTCATGATTAGCCTCCGGTCTTAGAACGGGATTTCGTCGTCGTCGATCCCGCCCGAGGCCGGTCCACGCCCGCGTCCGCCACCGCTGCCACCGCCCGAGGGGCCGCCGCCATAGGGATCGCCCGAGGGGCCGCTGTCATAGCCGCCATAAGGATCGCCGCCGCCCTGGCCGCCGCCATAGTTTCCGCCGCCACTGCCGCCGCCTTCGCCACGGCCATCGAGCATCACCAGCGTCGAGCCAAAGCCCTGCAACACCACCTCGGTGGAATAGCGGTCCTGGCCGGACTGGTCCTGCCATTTGCGAGTCTGCAACTGGCCCTCGATATAGACCTTGGACCCTTTGCGCAGGTACTGCTCGGCGACGCGGGCCAGACCCTCGTTGAAAATTGCGATCGAATGCCATTCGGTGCGCTCGCGGCGTTCACCGGTGTTGCGGTCTTTCCAGGTCTCGGATGTTGCGATTCGCAGGTTGCAGACCTTGCCGCCGTTCTGAAACGACCTCACTTCGGGGTCGCGGCCCAGATTTCCCACCAGAATGACTTTGTTGACCGAGCCAGCCATATGTTTCCCCGCTTTTTTCTCACTGTCTGATTCATGTGTCGCGAATCTCACCAAGACCCGCTGCGCAGACCCTACACGCGCCGGGCGGCAGAGGGAAACCGGAAGCGGCAGCCTGCCGATCCCATAGCGCAGGTCTCGCAAGGGTTCCAATTTGTGCCAAAGTTCGTATAGTTCCGCGCGTGGGGTTAAGAACAGGTTACCAAGAATGCGCAGGCTTGTTTCCGGTTTTCTCGTTGCGGCGGTGTCTGTCGCGGCCATGCCCGTGCAGGCGGATATGTTCTCCACCAAGAACCGGCGGGATATCTTTCAGAAACAGGCCAAGCTTCTGGATACGCGCGGCGCCAGCCAGTACGAGTCGTCGACCCGCCTGAAGCCGCCCTCGGCCCAAGGCAGTTTCGACAAGCGCTATGTCGGCAAATACAAGGGCGAGTACCTGCAAATGGCCCGCGACGCGGCGCGCCGTCACAACGTGCCCGAGGATCTGTTCCTGCGCCTGGTGCAGCAAGAAAGCGGCTGGAATCCACACGCCAAATCGCACAAGGGTGCCATGGGCTTGGCGCAGCTGATGCCCGAGACCGCCCGTCGGCTGGGTGTCGACCCGCACATCCCTTATCAAAACCTGGACGGCGGCGCGCGCTATCTGTCGCGCCAGTACACAAGGTTCAAGTCCTGGCGCCTGGCGCTTGCGGCCTATAATGCCGGACCCGAGGCGGTCACCCGGCATGGCGGCGTGCCGCCCTATGAGGAAACCCGCAACTACGTCAAGGCGATCTGGGGCAGCTGAGGGCACGGGCCAGCGGCCCTTTTCCAGATATTCCACAATGTGCATAAGGTCTTGCGAAATGGGACCGTCGCGATAGTCTCGCTCCACAATTGGGAGGAGAGAGATATGATGAAGACATTGCTGGGCACCGCTCTGGGCCTGACCCTGATGGCAACGACCGCCAGTGCCACCGAAAAGATGCGCATCTCGCTGCAATTGCCGCTGAAGAGCCACCTGGGCCAGAACCTGCAACTGTTCGAGAAAGAGGTCGAGGCCCGCACCGGCGGCGCCATCGACGTCGAGATCTACGACAGCGCAACGCTCTACAAGGACAAGGAAGTGCCCGCCGCCGTCGGCTCGGGCGCTATCGAGGCCGGGGTGGCGTCCTTGACACGCTATGTGGGGGATGCGCCGGTGGTCGATGTCTTCTACATGCCCTTCCTCTTCAATTCCGAGGACAAGGTGCGCGCTGCCGTCGCCGAAGGCAGCCCGATCCGCACCGCCATCGAGGCCGAGGTGGCCAAGACCGGCGGCCAGATCCTGTTCTGGCAGGCCTATGGCGGCGCGGTGATGCTGTCGCAGGGCGGGCCGATCAAGACGCCCGAGGATCTCAAGGGCAAGAAGGTGCGGGTATTCGGCAAGACGCTGGGCGATTTTGTCACCGCCGCTGGCGGGGCGCCGACACTGGTCTCCGGCTCGGAACAATACCTGGCCTATCAGCGCGGCACCGTCGATGTCGGCATGACCGGCGTATCCGGCGTCAAGTCGCGCAAGCTGTGGGAGGTGATGGACACGATCACCGTGACCAACCATGCCGATATCGAGTTTGTCGTGGTGGTCAACACCGACTGGTGGAACGGTCTTTCGCCCGAGATCCAGGGCCAGATCCGCGAGGCCGCCAACGTCGCGCAAGAGGATGTGCGCAACCGCATGTCCGAGATCGAGGCCGAAGCCTATGCCGCCGCCAAGGAAAACGGCATGACCGTGGTCGAGCTCAGCGACGGGGACCTGGCCGCCTGGAAAGCCGTGGCGCAGCCGGTCTATGACGCTTACCTTGCGGCCACGGGCGATGCGGGCAAGGCGATCCTTGACGCCGCAGGCAACTGAACCTGACCATACCGGGCGGCTGGCGACAGCCGCCCAAGGGATTTGCCATGATGCTGGTTACCACCATCTCCCGCTGGGCGGGCGTCTTTGGCGCTTGCCTGCTGGCGGCGACCGGCGCGATGTTGACCTATGAGGTCGTCGCGCGCTATTTCTTCGTGAAACCAACGATCTGGGCGGCAGAGCTCAGCCAGCTCTGCCTGATCTGGGGCTGCCTGCTGGCGATGGCCTGGGTGCTGAACATGCGCCGCCATATAACGGTGAACGCGGTCACCGACCTGTTGCCGCCGGCCGCGCAAAGGCTTTGCGTGGTGCTGTCGATGCTGGCGGTGATCGTGTTCTCGGTCATCGTCACCATCTGGGGTTGGGACATCTTCCATGACAGTTTCGTGCGCGGCCGCACCACCGGTTCGCTGCTCGATCTGCCCAGCTGGGTGGCCGAGCTTTCGGTTCCGGTCGGGTTCACCCTGTTGACGGCACAGGCGCTGGTCGAACTGGCCAGCCTGCGCCACGGCGACATCGCCTCATTGGGAAGCAGCCACGAATGACCATCGTCCTGATCCTTGTCTGTCTCTTCGCGGTGCTGCTGATCGGCGTGCCCGTTGCCTTTGCCCTGGGTGGGTTGGGCCTTGGCATGCTGATCCTGGGCGGGTTCTCGCCCCTGATGGCGCCACAGGCGGTGCTCTCCACGCTCGACGGGTTCATTCTGCTCGCCGTGCCGCTCTTCCTGCTGATGTCGAACATCCTGCTCAAGGGCGGCGTCGGGCGCGATCTCTTTGCCGCAGTGCAGGCCTGGGTCGGGCATTGGCCCGGTGGGCTGGCGGTGGCCACGATCCTCAGCTGCGGCCTCTTCGCCGCGATCTCCGGTTCTTCGGTGGCGACGGCCGCCACTATCGGCACGGTTGCCATCCCCGAGATGGTCGGTCGCGGCTATGACCGCCGTTTCGTCTATGGCCTCCTGGCCGCAGGGGGCACCCTGGGCATCCTGATCCCGCCGTCGATCCCGATGATCGTCTTTGGCTTTGTGGCCGAGGAATCGGTCATCGCCCTGTTCCTGGCCGGGATCGGCCCCGGCATCCTGCTGGTGGGGCTGTGCATCGTCTTTGCGATGATCCATGCGCGCTTCACCTCCAGCTATACGCCCATGCCCAAGGCCAGCGGGCCCGAGCGCATGGTCGCCACCTTTCGCGCGCTGCCATCGCTGGCGCTGGCGCTGCTGATCGTGCTGGGCCTCTATTCCGGCGCCTTTACCCCGACCGAGGCAGCGGCCGTCGGCTTTGCCGCCGCGCTGGTCATCACCGGGCTAGGTCTCCGGACCCTGACCTGGGCCAAGCTGTGGGAGGCCGTGCGCGACAGTGCGGTCACCACCACCGCGATCCTGCTGATCATCGCCGGGGCCAAGATCTTCGGCAAGGCCATCGCCCTCTACCGTATTCCTCAGGACATCTCGGCCTTTATCGCTGCCCATATCGACGGGCCGGTGGTGTTCATCCTGCTGGTGTCTGTCGTGCTTCTGCTGATGGGGCTGGTGTTCGAGGCGCTGTCGATGATCCTGATCATGACGCCGGTTTTGCTGCCGGCGGCGATGGCGCTGGGGTTCGACCCGATCTGGTTCGGCATCTTCATGGTAATCATGGTCGAATGTGCCCTGATCACGCCGCCGGTGGGGCTGAACCTCTATGTGATCCAGGCCGTCGCGCGGGTCTCGCTGGGCGAGGTGGCGCGTGGCGTCTGGCCCTTCCTGCTCCTGATGCTGCTGACGGTGGTGCTGCTCTACCTTTGGCCCGATCTCGCCCTTTACATCCCTTTCAAGTGGTAACCCGATGATACAAGCGCAAAAACTCCTCTCTCTCCTGGCCGAGGACCGTTGCCATGTGATGCCCTGCTGTTTTGACGCGCTCTCGGCCCGGCTGGTCGCGCAAGAGGGCTATGCGCTGACCTTCATGTCGGGGTTTGCCGCCTCGGCCAGCCGGATCGGCGCGCCCGACCTGGGGTTGATGAGCTATGGCGAGGTGGTCGATCAGGCCCGCAACATCACCGAGGCGGTCGATATTCCGCTGATCGGCGATGGCGACACAGGCTATGGCAATGCGATGAACGTGCGCCGCACGGTGACCGGGTTTGCCCGCGCGGGCTGTGCCTCGGTCATGATCGAGGATCAGCTGGCGCCCAAACGCTGTGGTCATACGCCCGGCAAGGCGGTGGTCGGGCGGGATGAGGCATTCGACCGCATCCGTGCTGCGGTGGACGCGCGCGAGGAACTGCGTGCCGCGGGCGGCGATATCCTGATCCTTGCCCGCACAGATGCACGGCATGAACACGGGCTGGCCGAGGCCATCGCCCGTGCCGAACGCTTTGCCGAACTGGGTGCCGACATCCTGTTTGTCGAGGCGCCGCGCAACGAGACCGAGATGCGGCAGGTTTGCGTCAATCTGCCCGGGCCCAAGATGGCCAATATCGTCGAAGGCGGGGAAACCCCGGACCTGCCCAATGCGGCGCTGCACGACATCGGCTATTCCATCGCCGCCTATCCGCTGTCGCTGATGGCGGCGGCGATGCAGGCGATGGTCACCTGCCTGCGGCAGATGCGGGGAGAAACGCGGACCGGGTTGATGGATTTCGCCGAATTGCGCCAGCGGATCGGGTTCGACGACTATTACAAGACGTCTGAACGCTATGCCTCGTCAAAACGCGACCACAGTCCGGCGCGGGGTGGCGGAAGCTGACCACCCGAGAGACGGGGCGCTCCCGCCCGCTGAGATCGTTTTCTGGCGAAAACGCCCCCGGGCCGTTGGGCCGGGCGCCGCGCTCTGCGCGGCGCGGGGGGCGTTGCCCCCGTCGCGCGGGTGCGCGACTCCCCCGGAGTATTTCTAACCAGAAAGAAGCGCTATGGCGGTCTCAGACCGGATGCAGGGCCACGGGCAGGCCGTTGAAGGCGGCATTGCCGCTGAGCGGGTCGGTGCGGCTGTCATCGGTCAGGTCGTTGATCGAGACGGTGGCGGTTTGCGTGGCGGCGCTGAGACGGCCGTTTTTCTGGCCCCAGCCCTGGGGAATGGAGACCACCCCCGGCGCCATTGCCGGGGTGATCTCGACCGGCAGGGTGACCGATCCGGTGGCGCTCGTCACCACCGCATCCGCCCCGTCGGACAAACCCAGGCGGGCGGCATCCTCGGGATTGACCTCGACCGTGCAGCGGTTGCGGCCCTTGACCAGGCGCGGGCTGTTCTGGGTCCAGCTGTTGTGGCTGCGCACCTGCCTGCGCCCGATCAGGGCAAAGGGACGGGATGTATCCCCCCGGTGGTCGGCCAGGACCAAAAGGCGCGGCAGGTCGTCGAGAAAGGCGCCTGGCGCCAGGTTCAGCCGCCCGTCCGGGGTTTCCAACCGGTCGCTCAGATTGGCCACCAGCGGGCCGAGGTCCATGGGGCGGCCCCGGGAACGCAGCCCGTCAAGCGTGACCTTGTCGCCGTGAAATCCCTGAGGCAGCAGCATCCCCAGCACCTGTTCGGGCGCGGGGCCGATATGGTTGGCGCCGGTCAGCCGGGCGGCAAGACGCGCAATCACCTCCCATTCGGAAGGGTTGCCGTGCGGCGGCGCAAAAAGTGCCGGGGCAAAGCCCACCGTGTTGCGCACCGCGAAGGTGTGGAACACCATGTCATACATGGGTTCCTCCAGCGCCACGGTCCCGGGCAGGATCAGGTCGGCATGCCGGGTGGTGTCGTTCACATGAATGTCGAGCGACATCATGAAATCGAGCCCCGTCAGCGCCCGTTCGATGCGCCGTCCGTTGGGCGCGGTCAGAACCGGGTTGCCGGCCACCGTCACCAGCGCGCGGATCTGGCCCGGACCGGGTGTCTCGATTTCTTCGGCCAGTGTCGATACCGGAAATTCGCCGTTATAAAGCGGCTGTCCCGAGACCCGCGAGCGGCGCTCGGGATAGGTCCGTGCCTTGCCCTTGCGCGAGGTCAGCCCGACATAGTCGAGCGCCGGCGTGGTGAACATGGCGCCACCCTCGGCATCGAAATTGCCGGTCACGATGTTGAGCGCATTGGCAGCCCATTGGCACAGCGTGCCAAAGCTCTGGGTCGAGGCGCCCATGCGGGCGTAGCAGACGGCGCGTGGTGCTGCGGCGAAGTCGCGTGCCAGCCTGCGGATGGTCTCGGCCTCGATGCCGGTTGCCGCTGCGGTGGCTTCGGGTGTGAAGGGCTCGACCGCGTCCGTCAACGCCTGCAACCCGTCGACCAGCGGCGCCAGGTGACCCAGCCGGGCAGGGCCGTCCACCAGGATCACATGGATCATCGACAGGATCAGCCAAGCGTCGGTCTCGGGGCGGATGAAATGATGCTCGCCCGCGCGTTCGGCGGTCTCGGTCCGGCGCGGGTCGATCACCACTACCCTTCCGCCGCGCGCGCGGATCGCGTCCATGCGAAGGCCATATCCCGGCGCGGTCATCATCGAGCCGTTCGAGATAACCGGATTGCCGCCGATGATCAGCAGGAAATCGGTGCGGTCGATATCGGGGATCGGCATCAGCATCGGATGACCCAGCATATGGATCGACGCCACGTGATGCGGGATCTGGTCGGCGGTGGCCGAGCTGAAACGGTTGCCGGTGCCGATCGCCTTGATCAGCGTCGGCAGGTTCAGCATGTTGCCGAATTTATGCGCGTTGGGATTGCCCAGATAAACGGCGACCGCATCCTGTCCGTGCGTGGCTTGCACCGCGCGGATACGCTCGGCGGCATGGTCGTACGCTTCGTCCCAACTGATTTCCTCGAAATCGGTGCCGCGTTTCAGCAGGGGTTTCGTCACCCGGTCGGGATCGGTGCGGAAATCCTGCAAGGCCACCGCCTTGGGGCAGATATGACCGCGCGACAGCGGGTCGTCCGGGTCCGGCCGGATCGACAGAACATCGCTCCCGTCATGGGTCACGATCAGGCCGCACATCGCCTCGCAGATGTTGCAGCTGCGGTACTGGACCATCGGCTCAGCCATCGGGGTATCTCCTGTCGGGTACGGCGGACACAAATAGGGCGCCCGTTTGCCACGGACGCCCAGACCGAGGATTATTCCTCGTGAACTTTCTTCCAGCCGCCATTCTCGACCAGCAGCACATAGACCGAGTCAGCGCCCTGGTGGTCGTCCGGGCCATAGTTGATATGGTTGCCGACCAGGTCATCCTGATAGTCCAGCGTCTCCATCGCCGCGATGAAGCTTTCCTGCGTCAGGTCGCGGCCTGCGGCCTCAAGCGCCATCACCATCTGTTGCGCCGCGGCATAGCCCAGCATCGCAAATCCCTGCGGATCCTCGCCGGTTGCGGCCTTGTATTCCTCGATGAACGCCTTGACGACGGGCTCTTCGGCCCGCGCATACAGGTCCTGCCAACTGGCCGCGGCATAGAAGCCTTCGGTCACGCCGCCCGGAACCTGCGCCACCACAGTCAGGAAGCTGGCCGAGGTGCCCATGAATTTCATGTCCGTGAGGCCCATCTTCTTGGCGGTGCCGACGATGGTGATCGCCTGGCGCACGCCCAGCGCGATGGTCACGATCTCGCAGCCCGATTCCTTTAGCTTGCTCAGCGAGCCGACAAAATCGGTCTCATCCGGCTTGTGCGTGGTCTCGGCGGCAAAGGTCAGCCCCGCTTCCTCGACCCCGGCCTTGGTGCCATCCAGGATCTCCTTGCCGAAATCGGTTGGCAGATACATGGTGCAGACATTCTTGGCCCCAAAGGTGCTGGCCAGATATTTCACGCCCACCCGGCTCTGGTCGTAATAGCTCGAGAACGAGGTGAACTTGTTGTGCATCGGATCCTGGATCATCTGACGCGCCGCTGACAGCGGGGCGATGTTCGGAATGCCCATAGGATCGATCAGCTTGAACCCGGCCAGGTTCATCGGCGTGCCAAGGTTCTGCATCATCGCAAACACCTTGTCGCGGTTCAGCAGTTTGTTGAAGCCCTGCATCGCGCGCGGCATCTGATAGCCGTGATCCTCGACCACATAGCGGATCTTGCGCCCGTGTACGCCGCCTGCGGCGTTGACCTTGTCGAAATAGACGTTGGCGCCCTTGGTCGCGGGCACGCCCACGGCGGCAAAGATGCCGCTCAGGTCGTTGACCGCGCCGATGACGATTTCATCGTCGGTCACACCCTGGGCCTGGGCGTTGGCCAGTGTCGCCGCCGCCGTCAGCGCCGATGCGGCGACCAGACGTTTGATGAGTGTTTTCATAGTTCTCCTCCCTATGGATAACCCATTTATCATTAGTACATATCTTCGATGAGATGTGCGTGTTTCTTTTCGACGAAACTGCGTTTCAGCTTCATCGTTGCGGTCAGTTCCTCGTCCTCCGCCGTCAGCAGCACGTCGATCAGGCGAAAATCCTTGATCTGCTCGACGCGGGCGAATTCCTTG
This sequence comes from Ruegeria marisflavi, assembly GCF_025673445.1. NCBI lineage: Bacteria > Pseudomonadati > Pseudomonadota > Alphaproteobacteria > Rhodobacterales > Roseobacteraceae > Ruegeria > Ruegeria marisflavi. The sequence continues at coordinate 132,947 of NZ_JAOVQN010000003.1, forward strand.
TTGACCGCCGCCACCTCGGCGGCGATCAGGTCCTTGACCTCCTGCGCCGCGCAGAGCGAGGCGAAGTTCGAAAACGGCACCTTCCGGTCCTGCGCGAATTTCTCGACATTCTCCTGGTCGATCATGATCAGGCAGGTCAGGTACTTGCGCTTGTCGCCGATGATCACCGCGTCCGAGATATAGTGGCTGAACTTCAGTCGGCTTTCGATCTCGGCGGGGGTGATGTTCTTGCCGCCCGCGGTGATGATGATGTCCTTGAGGCGCCCGGTGATGGTGACATAGCCCTCGGCATCGACCCTGCCGATGTCTCCGGTGCGCAGCCAGCCATCGGCGGTATAGGTCTCGGCGGTCTTTTCGTTGTTGCGCCAATAACCCTTGAAGGTGTTGAGTCCCTTGACCTGGATCTCTCCTCCGTCGGCAATGCGCACCTCGATACCCGGAACCACCTTGCCGATGGTGCCGATGCGGTTTTCCTCGGGCGTGTTGATGGTGGCGATCCCGGCGGTCTCGGTCATGCCGTAACCTTCGACCAGCGGCACGCCAATGGACCAGTACCATTTCAGCAGCGCGGGCGAGATCGGCGCCGCCCCGGTGCCGCCCCGGCGCATCTTGTCCATGCCCAGCATCCGCCGCAGATTGCGCAGAACCAACCGGTCCCAGAACCAGAAATTCGCGGCCACACCGGCAGGAACCGGTTTGTTTTCAATCAGGTATTCGGCGCGCTTCATCCCGGCCTTCAGCGCCATGCCAAAGGCCGCGCGCCCGGCGGGCGTGGCCTCCTGCGCCATGATCAAGACTTGGGAATAGATCTTCTCCCAGACCCGCGGCACCGCCGTGAACGTGGCGGGCGACACCTCTTGCAGGTTGGCAAACACCGTTTCCGGGCTTTCGGCAAAGTTCACCGTGCTTTTTGACGCCAGCGGGAAATAGATCGACACGTCCCGCTCCAGGATATGGCACAGCGGCAGGAAACAGAGCTGCTCGTCTTCGGGCAGGGTCGGCAACCTGTGAGCGCCAGCCTCGATGGCCGCCATGATGTTCTCATGGGTCAGCATCGCGCCCTTGGGCATGCCGGTGGTGCCCGACGTATAGATGAGCAGCGCGACATCCTCGGGCCGCGCCAGTGCGATTTCTGCCTCGAACGCGTCAGGTTCGTCCTGCTCTGCCTGGCGGCCGATCTCGTAGAGCCGGTCGATCATCAGACAGCGCGGATGATCCAGATCGTGCAGACCCTCATCCTCCAGGATGATCACGTTCAAGAGGCCGGGAACCTCGCCCTCGATCTGCATGAACTTGTCCAGCTGTTCTTCGTTCTCAACGATCAGGAACCGGCTGTCGCTGTCATTGACCAGGTATTTCAACTGGTTGGCCGAATCGGTCGTGTAGACGCCCGAAGCGATGCCGCCGACCGCCTGGATGCCCATGTCGAAATAGGCCCATTCCTTGCGGTCCTCGCTCAGGATCGAGACGACCTCGCCCCGTTGCAGGCCCAGCTTGCGCAGGGCCAGCCCGATCCACTTGGCATGCTGCCAGTAATCGGCCCAGGAATAGGTCTTCCAGATGCCGAAATCCTTTTCCCGATGTGCGGTGCGATTGCCCAGTTCGGCGCAGCGCTTCTGGAACAGGCCGACGATTGTCGTCGTGCCATCGACCAGAACCGGGCGCTGGCCCGGCGTGGCGTTGAAACTGACGCCGTTGATCCGCGTCTGGGCGGGCAGGGTGCGTGTATCCATCTTGTCCACCTCTCCGGTTATCGCCATGTCTTCTTGCGTTTCCAGCGGCGGTTCTCCCGCGCGCCTTCCTCCTGAACCCCCAGATAGAAGTTCTGGATGTCCTCGGACGCCATCAGTGCCTGGGCCGAGCCGTCCATCACGATACGGCCCACCTCCATCACATAGCCATGATGTGCCAGGTTCAGCGCCGCGCTGGCATTTTGTTCCACCAGCATCATCGTCATGTTCTGCTCTTCGTTCAACCGTTTGAGGATGGCAAAGATCTCCTGCACCAGGAGCGGAGACAGCCCCAGGCTGGGTTCGTCCAGCAGCATGATGCGTGGATTGGCCATCAGGCCCCGGCCAATGGCCAGCATCTGCTGCTGACCGCCCGACAGCGTCCCGGCCTCCTGGCCGCGCCGCTCCTTCAGGATCGGGAAATAGCTGAACACCAGTTCCCGGTCGCGCTCGATCTGCGCCTTGTCTGTGGCGGTATAGGCGCCCAGGGTCAGGTTCTCGTCCACCGTCAAGAGCGGGAACACCTCACGCCCCTCGGGCACGTGCACGATGCCCTTCTGCACCACCTTGTGCGGCTCCGATCCCTGGATCTCTTCGCCGTCAAAGGTGATGGTGCCCTTTTCAGGGTCCATCACGCCCGAGATCGTCTTCATCAGCGTGGTCTTGCCCGCGCCATTGGCCCCCAGGATCGACACGATCTGGCCCGGCCGCACCTCCAGCGAGACGCCCCGGATCGCCATGATCGGCCCGTAAAAGCTCTCGATGTTGCGGATCTTGAGTATTGCTTCGCTCATGACGCCTTCCCCAGATAGGCTTCGATCACCGCCGGGTGCGACTGCACCTCTGCCGGTGTTCCCAGCGCCAGTTTCGCGCCATCGGCCATGGCCAGCACCCGGTCGCTCACGCCCGAGACCAGCCCCATGTCATGTTCCACCATCAGCACCGTGATCCCCATCTGACGGCGGATATCGTCGATCCACCAGCGCATGTCGGTGGTCTCTTCCACCGACAGGCCCGAGGCCGGTTCGTCCAGCAGCAAGAGCTTGGGGTCGGTCGCCAGCGCGCGGGCCACCTCGACTACCTTGCGCACGCCATAAGGCAGGCCCGCGATCATCTTGTCGCGATAGGCTTGCAGGTCGAGGAAGTCGATCACTTCCTCCACCTTCTCGCGGTTCTCCAACTCCTGCCGCCGGGCCGAGGGGGTGAAGAGGATCTCCGAGAACAGGTTGGTCTTGCGGTGCCGGTGACGGCCGACCAGCAGGTTCTGCAACACGGTCGCATGCTCGAAAAGTTCGATGTTCTGGAACGTGCGCGCCACCCCATATGCAGCCACGCCCGAGGGTTTGACCTCCAACAGGTTATGCCCGTCGAACCGGATACTGCCCGCATAGGGATCGTAGAACCGCGAAATCAGGTTGAACACTGTCGACTTGCCCGCCCCGTTGGGGCCGACGATGGCGAAAACCTCGCCTTCCTCGACCGAGAACGACAGGTTGTCGACCGCAGTCAGCCCGCCGAATTTCAGCGTGACATTTTCAATCTCGAGCAGGCTCATCTCAGGCGCTCCGTCTTCAGATAGGACTTCTGCCGCTTGAACATGTCCTTGCGGTAGAAGGGGAACAGCTCGAAGAACGTCCGTATCTTGAGCCATCGCCCGTAGATGCCCATCGGCTCGAACAGGATGAAGGCGATCAGGATCATGCCGAAGATGCCGAACTCCAGACCCGGAATGGCCACCGTGCTGCCTCCGAATACCGCGCCCACGTATTCCTTGGCGATCGACAGGAATTGCGGCAAGAACCCGATGATGATGGCGCCAAAGAACGCCCCGTGGATCGACCCCAGCCCGCCGATCACGATCATCATCAACAGCTCGATCGAGATCACCACGCTGAAGGTCTCGTTGTTGAACGCGCCCGCAAACAGCCCCATGAAGGCACCCGCCCAGCCGGTGACCATGCATGACAGGCCGAACGAGATGGTCTTGGTCCGGGCAATGTCCACACCCATCGCCTGTGCCGAAACCTCGCTGTCTCGCACCGCGATGAAACTGCGCCCCAGCGGCGAGCGCAGCAGGTTGATATAGCCCAGTGTCACGATCACCGTCACCGCCAGCACCAGCCAATAGAACAGCATCGGCGTGCCCCAGCGGTCGATGGTCAGACCAAACAGGTCGATCCCCGCGATATACTTGCCCGACACGCCGCCGCTCCAGGGTTCGGTCAGCACGATGATGTCGTCGACCAGGATCGACATCGCCAGGGTAAAGATCGCCAGGTAGATGCCATGCAGCCGCAGCGCCGGAATGGCGACCAGCGCGCCGATGATCCCGGTGATCACACCGGCCAGCGGAAAGGCGAGGATGAACGGCACCCCGGCCTCCAGCAGAATCACGTTGGAATAACAGCCAAAGGCGAGAAAGGCCGCATGCCCCAGGCTCGCCTGACCGGTATGCCCGGTCAGCACCATCAGCCCCATCCCGGCGATGGCCCAGATCAGCACGTTGGTCAGCTCGCCCAGATAGAACACGTCCAGTACCCAGGGCGCGGCAAAGACCACGGCCAGCAGGATCAGGTAGAGGCTCAGCTGGTACCCGTCCTTCCAGGGGCGGATATCCTGCATGTAATCGGTCTTGAATACGATACGCATGGGCTCAGACCTTCTTGACTCGGACCTGACTGAACAGGCCGTGGGGACGGAAGACCAGCACCGCAAGCAGCAGCGCGTATGGCGCGATCTGGCTGTAACCGGCGGCGATATACCGGCTGGCAAAGGGTTCAATGACGCCCACGATCAACCCGCCTGCCAGCGCGCCCGGCAGGCTGCCGAACCCACCGATCACGGCGGCGGCAAAGGCCTTGATGCCCAACAGGCCGGTCGAGGGATCGACCGATCCCTTGGCCGCGAACAGGATGCCGGCGATGGCCGCAACCGCGCCCGCCAGCGCCCAGATAAAGCCCTGAACCCGTTTCACCGGGATGCCCATGTAATAGGCCGCCAGCTGGTTCTGCGACGCGCCCTGCATGGCAAGGCCCAGCTTGGTGCGGCTGAAGAACAGGAACAGACTACCGGTCAGCAGCACGGTGACCACGATGACCGCCACATCCTCCATGCCCAGCACCAGTCCGCCAAAGGCGATCTCGCGCCCGGCCAAGGGGTTCTGCAAGGTCTGCGGCTCGTGGCCCCAGATCAGACCGGCGACAAATCGGATGACGAAACCCAGCGCGATGGTCAAGATCACCACCGCTGTCTGGCTTTGCCCGAACATGCGACGGATCACCAGCCGGTCCAGCAGATAGCCGAGCCCGGCCATGATCGCGATCGAGATCGGCAGCGCCATCCAGAAGGGCAGGCCCATATATTCGGTGTTGGTCAACCCGATGGTGACAAAGGCGCCCAGCATCATGAAATCGCCCTGCGCGAAATTCACCGCCTCGGTCGCCTTGTAGATCAGAACAAAGCCAAGCGCGATCAGGCCATAGACACAGCCGTTCGCCAGCCCGCTGATCAGCAGCTGTACGTTATCCAAATTTTCCTCCCTGCGCCGGTATCCCGGCGTCCCGTTCTTTTGGCCCGGCAGCGCGTCGGTCGCCGGGCCTCGCCTCACTATGGCGTGATCATTACCTTTCCGTCAGTCTTTTTCAGCGCCTCGGCCAGACCTGACACAACGTCACGAAGCGGAAGGTAGCCTGACACATCGGTTTTCCAACGCCCGTCGGCAAAACGCGCCTGCACCTCGGTCACCACGCGCGCCTGATCGGCGGGCGGGGTGGTCATCATCCACTGGGTGAGCCAGAAGCCTTCGATTCGCTTGCGCATGAAAATCAGCTGGCCCATCTGGGTCAGCACCGGCAATTCGGCGTCGAGCTTGCCATAAGACACCCAGCGCGCGCCGTTCGGCATAGCGGTAAAGATGCGCTCGGATGTCTGGTCCGATACCGCATCCAGGAACACACGCGGTTTCAGCGCCCGACTGATGGTGGCGAACTTCTGCCCCATCTCCGGATCCGATGTGACCAGAACCTCGGCCGCCCCCAGCGCCTTGAGCGGCTCCACCGCCTCGGCCCGGCGCACCAGCGCGATGGGTTTCAACCCCAGATCGCGGCCCAGTGACACCATCAGCTTGCCCAGCTGGCTGGTTGCCGCCGACACAATGAATGCCTCGCCCTCGGACCGCGCGATATCGACCATCGCCATGGCGGTCATCGGGTTGACGATCTGCGCCGAGCCGTCCTCGTCGCTGATATCGGGGCGCAGCGGAATGCACATCTGCGCCTGCGTCACCACATACTCCGCCCAGGCGCCGGACCCCGAGGCGACAAACGCGACCCGTTGGCCCACCAGTGCCTCGGCGCCTTTGCCCGCCACGACCACGTCGCCGCAGCCTTCGAACCCCGCTGGCGTGCCCTTGATGCGCGGCTGGCCGTATTCGCCCTTGATGAAATGCAAATCGGACGGATTGACCGAGGCCATGCGCAGCCGGATCAGCACCTGTCCCGGTCCGGGTTTCGGCACCGCGATCTGACCCGGCTCCAGCCAGTCGGCGGCATCGTCAATCGCCGGGCCGGTGGCCTTGCCGGAATAGCCGTCGCCGGTTTGCAGCACGGCATACATCGTTTCGGGAATGTCGGTCATCATAGTCCTCGTCACAGGGTCAGGAGGGCAGGGCGCGCAGTCCCTGCATCGCAAAACGCACGATCTCTTCCGCGATCGCATCGTATTTCTCCGGCGTATCGCCGGGGCGCGGGCGGAACCAGGCCACCGGCCCGTTCAGCGCGCTCATGAAGGTCTGCACCGTGATCGCCGGATCGGGACCGGCCCGCAGGCTGCCCTCGGCCAGCCCCATCGCCAGCAACTCGCGGAACCGCGCCTCATAGGCGTCGCGCCGGGCGATATGCTGGGACAGCGATTCCTTCTGGAAATCGGTCGTGGTGGTATAGCGCCGCATCAGCAGCCCGTCCTTCAGCACCAGCATGAAGGAGTGGTGTTGCAACATCGCGTTGACATGGCCGCGTGCCATGGCTTCCAGCCGGTCCAATACCGGCAGATCCGCAAAATACCCCGGATCGGTCGCCTGAAAGACGATGTCCATGCCCCGGTCGCGCACCGCGTTGAACAGATCCATCTTGGACGGGAAATAATGATAGACCCGGCCCTTTGTCGCACCCAGATGGCGCGCCACCGTGTCGATCGAGGTCGCATCGAATCCCCGGCTCTGGAAACACTCCGCCGCGGCCGTCAGCAATTCCTCGTACCGGTCGTTGCGGGCTGTGGTTGCAATCTCGGTCACGGGGCGCGGCCTCCTCGGTTGGCATTGGCGACATACTCTCGGGTATGATCAAACATACCGACGGGTATGTCTGTCAACCGACCCAAACCGTGACGTGGCGGCAGGGTTTCGAATGCCGCACATCGCAAAAAACAAAAACCCCCGCCGCAGCGGGGGTTTGCAGGCGGGTGGACAGGTCCCGTCACATGCCGATCAGGGCGCGCAGTGCCTGTGCGTGGACAGCGATGGCCTCGGGCGCCGACCGGATATCTTCGAGAATGCCCAGAATGCCGGTCTTGAGCGTCTCGTTCATCGAGCTGTCTTCGACGGCGGTAACCATGGTGTCATAGTCGAAGCCCGACTGCGTCAGCATGCCTTCGCTGTCCCAGCTTTCGACCAGTTCGCGGGCCGAGGCGATGGCCGCCGTGGTCTCCTGGTTCGCTGCGGCAATCGCGGTGCCCACCGCCTCGGTGGTGGCCTCGGCGGCGCTGCTTGCCGCTTCGCTCGCGGCTTCGGCTGCCTGCGATGCCGCCTCGCTGGCGGATTCGATGGCTTCCGCTGCGGCCTCGGCCGCGGTATCGCGGGCTTCGGCCAATTGCTCTGACGCTTGCTCGGCGGCGGCCTCGACTTCGGTCCGGGCGGTTTCAGCGGCTTGCCTGATCTGGTCGCCCAGCGTGGCCGTTCCGGGTTCTGCCGGCGTCACAACCGCCGGGGCCGACGGCTCGACAGCGGCTTCCTGGGGCTCGGTCCGGATCACAAGGAAATAGGCCGCAGCGCCGGCTGCTGCCGCTCCGAGAATAACGAGAATGCGTGTCATGAAGACCTCCAAGGCAATTCTGTGGTCTAGATGGAGGGGCCGGGTGCCCTGGGCTAGGGGGAAAACCCGCGCCTGTTCATCATCCGGCCCCGCCCGGCGCTTTTCCGCCCGGCCGAACTGATCCGTTGGGCAAGCCGCCGCCTCTGTCAAAGGAACGCGAGGCGGCGCATCGCGATCCCGCAAACAAAAAAGCCCTCGAGCAGGGCTCAAGGGCTTTTCATGGCTCCGGCGGTAGGGATCGAACCTACGACCAATTGATTAACAGTCAACTGCTCTACCGCTGAGCTACGCCGGAACGGTTCGCGCCGTATAGCAACAGCGATTCCGGGCGTCCAGAGGGTGCGCGGAAAATTTTGAGAAAATGGCGAGGTCGAAACGGCCATGCGGATTACGCCTGGCACAGCGGCGACAAGGTTACCCGAGATGTGAGGATTTTGGCTCCGGCGGTAGGGATCGAACCTACGACCAATTGATTAACAGTCAACTGCTCTACCGCTGAGCTACGCCGGAACGGTGCGTGCCCTATAGCAACAGCGATTCCGGGCGTCCAGAGGGGCCGGGCATTTTTTCGGGGAAAAATGCCGGTACCCTATTTCAGACGCTCAAACGTCGCTCCGGCGGCCAGGTCTCCGATGGGTGAGACGCGGGTTTTGCCATAAAGATCAACGAGGTGAGCGAAGACGTTGCGCTCGGCCGCAGGCAGCAGGGCGGCCGGTGTCTCGGTATAGATCCGTTCGGCCAGTCCGCGCGCGGTACACGCACCATCCTCCAGCGCCTCCAGGATCGCGGCCTCGCGGCCCTGCCGGTGTTCGATCAGCCAGTCGAGCCGGGCGGCGGGCGCTTCCACCGGCGCCCCGTGACCGGGGTGGAACGCGCGCCAGTTGCGGGCGCGCAGCCGGGCGCAGGCGGCCATGAAATCGGTCAGGTCGCCATCGGGGGGCGAGACCAGCGAACTGGCCCATCCCATCACGTGGTCGGCGGTGAAGCAGAGATCCTCCCAGGCCAAGGCGATATGGTTGCCCAGGTGGCCTGGGGTATGGATCACCTCCAGCGCCCAGCCGTCGCCTTCGATGACCTCACCATCGGCAACCGTCCGGTCAGGCGTGAACGCGCGGTCGATGCCCTCGCCGCCACCCGTCAGCCCACCGGCGGCCAGCGCCTGCATCACCGCGCTGCGCCCGGCTTCGGGCCCGCCATAGGCCAATACCGGCGCGCCGGTGCGCGCGGCCAGCGGGCGGGCCAGCGGCGAGTGGTCCAGATGCGTATGGGTGACCACGATATGGCTGATGCTCTGTCCCGGCCCCAGCGCCGCCAGAATCGCCTCCAGATGCGCCGCACTCTCCGGGCCGGGGTCGATCACCGCCAGTTCGCGCGTGCCCAGCAGATAGGTGTTGGTGCCGCGATAGGTCATCGGCGAGGGATTCGGCGCCACCACCCGGCGCAAGCCGGGGGTCAGTTCGATGGAGACGCCCACAGGCGGGTCAAAATCGTCGGGCGGCGTCATCATATGCGTCTTTTGCTCCCTCTGTCGGCAGGCTAGGCTTAGCCCATGACCTTCCGTTGGCTCAAACACTATTCTCCGCGCAGCATCTATACCCGGGCGGCGATCATCATCGTGGTGCCGGTGATCGTCGTGCAGATCGTGGTCTCGGTGGTGTTCCTGCAACGCCACCTGGAGGACGTGACCAAGCAGATGACCCTGACTGTGGTGCGCGAGATCGAGATGATCGCGCGCCAGGCGCCCGAGGCGGGCACCCAGGACCACTTTCTGACCACGCTGGCGCCTTTCCTGTCACCGCTGCACATCACCATGCGCTTCGTGCCACCGGCCGAGGTGCCCAAGGCCGATCTGCTGCCCTGGACCGACTACACCGGCCGCCAGGTGCAGCGCACGATTCGCAACCGTCTGCCACAGGTGCTGGCGGTAGAACTGCCCAACACCCGCCAGGCGCGGCTGTTCCTTGACACCGATCTGGGCGCGGTCGAGCTCAGCTTCGACCGCCGCCGCCTGTCGCCCGCCGCGCCGCATCAGCTGATCGTGACCATGGTGTTCTTCGGCGTGCTGATGACGGCGATTGCGTTCCTCTACATGCGCAACCAGTTGCGCCCGCTCAAACGGTTGTCGGATGCGGCGCAGGCCTTTGGTCGCGGCCATACCGTGCCCTACAGCCCCTCTGGTGCCATCGAGATTCGCGCCGCTGGCAGCGCCTTTCTCGACATGCGTGCCCGGATCGAGCGGCACATCGAACAGCGAACGCTGATGCTGTCCGGGGTCAGCCACGACCTGCGCACGCCGCTGACCCGCTTGAAACTCGGGCTTGCCATGCTCGATGAAGAGGACGCAGCACCGCTGTTGCAGGATGTTACCGAGATGCAGCAGATGCTCGACGCCTTTCTTGATTTCTCGCGCGGGGTCTCGGAATCGGCGCCCGAACCGGTCGACCCCGTCGCATTGTTGCGCCAGATTGTCGAAGATGCCCAACGCTCGCAAACCAATGTGGAACTGGTCGCCAGTGAGGGTTGTGAAGCGGACGAAAAGGTCATGCTCCGCCCCATGGCGCTGCGCCGCGCGGTCGAGAACCTGATCGGCAATGCCTTGCGTTATGGCAGCCGGGCCGAGGTCAGCCTTGCCATGACTTCGAAGTTCCTGCGCATCCGGGTCGAGGATGACGGCCCCGGCATCCCCGCGGACAAAAGGGCCGAGGCGATCAAGCCGTTCCAGCGGCTCGATGCGGCGCGCAACCAGAACAAGGGCGGTGGTGTGGGCCTGGGCCTTGCCATCGTTGCCGATGTCGCCCGCGCCCATGGCGGCGCGCTCAGGCTGGGCGACAGCCAGCGCCTCGGCGGGCTCTGCGCGGATATCGTTATCGGGCGGTGACTGCTGGTTCCGGCAGGAACCTATGCAACCTTTCCTGTCAGACCAGTGTCGTAAGTTTGGAACAGCCTGTTCGCCGAGTCGCCACTGGCAACGGATTGAAAATCCCTGCCGTGCAGTTCCCAGGCGGCCTGAAGCATCAAAGGTGCCGCCAACAAAGCAGATTTGGGGAACTCGGTATGCCGGGTACGGGGGAACCTGTGAGTTTCGATCTCCGCCCCGGCGTCAAACGCAATATCTTTCGCGTGGTGTCCAGCTGCCAGATTGGCGAATTTCGGATAAGCGCTGAACACTGTTTTTTGCATTCCCAATTCGTCTTCAATGTCGTTCAAGCCGGGAAACATATTCGTCTGGTCAATGTTCAGCGTGATGACTCGGTCGAAGCTGTAAAACCACACCGGCTGCTGCTGCGCACAGATATGCATGTCAAACCCTTTCCAGCACACCAGATCCTCACCTGCCAGAGCATCCCGGAAATCTTTGAGCGAAAGGCCATCGCGCTCGGGTTGTGTACCAACTTTTGCCTCCACAATAGAATCTATTGCTGGGTATTGAATTGCATGCCGGAAACAGGACACAAGTCTTTTTACTGGGTCACGGGTGATCTTGATCAGGGTATAGCCCTTGCCGCCAGCGTTGATCAGGTCGGCCAGGCGCCGAGAATAGTTTTCTGAATCATAGTAGCGTTTCTGACGATAATTATGCGGCCAAGGATCGAATTGATTGGATTCCTGAAGCAATCCCTCGTGTATCAAGAACCAGATCAAGGCTTGCGAGCAACCGGACTTCGGAGACCAGGACAGCACAACGTTGTTATTGCTGAACAAAAGCGGTCTCGGTTCGAGCGTGAGTTGACTGGGAATCACGGTCATGGAAGGTCCTTCAGCGGTATTGGAATGGCATCGAAAAAACCGATAGTGGCATTACTTTCCGGTATCAATACGATACGTCGTGGCAGGGTGAAATTTTAGGAGATTGATTGACAGCAGATTTCTCTCGGAAATGTGAATCGGCTTAAATGGATTTCGAGCGAAAATTTGCGTATGATTGTCAAATTATGACGGCATCAAACGAATGGCCAGTTGGCCTCGATACTGTATGCACGCAGATATTCTCAGAGTATTTCAGTGTCAATTGAGAAAGATCAGTGGACGGCAACTCTCTGGCGAGGAGATTGTGAGCTATGAAAACGTGGGACTTTCAATGATGCGTTTTAGCCTGGTTTCCCTGATCATGGGCGAACGAATCAAGCCCAAGGGTCAGACCCTGGTCAGGTTCATAGAAAGATCTGGCAGTGGACGTTGGTAGGCCTGGCAGGATTTGAACCCGCAACCAAAGCGTTATGAGCGCTCTGCTCTAACCGTTGAGCTACAGGCCCGCCTGCCTGTTGGTTAGGCAATGCGGGCCACAGGGTCAAGCGGTGATTGCGTCGACCTTCGCCTGCGGATCGCGCAGCGCCTCGAACCGGGCCACCGCGGTCTCGATGGTCAGATCACGGCGGCGGTCGGGTGTGCGGCGCGAGGGGTAGACGGCAAACACATCCTTGATCGGCGGCTGGTACTCCGGCAGCACCAGTTCGAACGCGCCATTGGCGATCTGTTCCGCGACCATGAACCGGGGCACCCGGGTATAGCCCGAGCCAGAGGCGACCGCCCGCATGATCAGGTCCGGGTCATCGGCGGTGAACCCCACCCGCACCGGCGCCGGATATTCCCGCCCGTCGCGGCGCAGGGGAAAGAACCCCTTGGTCTGATCTTCGTGATGCTGGATGAAATCCAGCCGCTTCATGTCGTCGGGCTGGCGGGGTCGGCCGACCCGGTCGAGATAGGCGGGCGTGGCGATCAGCACCGTTTCCAGCGCCGAGATCTTGCGCCCGAATCCGTCCGTATCGCCCAGCCGTCCGGTGCGGATCGCCAGATCATAGCCCTCGCGCACCACATCGACCAGCCGGTCCTCCAGACGCATGACGATGTTCAGATCGGGATGGGCGGCATTCATCTCGATCAGCATGGGTCCGATCACGCTGCGCCCCAGAAAGGAACTGACGCTGATGCGAAAGGTGCCCGAAACGCTGCTTTCCAGCTGGTCCAGCTCGGCCGTCATCCGATTATAGCCCGACAGCAGGGTCTGGGCATGCACATAGACCAGATCGCCCGCCCGGGTCGCATGAATGCCGCGCGCGGTGCGGTGCAGGAGTTGCTGGCCGATGGCGGTCTCCAGCTGCTTGATCTGCTGGCTGACCGCCGATTGGGTGATGCCGCGCCTGCGGGAGGCCCGGTTCAGGCTGCCCTCGTCCAGGGCAATGGCAAAGGTTTCAAGCAGGGTCAGCCGATCCATGTCCTACCTATAAGCGTTGCTGATAACCGTTATCTGAGGGGCAGGGATATCTACCGCCCTGTTGGCAGATTATCCGGACTTCACGGGAAAATTCCCCGGAACAGATAGTGGAGTTTCTTATGACAATCAATCGCAGGGCTTTCTTGTCCACGCTGGCAGCGGCGCCGGTTCTGAGTCTTGGTGGCGGCGCTGTTGCGCGGGCCGAGGCGGCCGGGGCAGGGGCGATTACCCATGGTTTCACCCTGGGCGATGCGCGGGTGACGGTGCTCCTCGACGGGCATCTGCCGGTCGGTACTCAGCTGATCAACGGCTATGACGAGGCCCGCGCGCAACAGGTGCTGGCGCAGGGCCTGCACCGGATGCAGGACAACGCCCTGACCATTCCGGTCAACGGCTATCTGGTCGAACGCGCCGGGCGCCGGGTGCTGATCGACACCGGCACCGCCCAGCTGATGGGGCCCGGGCTGGGCGCGCTGCATGCGGGTCTCGCGGCGGCCGGGGTCGCGCCCGACAGTATCGACACCGTGCTGCTGACCCATATGCATCCCGACCACGCGGGTGGCCTCTTGGCCGCTGACGGGACAGCCGCCTTTGCCAATGCCGAACTGGTGGTGGCGCAGCGCGAATGGGATTTCTGGCACGATGACGCCATCCTGGCCAGCGTGCCCGAGGGCAGCCGCGGCTTCTTCGATATGGCGCGCCGCGCGGTGGCGCCTTATGCCGACCGGCTGCGTCTGCTGCAAGGCGAGGGCGAGGCGGCCCCCGGTTTTACCGCGCTCGACCTGCCGGGGCACACGCCCGGCCATACCGGCTTCATGCTGGATGCGGGGGGCGAGGGGCTGTTGTTCTGGGGCGACCTGATCCATTCCACCGCACTGCAATTCGCCGAGCCGGGCTGGACCATCGCCTTTGACGCCGATCCGGCGCAGACCGTGACCACCCGGCGCCGGATGCTGGACCGCGCCGTGGCCGACAACCTGCTGGTGACCGGCGCGCATCTCGACTTCCCGGCGCTTGGCCGGGTGCTGCGGCAGGGCGAGGCCTATGCCTGGCAGGCCGCGCCCTGGCAATTCGGCCTCTGACGCCCCCAGCCCCGCACCCCCAGCCCCGCACCCAATGTCGCGGTGCGGGGCGATCCCTGTTCCCTTCCGTTTCGCCTTGCGCTAAAGGCTGCCGCAACGTTTTGGAAGGAGCCAGAGGATGACCAGCGGCAAGAACGGCATCACCTATGCCGAGGCAGGGGTGGATATCGACGCGGGCAACGCGCTGGTGGACCGGATCAAGCCGGCCGCCAAGCGCACCAACCGCCCCGGCGTGGCCAGCGGGCTGGGGGGCTTTGGCGCGCTGTTCGACCTCAAGGGGGCAGGCTACACCGACCCGGTGCTGGTCGCGGCCACTGACGGGGTCGGCACCAAGCTGCGCATCGCCATCGACACCGGGCTGGTCGACGGCGTCGGCATCGACCTGGTTGCCATGTGCGTCAACGACCTGGTGTGTCAGGGCGCCGAGCCGCTGTTTTTCCTCGATTATTTCGCAACTGGCAAGCTCGAGACCGAGCAGGCCGCCCGCATCATCGAAGGTATCGCCGAAGGCTGCGTGCAGTCCGGCTGCGCCCTGATCGGCGGCGAGACTGCCGAGATGCCCGGCATGTACCCGGCGGGCGATTTCGACCTCGCAGGCTTTGCGGTCGGCGCGATGGAGCGCGGCACCGCGCTGCCCGAAGGTGTGGCAGAGGGCGACGTGCTGCTGGGCCTCGCCTCGAACGGGGTGCATTCCAACGGCTATTCGCTGGTGCGCAAACTGGTCGAGATCTCGGGCAACACCTGGGAATCGGATTGCCCCTTTGGCCCCGGCAAACTGGGCGAGGCGCTGCTGACGCCGACCCGGCTTTATGTGCGCCAGGTGCTGGCCGCGATCCGCGCCGGTGGCGTGCATGCGCTGGCCCATATCACCGGCGGCGGCCTGACTGAGAACCTGCCGCGCGTCCTGCCCGAGGGCATGGGCGCCACCATCGACCTCGACGCATGGGATCTGCCGCCTGTGTTCCGCTGGATGGCTGAAACCGGCGGCATCGCCGAGGCCGAGATGCTCAAGACCTTCAACTGCGGCATCGGCATGATCGTGGTCTGCGCCGCAGACCGGGCCGAGGCACTGGCCGAGCTGTTGAGTGCCGAGGGCGAAACTGTCGCCCGCATCGGCACCGTCACCACCACGCCCGGCATCGCCTACACGGGCAAGCTGCTGTGAGCGCAAAGCGCGTCGCGATCCTGATCTCGGGCGGCGGGTCGAACATGGTCACGCTGGTCGACAGCATGACCGGCGACCATCCGGCGCGGCCCTGTCTGGTGCTCTCGAATGACGCAAACGCGGGCGGGTTGGCCAAGGCCGCCGCGCGCGGCGTGCCTACGGCGGTGGTCGATCACCGCCCCTTTGGCAAGGATCGTGCCGCGTTCGAGGCCGAACTGATCAAGCCGATCCTCGATGCGGGCACCGATATCGTCTGCCTGGCCGGGTTCATGCGGGTGCTCACGGCCGGGTTCACCGACCGCTTTCAGGGTCGGATGCTGAATATCCACCCCTCGCTGCTGCCCAAATACAAGGGGCTGCACACCCATGCCCGCGCGCTGGCCGCCGGTGATACCGAACATGGCTGCACCGTGCACGAGGTGACCTCAGAGCTCGACGACGGCCCGATCCTGGGTCAGGCCCGAGTCGCCATCGAACCCGGCGACACGCCGGAAACCCTCGCTGCCCGGGTGCTGAGCTGGGAACACAAACTCTATCCTGCCGTCCTGCGCCGCTTTGCCGGCGGCGATCGCCGCCCGGTCTGGTTGCCCTGATGTAAACCCAGTGTTGCCGAATGGGGGTTTGCAGATCTTCGGGTATGATCCTAATGTCATCCAATCCGGGCCGTTCGCAGGGCAGGGATCATACGCATAGAAAAGCAAGAGCAAGACCATAGCCGAATGAAAACTCTGACCACGACGCAAGACCTGGCCGATTTCTGTGCCGCAGCCGCAACTCACCCCTATGTCACCGTCGATACCGAGTTCCTGCGCGAGCGGACCTATTACTCCAAGCTCTGCCTCGTCCAACTCGCCTATCCCGGCGAGGGCGAGGACAGCGCGGTTCTGGTCGATCCGCTGGCCGAAGATCTGTCACTGGACCCGCTCTATGACCTCTTCCGCAACGAGGCGGTGGTCAAGGTATTCCATGCCGCCCGACAGGATCTGGAGATCTTCTGGGTCGATGCGGGCGTGTTCCCCAAGCCGCTCTTCGACACTCAGGTCGCCGCGATGGTCTGCGGTTTCGGCGAACAGGTGGGGTATGAGACGCTGGTGCGCAAGATCTGCCGCCAGGGCGTCGACAAGACCTCGCGGTTCACCGACTGGTCGCGCCGCCCGCTGACGGATGCGCAAAAGACCTATGCGCTGGCCGATGTCACCCATCTGCGCCGCGTCTACGAACATCTCTCGGCCGAGCTGGAGAAATCCGGCCGCACCCATTGGGTGGCCGAAGAGTTGCAGACCCTGACCGACCCGACAATCTACGACATCCGCCCCGAAGAGGCATGGCGCCGGATCAAGACGCGCACCTCCTCGGGCAAGTTCCTGGCCGTTGTGCGCGAACTGGCCGCGTTCCGCGAGAACCACGCCCAGACCAACAACATCCCGCGCAGCCGGGTGTTTAAGGACGACGCGCTGATCGAGCTGGCCTCGACCAAGCCGCGCACCCATGCCGACCTCGGCGGCTCGCGGCTCCTGCTGCGCGAGGCGCGCAAGGGCGCCATCGCCGATGGTATCCTCGAAGCGGTCAAGCGCGGCACCGAATGCCCGCCCGAGCAGATGCCCAAGGTGGAAAACGGGCGCGAGAACCTTCAGGTCAACCCGGCGCTGGCCGATCTCTTGCGCGTTCTGCTGAAGGCCAAGACCGAAAACGAGGGCGTCGCGGCAAAACTCATCGCCTCCAGCGCCGATCTCGACCTGATCGCGGCGGGCGAACGTGACGTGAGCGCGCTAACCGGCTGGCGCTATGAGGTGTTCGGAGAGGACGCGCTGCGCCTCTGTGACGGCAAGGTGGCGCTGGCCGCCAAGGGCCAGACCATCCGGCTGATACAGCTTTAGCGGCGGCGCGATTCCAACGCGCCCTGCTGGCCCTCGACCCGGATCACCTTGATCCCGGCCAGATCCTTGCGCGTCAGGCTGGCGGCCGCCCGCACGGTCCGCGTGTTCTCGGCCCCTTGCGGGGTTGCGTCCTCGGGATAATCGACGCGGAACGTATAGGCCAGGATACCCGCCTTGGCGTTCTCTTCGCTGATCACCCGGCGCAGTTCGGCGTCAAAGGCGCCCTGGCGATTGGCAATGCCCACCGCATAGACGATGGCGCCGGTGGTGGTCGGTTCGACCTTGAGCTCGGTCACTCGGGTGATCGGGATCGTGTTGTCTACCGCGTCCGGACGGGCAAACAGACCCTTGCCGCCGCCGCTGGGGATCAGCGGGTTGGCATCGGCATCTGCCGAGGCCGCCACCGGCGCCGGGTTCGAGGGGCCGAACCAGTTCGACGGGTTCACCCGCGAGTCGCGCCAGCCGCCACAGGCGCTCAGCATCATCCCGGCAGTCACAAGAACGGTCAGTGGTTTCAGCATCTCGTGTGCGCGCCCCGTATTGCGTTGGTCCCTTGATTACCGGTTAGCGCATCCCGGACGCGTTGAAAAGCCATGCCGGGGCTGGACAGCCCCGCCCGCGCACCTTAGGTCACAGCAAACCCGCGTGCGCAGAGCAGGAGTAACAGATGGCAAGCCCCGCCTTCGAAGAGATTGTCGAGGATTTCGAGTTCCTTGACGACTGGGAGGACCGCTATCGCCATGTCATCGAACTGGGCAAGGCGATGGAGCCGCTCGACGATGCGTTCAAGGTGCCCGCCAACAAGGTGCATGGCTGTGCCAGCCAGGTCTGGCTGCAACCGGCGATCGAGAATGGTGTGTTCCGGTTCGACGGCGACAGCGACGCGATGATCGTGCGCGGGCTGATCGCGGTGCTCAGGACGCTTTACAACGATACGCCGGTGACCGAGGTCGGCAGCATCGATGCGCGCGCCGAACTGGGGCGGCTGGGGCTGCACGATCACCTCTCGGCGCAGCGCTCGAACGGGGTGCGGGCGATGATCGAGCGAATCCGCGAGGTCGCGGCCGCGCACGCCTGAGGCGGGCCGGGCGGGGGGCTCTGCCCCCGTCGCGCGATGCGCGACTCCCCCGGGATATTTTCAGCAAGAGGATGGAGGCGATGCGGACCATCGGGCCAGGGTGGTTTCAAGATCGCCATAGCCGGTGAATCGGCGCTCGAAGGAGAGGCCGAGCCGATCGGCACAGGCGCGCGCCTTGGCGGTCAGGGCCGGGTCGTCAGTCTGCGCCTGGTAGACCAGTTTCGTGTAATTGCCGAACATCATCGGGATGAGTTCGGGGTGGCGGTCGAAGCCCATCGGTTTCCAGACAAAGGCATCGAACTGGCGCACCAGAAAATCGGTCAGGTAAAAGGCGGTGAACTCTTCTTCGGCGATCTTGGTAAACCGGTCGTTGCCTTCGAAGAAGGAATAGCAATGCGGGCCCTTGACCATCTCGACCCCAAGGCGCGCGCAGGCCTGTTCCAGCAGGCCGCCAGTGCCGCAATCGGCATAGACGACAAAGATCTGGGCATAGCGCCCGCGGTGCTTGGCGACTGCCTCCTCGACGGCGGCGGTGATCCGCTCGGGATGAACATGCAGGATCGCGGGCAGGCAGGTCACGTCCATATGGGACCAGCCGTTGCGCTCGCGTAGGTCCAGGATTTCGCGCGCCAGCGCACCGCAGGCGATCAGCAGGATGCGGGACCGGTCATCCCGAAGGTCAGCGCCCTCGCGGGTCAGCGTGTCGTCATCGGGCAGGGCGCTGGTGTTGGTCATCTGGGGTCCATCCGTGATGCTACTTTCAGAATGGCGTCTTTCGCCGCGAGGGCAAGCCTCGCGCCGACCTCGCATGTCAATGCAACGACAGGCGGCTGCAGGCCGGGCTGGTCGGGATCCCATCGCAGACGCCTCGAAACGAACAAGGCCACCCCTAGGAGTGGCCTGTCGATCTTCGCATTTGCGCTGGCTCAGACCGCCATGCGGTTGTGCTTGCGGCCGACCCAGTCCTTGGCGGTTTCCACCGCCACGGCCGCGTCACGGCAATAGGCGTCGGCGCCGATGGCCTTGCCGAATTCCTCGTTCAGCGGCGCGCCGCCGACCAGCACGATGTAATCGTCGCGCACGCCTTTTTCGACCAGCGTGTCGATCACCACCTTCATGTAAGGCATGGTGGTGGTCAGCAGCGCCGACATGCCCAGGATGTCGGGCTGTTCCCGCTCCAGCGCATCCAGATAGTTCTCGACCGGGTTGTTGATGCCCAGATCGACCACTTCGAATCCCGCGCCTTCCATCATCATCGACACAAGGTTCTTGCCGATGTCGTGAATGTCGCCCTTGACGGTGCCGATCACCATCTTGCCGACACGCGGCGCGCCGGTTTCGGCCAGCAGCGGCTTCAGGATGGCCATGCCGCCCTTCATCGCGTTGGCGGCCAGCAGCACTTCGGGCACGAACAGGATGCCGTCGCGGAAGTCGGCGCCGACGATGGTCATGCCGCCGACCAGCGCCTTGGTCAGCACGTCATAGGGGGCCCAGCCGCGCTCGATCAGGATGTTCACGGCCTCTTCGATCTCTTCCTTGAGACCGTCATAGAGGTCGTCGAACATCTGCTGGACGAGTTCCTCGTCGTCGAGTTCCGACAGGATGATGTCATCTTCTTCCGACATGGCGTGATTCCTTGAGCGTTGGTGGGGAGAGGCCCCGGATGCGTTTTTTCCCTTTTTGCCCAAGGGTCACTTTTCGACTGCGTCGATTGCGACATGGGCGGTGTTGCAACCGACCTATAGAAAGGAATTCGCCGGATTGATAATGAGTAATCCGCAGAATGATCATGGGCGGGGCGCATGATCTGACGTCCTCGTGCTGCCGGGCGCGATCCGTCCCTTGCGTAATGTTCGCATTATGTTCTAGTCATGTTCCATGAGTCCCACCGATCCATCGCAGAATCTCGGCATCCGCACCCCCGGGCGTGGCGCGCTCAGCAATCTGGCGGGGCGGTATGAGCGGCATGCGCGCATGTCCGAATCCGACGGCTGGGAGCAGGACGGCGATCTGCCGCCGTTGCGCACCCATGTCGCGATCGAGACCGCGCGCAGCTTGATCACCTATAACCGCTCGCCCGACCTGCCGTTCGACCGCTCGATCAACCCCTACCGGGGTTGCGAACATGGCTGCGTCTATTGCTTTGCCCGCCCGACCCATGCCTATCTCGGCCTGTCGCCGGGGCTCGATTTCGAAACCCGGCTGGTGGCGCGGCCCAACGCGGCCGAGGTGCTGCGCGCCGAGCTCAGCGCCCGCCGTTACAAGGTGGCGCCGATTGCCATCGGCACCAATACCGACCCCTACCAGCCAATCGAGAAAACCCACCGGATCACCCGCGATTGCCTTGCGGTGCTGGCCGAGTTCAATCACCCGGTCGCCATCGTGACCAAGGGCGCCCTGATCGAGCGTGATCTCGACATCCTCGGCCCGATGGCGGCGCGCGGGTTGGCGCGCGTCGGCATCTCGCTCACCACGCTCGATGCCGACCTGTCGCGGCGGATGGAACCGCGCGCGCCCGCACCGAACCGGCGGCTGGCGATGATCCGCGCGCTGACCGGGGCAGGGGTGCCGGTGCGTCTGATGACCTCGCCGCTGGTGCCCGGCCTCACCGATCACGAGATGGAGGCGCTTTTGGCCGCCGGGGCCGAGGCCGGCGCCGACACCGCCAGCTGGATCATGCTGCGCCTGCCGCGCGAGGTCTCGCAGCTCTGGCAGGAGTGGCTGGCCGACCACAAGCCGAACCAGGCGGCCAAGGTGATGGCGCGCCTGCGCGAGATGCATGGCGGCCGCGACTATGATCCGCGCTGGGGCCACCGGATGCGGGGCGAGGGGCACTATGCCGAGATGATGGCGCAACGGTTCCGCGCCGCCTGCAAACGCGTCGGGCTGGCACAGCAGGCGCCAGCCCTCAGGTGCGATCTGTTCCTGGTGCCGCCGCAGCCGGGCGATCAGCTCAGCCTGTTCTGAAACAGCTGTTGAACGCTGTACAAAACGGACAGACCGGTCATTTGCGGGCGTACAAAACGGTCATTTTTCGGTACAAACGAAGAACCCCGGCGGATGGCTCCACCGGGGTTGAATTGGTCGGGTCCGACGGATCGGATCAGCGGTCTTCGATATCCACATAATCGCGCGCGGTCGAGCCGAGGTAGAGCTGACGCGGGCGGCCGATCTTGTGCTGCGGGTCGGACAGCTGTTCCTTCCACTGGCTGATCCAGCCCACAGTCCGCGACACGGCGAAGATGGGCGTGAACATCGAGGTCGGGAAACCCATCGCCTCAAGGATGATGCCCGAGTAGAAGTCCACGTTCGGAAACAGTTTTTTCTCGGCGAAGTAGTCGTCGGCCAGGGCCGCGCGTTCCAGTTCCTTGGCGGTGGCCAGGATCGGGTTGTTCTCCACGCCCAGCAGATCCAGCACCTCGTCGGCGGACTGTTTCATGACGGTCGCGCGCGGATCGAAGTTTTTGTAGACCCGGTGGCCAAAGCCCATCAGGCGGAACGGATCGTTCTTGTCCTTGGCGCGGGCGATGAACTCGGGAATACGGTCTGGAGTGCCGATTTCCTTAAGCATTTCAAGGCACGCCTGGTTCGCCCCACCATGCGCGGGCCCCCAGAGGCAGGCGATCCCTGCAGCGATACAGGCGAACGGATTGGCGCCTGACGACGACGCCAGACGCACGGTCGAAGTCGAGGCGTTCTGCTCGTGATCGGCATGCAGCGTAAAAATCCGGTCCATGGCTCGGGCCAGGATCGGGTCCACGTGGTAATGCTCGGCCGGGACGGCAAAGCACATCTGCAGGAAGTTGGCCGCGTAGTCCAGATCGTTGCGTGGATACATGAACGGCTGGCCGATGGAGTATTTGTACGCCATCGCCGCGATTGTCGGCATCTTGGCAATCAACCGGTGGCTGGCGATCTCGCGCTGATGCGGGTCGGCGATATCGGTCGAGTCGTGATAGAAGGCCGACATCGCGCCGACCACACCCACCATGGTTGCCATCGGATGCGCATCTCGGCGGAAGCCCCGGAAGAAATAGTGCATCTGCTCGTGGATCATGGTGTGGCGGGTGATCGTGGTCTCGAACTTCTCCAGATCCTTTGCGGTCGGCAGCTCACCGTAAAGCAGCAGATAGCAGACCTCGAGGTAATGCGACTTGGCCGCCAGCTGGTCGATCGGATAACCGCGATGCAACAGCTCGCCCAGCTCGCCGTCGATATAGGTGATAGTGCTGTCGCAGCTCGCGGTCGAGGTGAAGCCGGGGTCATACGTAAAGACCCCCGCCTGACCGTAAAGCTTTCGGATATCAATGACATCCGGGCCCGTCGAAGGCGAAAGGACTGGCAACTCGTAGGTTTGGCCGTTCAGGCTGAGCGTCGCGGATTTCTTATCTTCAGTCATTCTTGTCCCTTCCTTGTGGCAGGCACGGGACATGCGGCTCTGGCGCGTGTCCCATGCGGGCGTGTCCACACGCGCGCGCGCAGACCCGGGTCTTAACCGCGTGAGTTTACCCGATCGTAAAGATCAGGCAGCCTCGGCCGCGTCCTGGATACGGGCCAGACTTTCGTCGCGTCCCAAAACCAGCATCATGTCAAAAACCGAAGGCGTAATCGAACGTCCTGCAAGTGCGGCCCTGAGTGGACCGGCAAGCTTGCCAAACTTGGTTCCCTTGGCCTCGGCAAAAGCGTTCAAAGCTTCTTCCAGACTATCTCGCGTCCAGCTAGCATTTTGCAAGTGCGGCGTCAATTCTCTCAGTATACCGTCGGATACAGACGCCAGCGCAGCGGCGGCTTTCTCATCCGGTTGAATGGGGCGGGATGCCAGAACAAAAGATGCTTTTTCAACAAGTTCGGGAAAAGTGCGGGCCCTGTCCTTGAGGCAATACATCGCACGTTCGAGATCACTGGATTGTGTCGCGCTGAGAGCAGGCAGACCGGCTGCCGCAAGATAGGCTTCCAGCTCTTGCCGCAGCGCAGCATCATCCGAGATCGCGATATGCTGGCCGCACAGATTCTCGAGCTTTTTCAGATCGAACCGGGCAGGAGATTTGCCGATTCCATCCAGATCGAACCACGCGCGCGCCTGCGCATCGGTAAAGAACTCGTCGTCGCCATGGCTCCAGCCCAGTCGCGCCAGATAGTTGCGCATGCCGGCGGCGGGGTAGCCCATGGCCTGGTATTCCTGCGCTCCCAACACGCCGTGGCGCTTGGACAGTTTCTTGCCGTCAGGTCCGTGGATCAGCGGGATATGGGCCCAGACCGGCACATCCCAGCCCATCGCCTCATAGATCATCATCTGGCGGGCGGCGTTGTTCAGGTGGTCGTCACCCCGGATCACATGGGTCACCCCCATGTCGTGGTCATCGACCACCACCGCCAGCATATAGACCGGCGTCCCGTCCGAGCGCAGCAGGACCATGTCATCGAGCTGGTCGTTGCGGATGGTCACATCGCCCTGCACCTGGTCGCGGATCACAGTTTCCCCGCTCTGCGGCGCCTTGATGCGGATGACATAGGGCACGTCCGGATGGCTCGACGGATCGGCGTCGCGCCAGGGGCTGCGGAACAGGGTCGAGCGTTTCTCGGCCTGGGCGGCCTCGCGAAAGGCCTGAATTTCTTCCTGTGTGGAAAAACACTTATAGGCCTTGCCCTGGGCCAGCAACTCCCGCGCCACTTCGGCATGCCGGGGCGCGCGTTCGAACTGGCTGATCACCTCGCCATCATGGTCCAGGCCCAGCCAGTTCAGCCCTTGCAGGATGGCGGCCGTGGCCTCGGGCGTGGAGCGCGCCCGGTCGGTATCCTCGATCCTGAGCAGGAATTTTCCGCCACGTCCCCGAGCGTAAAGCCAGTTGAACAGGGCGGTGCGGGCACCGCCGATATGGAGATATCCGGTGGGCGAGGGGGCAAAACGGGTAACGACCTGTTCCGGCATAAGTTCAATTTACCTTTTGGTAACCATGGGGGGCTAGCGTTTGACGCCTGTCTAACGAGCCGGGCGATCAGGAGCAAGCATGCGCGTTCTGGCCAGGATCGAACGCGGCCTGCTGGAGCAGAGGGGGCACTTGTTTCCCTGGGTTCCGGTCTTTCTGGGCATTGGGATCGGTTTCTACTTTCTGCCACGGCAGGAGCCGGGCACATGGGGCGTCGCATTCGTCGCCTGTGTCGCGCTGGTTCTGGCGGTCCTGGCCCGGCGGGTGTCCGCCGCGTGGTCGCCGCTGCTTTGGGCGCTGGTTCTGGTCAACTCCGGGTTCCTCCTGGCGGCGGGTCGGGCGCATTATGTCTCGGCCCCGGTGCTCGACTGGCGATATTACGGCCCGGTCGAGGGGCGCGTCATTGCGCTGGACCGCTCTGCCTCGGACCGGTTGCGGGTGACATTGGACCAGGTCCGGATGGACAGGATCGCGGCGGACGAAGTGCCGGACCAGGTCCGGATATCCCTGTCCGACGATACCGCGCAATTGCCTCCGGGCGGGCGTGTCATGACAATGGCGCATCTTGCGCCGCCGCAAGGCCCGGTGGAGCCCGGCGGCTTTGATTTCCGGCGCCACGCCTGGTTTCAGAGGCTGGGGGCGATCGGGTACACGCGAACGCCCATGTTGGTCGCGGCCCCTGCGGATACCAGCGCATTCCGGCTGCGCCTGCTGGCTGTCCGAACGGCGGCCTCGGACAGGATCCGCGAGCAACTGCCGGGCGATGTCGGCGGGTTTGCCGCCGCCGTGACCACGGGTGACCGCAGCGGTGTCAGCCAATCTGCCCTGATGGCGCTTCGGGCAAGCAATCTGGCGCATCTGCTGGCGATCTCGGGATTGCACATGGGGCTTCTCGCGGGGTTCGTGTTTGCCGCATTGCGGGTTGGCCTGTCGTTGATCCCATCGCTCGCGTTGCGCCTGCCGGTGCGCAAGCTTGCGGCCATTGGCGCTTTGCTGGTCGCGGCGGGGTATCTGGCGCTGTCGGGGGGCAACGTGGCGACGCAAAGGGCTTTTGTCATGGTCGCGGTCATGCTGGGGGCGGTGCTGGTCGACCGACGGGCCTTGTCGCTGCGTGCGGTGGCAGCCGCGGCCACCGGTGTGCTGCTGCTGCGCCCCGAGGCGCTGCTTGGTCCGGGGTTCCAGATGAGTTTCGCCGCGACCGTGGCGCTGGTCGCGGTCTTTGGCTGGATCCGGGACGCAGAGATCAGCCTGGGACCGCGGTGGCTGCATCCGGTGGCGGGGCTGGTGGTGTCTTCGGCAGTGGCCGGGCTGGCCACGGCTCCGGTCGCAGCCGCGCATTTCAACACCATTGCCCATTTCGGGCTGTTAGCCAACCTGGTCTCGGTCCCGCTGATGGGGTTGCTGATCATTCCGGCGGCGGTGTTGGCGCTGGTATTGGCGCCGGTCTCGCTTGATTGGATCGGGTTGAAGCTTATGGAGTTGGGGCTCAGCTGGATCCTTGGGGTGGCGCATTGGACCGCCAGTATCGAAGGTGCTCAGGGCTTTGTGGCGCGTCCTGGGCCAGAGGTGCTGCCGCTTCTGGCGCTCGGCGGGTTGAGTGTTGTTTTGTGGCGCGGCCGCTTACGGTTGGCAGGTGTGCCGATCATGGCCGCGGCTCTGGTCATTTGGTCCCTGACGGAGAGGCCGGACATTTTGGTTGCCGACACCGGCGGGCTGGTCGGGATCATGACGCCAGAGGGGCGCGCGCTGAGCAAGCCGCGCGGCTCGGGATTCATCGCCGAGGTCTGGCTGGAGAATGATGGCGACGGTGCCGATCAACCGACTGCCGCTGCGCGCTGGCCAGGCGAGGGTAACGTCAGACGGATACAGAGCGGGGCGGTCCAAATTGTACATGTGACCGGCAAGCGCGGGGCGCAGCAACTGACCGGGTGTACCAAGACGGAAATCGTCATTTCATCCGTACCACTGGACTTGATCGGTCCGTGCATGGTGTTTGATCCCGCCAGCCTGTCGCGCTCGGGGGCGGTCAGCCTGTCTCAGGATGGCAAGCTGTCCGCCATCGCAGGGCAGGAGCGTCGGCTGTGGTCGCCGGCAGCGCAGCGGGATCAGTAGGTCCGGATCAACCCGACAAGCCGGCCCTGAACGCTCACCTTGTCTTCGGGGAACACGCGGGTTTCGTAAGCCGGATTGGCCGCCTCGAGCGCGATGGAGCCGCCGCGACGAAAGAATCGTTTCAATGTTGCTTCCTGTCCTTCGACAAGGGCCACGACGATATCGCCATTGTCAGCTACCGAAGTTTCGCGGATTACCACGACATCGCCCTCGTTGATGCCGGCCTCGATCATCGAGTCGCCCTTGACCTCAAGCGCGTAATGTTCGCCTCGGCCGATCATGCTGCCGGGCACCGCAACCTGGTGCGAGACGTGGCTGATCGCCTCGATGGGAACGCCAGCGGCAATGCGGCCCATAACGGGAAGCTCGACGACGTGGATACTGACCGGCTCGGCGTTTGCCGGGCGTGAATTGGGCCGGTCTCCCTCGATCACGCGGGGGGTAAAACCTGTCGTTGGCTCGCCGCCCAGGCTTTCAGGAAGTTTCACGATTTCTATCGCGCGGGCACGGTGGGCCAATCTCCGGATGAAACCCCGCTCTTCCAGTGCGGTGATCAACCGGTGGATGCCGGATTTGGAGCGCAGATCCAGCGCCAGTTTCATCTCGTCGAAACTGGGTGGAACACCGTCCGCCTGCATCCGCTTGTGAATGAATTCCAGCAAATCCAGTTGCTTCTTGGTCAGCATGGCCCGCACCCCTTTACCCTTGTGTTTACATTTGTTCTACGCATGTTCTTGTTTTGTGTCAACAAGCGTGTCAACAACCTACAACGGCAAGTAGAGTACCTGGTTACCTTCGGCCAAAGCCGGGTCATCGGGTGGGCGCATCAAAAGGGCGTTTGCTTGCGCCAGGATCGACAGGAGCGAGCTGTCCTGATCGCCGAATGCGGTGATCTGGCCATTTTCGACCGTGGCCCGCATGTAATGCTCGCGGGGGCCGTTGGCGGATAACGAGGCCGCCAGCGTTGCCCGGTGGAAGTTCACTTGCGGGTTCAGACCCAGAAGCTTCTGCAACATGGGCAACACGAAGATATGTCCGCAAACCATTGCAGAAACAGGGTTTCCAGGCAGGCCAACCATTGCCATGCCGTTCAGGCGACCGGCCATCAGGGGCTTGCCCGGCCGCATGCGTACCTTGTAAAAGGCGCGCTCCATCCCAAGCCCAGAGGTGACATCGCCGACCAGGTCGTGGTCGCCGACCGAGGCGCCACCGACGGTGACGACCAGATCCGCGCCTGACGCGAGATCCAGGGCGGTGGCGAGCGATCCGCGGGTATCGCGTGCGATCGGCAACAAACGCACATGCGCGCACGCCTCCTCGAACATCGCTTTCAGACCGAAGGTATTCGATGCGATGATCTGGTCGGGTCCTGGCTCTTCTCCGGGCATGACCAGTTCATCGCCTGTCGAAATCAAGGCGACAACCGGCTTGCGGCGCACCGGTACCACCGGTGTGTTCATGGCAGCAAGCAGCGCAATGTCTTCGGGCCGCAGTATCCGCGGGGACGAGATGATCTGACCAACCCGGAAATCGGCACCTGCGGGGCGAATGTTTGATTTGTCTCCGGGTTGGTTCCGAATGGTGATCAGGTCGCCCTTTCGCTCCACATCTTCCTGAATGACAACAAAATCCGCGCCGTCGGGAACAGGGGCGCCGGTAAAGATGCGCACGGCCTGTCCGGCGCCTACCTGACCGCCATAGCGATGGCCGGCAGCGGCTTCTCCGATCACCTTGAGCATCGCGTGGCGTTCCACCTCGGCGGATTTCAAGGCATAACCGTCCATCGACGAGGCGGCAAAAGGCGGCTGATCCCGGGTTGCGGCCACATCGGCCGCCAACACGCGCCGGGCCGCCAGGGCCAATGGCACCTGTTCGGTGTCAACCGGGGTGACCAGATCCAGCAGCAGTTTGCGCGCTTCTTCGACGGTGATCATGTCGCCTCATAACGTCCTGATTTTCCGCCATCTTTAAGGGCAACTTGGATCCCGCCGATCTGCATCGCCTTGTCGACGGCCTTGACCATGTCATAGACCGTCAGCGCGGCGGTGGACACGGCTGTCAGCGCCTCCATCTCGACCCCGGTCTGGCCGGTGGTCTTGACCGTTGCTTCGATCTGAACACCGGGAAGGTCTGGGTCGAGCGTCAGTTCGACTGCAACCTTGGTGATCGGAAGCGGATGGCAGAGCGGGATCAGGTCGGGGGTTTTCTTGGCCCCCATGATGCCGGCGAGACGCGCCACGCCCAGGACGTCGCCCTTCTTGGCGCGGCCCTCGGAGATCAGATCAAATGTCGCCTGCGCCATCACGACATGCCCGCGCGCAACCGCAACCCGGTCCGTCACCGCCTTGTCGGAGACATCGACCATATGCGCGTCGCCCTTGGCGTCGAAATGGGTAAGCGCCATCACATCGCTCCGGGCATCAGCGGGTTGGCAAGCAGGTCGCTGGTGGCTTGCGCCACATCGTCCTGCCGCATCAGGCTTTCGCCGATCAGGAAACACCGCGCGCCATAGCGGGCCATATCCGCCAGATCGGCCGAGGTGTTCAACCCGCTTTCGCACACGATGATCCGGTCCGGAGGCACAAGCTTTGACAGCCGCCGGGTGGTGTCGAGCGAGGTCTCAAAGGTTTTGAGGTTTCGGTTGTTGATGCCGATGAGCGGGCTTTTCAGAAGTTGTGCCCGTTCCAGTTCGGCCTCGTCATGCACTTCGATCAGAACATCCATGCCCCAGTCCATGGCGGTCTGTTCCAGCTCTTCTGCCTGCGCGTCCTCGACCGAGGCCATGATGATCAGGATGCAATCCGCCCCAAGCGCGCGCGCCTCGACAACCTGATAGGGGTCGTACATGAAGTCCTTGCGCAAGGCCGGAAGCGTGCAGGCCGCGCGGGCCGCAGACAGGTATTCCTTGGCCCCCTGAAAGCTGGGGGTATCGGTGAGCACCGACAAGCATGTCGCGCCGCCTTCGGCATAGGCTGCTGCCAGAGCGGGTGGATCGAAATCCGGGCGGATCAGGCCTTTTGACGGGCTGGCCTTCTTGATCTCGGCAATCAGGCCATAACCGTCGCGTGTCGCCTGGATCAGTGCGTCGGCAAAGCCGCGTGTCGGTTCGGCCTCGCGCGCATCGGCCTCAAGCGTCGACAGCGGTACGCGGGCCTTGTCGGCGGCGACTTCTTCCAGCTTGTAGGCTTTGATCTTGTCCAGAACAGTCTCTGTCATGCGGATTCCTGTGTAATGCGGGCAAGGGCTTCGACCTTGGCACGGGCCTTGCCGCTGTCGATGCTTTCGGCGGCCATGGCGACACCTTCGCGCAGGTCGGCGGCGGTGTCAGCGACCACCAGCGCGGCGGCGGCGTTAAGCAGCACCGCGTCGCGATAGGCTGAAGGCGCACCATCCAGCAGGGCGCGAAAAGCGGATGCGTTTTCTTCGGGCGTGCCGCCGATGATGGCCTCGAACGGATGCACCGGCAGCCCGGCATCCTCGGGGTGAAGCTCGACATCCTTGACTGTTCCGTCCTCCAGCGCGGCGACCCAGGTGATGCCGGTGATCGTCATCTCGTCGGTGCCGTCCGAGCCATGCACCAGCCAGGCGCGGTCAGATCCCAGCAGACCCAGTGTTTCGGCCATGGGCCGGATCAACGACCGGGTGAAGGCACCGGTCAATTGACGTTTGACCCCGGCGGGGTTGGTGAGCGGCCCCAGGATGTTGAATATGGTGCGGGTTCCCAGCTCTGACCGGGTCGGCATCACATGCGCGGTCGCCGGGTGATGCATGGGCGCCATCATGAAGCCGATGCCAGCCTCTTTCAGTGCCTTTTCAACGGTTTTTGGGCCGACCATCACGTTGATTCCCATCTGCGATTGCAGATCGGCGGTACCGGATTTCGAACTGAGGTTGCGGTTGCCGTGCTTGGCCACGACGACGCCTGCGCCAGCGGTCACAAAGGCGGTCGCGGTCGAGATGTTGAGTGTATTTTTGCCATCCCCGCCGGTGCCCACGATATCCATCGCCCCCTCGGGCGCGCGCACGGCGTTGCATTTGGCCCGCATCACAGCAGCTGCGGCTGCGAATTCATCGACGGTTTCGCCACGGGTACGCAGTGCCATCAGCAGGCCGCCGATCTGGCTGGGCGTCGCTTCGCCTTCGAACAGGATGGTAAAGGCCGCTTCGGCCTCGGCACGGGTCAGCGGGCGGTCGGCGGCGGCACCGATCAACGGTTTCAGCGCGTCGCTCATGCCGGAACCTTCATAGTATCAAGGAAATTCTTCAGCAGCGCATGCCCGTGTTCCGAGGCGATGGATTCCGGGTGGAACTGAACACCGTGGATCGGCAGGCTCTTGTGTTGCAGGCCCATGATGGTGCCGTCTTCCAGCTCGGCCGTGATTTCCAGGCACTCGGGCAGGCTCTCGCGATCCACGACCAGGGAATGATATCGGGTCGCCTCGAAGGGCGAGGGGAGTCCAGCGAACAGGCCCTTGCCGGTGTGGTGCATCTTGCCCATCTTGCCATGCACGATCTCATGGCAGCGCACCACCTTGCCACCAAACGCCTGACCGATGGTCTGGTGACCAAGGCAGACACCCATCAACGGTGTGCGCGTTTCAGCGGCAGCTTCGGTCAGGGCAAGGCAGATTCCGGCCTGATCGGGGTCGCAGGGACCCGGGCTCAGCAGGATGCCGGCGGGCCGCATGGCCATTGCTTCCTGCACGTTCAGGGCGTCATTGCGACGCACCTCGATCTCGGCGCCGAGTTCGCCAAGGTAATGCACGAGGTTGTATGTGAAACTGTCGTAGTTGTCGATCAAGAGCAGCATCTTGGGCCTTTTCCTGTCGGGCATTAGGGGCTGGTGGCGCAGGGCCCAGCCAAGCTATAGTGGTCGCGCCCCTACATGTTCAGGCTTGCGCGGCAGCGTCAAGGGCAGACGGGAGCAACAGGCAAAAAGTAGAAACAAGACCAATCAAAGAGGCTTGAGGAGATGGGCGGATATTTCGGAGGTATCCTTACGGGCGCTATCCTGGTGCTAATCGCGGGGGCGTGGCTGTCACTTGCAACCCCTTTGCCGAAACGTCCCGATGTCGCAAGCGATGCCCCGTCCGCGCAGAGCGGTGCGGCACAGTCCGAGACGGGAATCATCGCGGCACCCGGGCGCGACGCGGACCTGGTTGAACTGGCCCCCCGCCAGCCGGATGCCAAGGACGGCGGCGAAACGCTCACCGCCTTGTCCGGGACCGACACGCAACCGCCCGAGAAACCCGTTGTCGGCGCGGTCTCGGATGCGATCACGGAACCGGTCGAGGCCGCTGGTGCGGATGTCTCGGTTGATGGCGTCGAACCGGTTGCCCCGGCACCAATGGCCGAAGCGCCGCTTGCGCCGCAAGATAGCACCGAGCCCACAATCAACACCGCCGCCCCGGAACAACCGTCATTGTCGACCACATCGGTCCCCGATCAGGCTGTGGCGCCTGCTGTGTCAGAGCCTTTGCTGGAGGTTGTCGCCAGCACCGATGCGCAACCTTCCAAGGACGAGGTCACCGCGACAACCGTGCCGGACAGAGATTCTGATCCAACGCCCGATACCAAGGCCGCAGAAGAACCGAAACCGGAAGAGGAGAAGACCTCCCGTATCGCTGTGCTGCCGCAGATCGGGTCGGAGTCGGAGGCTTCAGTACCTCACGTCGGCACGCCCGTCATTCCCCTCACCGAGCGCGATAAGGCAGAGACAGCAACTGGTGCGCTAGAAGCCCGGCCGATCGACCTGTTCGCGGCAGAGTTCGAGAACCCCGATGACAAGCCATTGCTGTCGATCGTCCTGATCGATGACGCGAACGGGTTGGGAGGCGAAGCGCTGCGCGAATTTCCTTATCCGCTAAGTTACGCACTCGACCCGAATGATCCCGACGCCGCCGAGAAAATGGCCCGTTATCGGTCTGCTGGCGCCGAGGTTTTGATCATCGCCGATCTGGCCGCGACCTCCACCGCGCAGGATGCAGAGGTGTCTATGTCTGTCTGGCTTGGTAAGCTGCCGGAAACCGTGGGCATTCTGGAGGGGACTGATACTGGGATCCAGGGCAACCGGGCGCTCTCGGATCAGGTCACCGCGATTGCGGCAGGCACCGGGCGCGGGTTGCTGACACAGGACAACGGGCTGAACACGGTTTACAAGTTGGCGGCCCGTGACGGAATACCGGCAGCGGTTGTGTTTCGGGATTTTGATGGGGCCGGACAGTCGCCCACGGTGATGCGCCGATTCCTCGATCAGGCTGCGTTCCGCGCAGGGCAGGAAGGTTCGGTGGTCATGTTGGGCCGGGTCCGGCCGGACACGATTTCGGCGCTGCTGCTTTGGGGCTTGCAAGATCGCGCAGGTCGCGTGGCTTTGGCGCCGATATCCGCGGTCATGAAGCGTCGTGCACAGTAGGGGTGGTGCGCCACTGATGGTGGGTGCAACTGGATGAGGGCTCAGGGACGCTCAGAGATGGAAATGCGGATAACCTTGGTTCCGTCGATCAGGGCGATCGGCGCTGCCCGTTGTAGCATCATCTTGCCAGCGCTCATTTTCTGACCTTGGCACGAGACAGAGCCTGTCAGAACATATGTCGCGACTTCGGCGGGATTGGTCGGCAGGCTTTGGGCGCCTTCAAAAACCTCAACTGTTCCGTTCACTTGGTGCGGGTCGTAGATCAGGTTCAGATCACGGATGGGTCCGTGGGGCAGTACGCCGGTGACCGGGTCGTCGCCCGAGAATCGTAGCGGCTCCCCCAGGAGCGCCTGCCGCACCTGCTGCTCGAAATGCAGTTCCATCCCGGCGCCTTCGATCACCGTCAAAATACGCTCAAGCCCAGAGAACACTGAGAAGGGGCCTTCGCTAGCCACATCAGCCAGGCTAAGCCGCCAGGTCGGTGGACTGCCCGCGATCTCGCGCGTCACGCCACCGCCATTCTTCCAGGGAACAGGCGGGAGTGTGAGCGGATCGAGAACGGTCATCAGCGGTTGCCGTTGCCAGTGAAACGCGCCGCATCCGCCGCCGCCCGCCGGATGGCGTTCGATTTGTGCACGGTCTCCATGAATTCTGCTTCGGGATCGCTGTCATAGACCACGCCGCCACCGGCCTGGATATAAAGATTGCGGTCCTTGACGATGGCGGTGCGCAGCGCGATGCACATGTCCATGTCGCCACCGGCGCTGAAATAGCCGACACCGCCGCCATAGATGCCGCGTTTCTCGGGCTCCAGTTCGTCGATGATCTGCATCGCGCGCACCTTGGGCGCACCGCTGACCGTTCCGGCAGGCATCCCGGCAAAAAAGGCATCCAACGCGTCCTTGTCCGGAGCCAGTTCGCCTACGACATTCGACACGATATGCATCACATGTGAGTAACGCTCGATGATGAATTTCTCGGTCGGGCGCACGGTGCCGATCTTGCTCACTCGCCCGGCATCGTTGCGGCCAAGGTCGAGCAGCATCAGGTGTTCGGCCAGTTCTTTCTTGTCGGCCAGAAGATCCGCTTCGAGCGCGCGATCCTCCTCGGGCGTGGCCCCGCGCGGGCGAGTTCCGGCGATCGGGCGAATGGTCACCTCCTGCCCGAACACACGCACCAGGATTTCAGGGCTTGCGCCCACTACCTGGAAGCCGCCGAAATTGAAATAGAACATGAAAGGCGACGGGTTCGTGCGCCGGAGCGAGCGGTAAAGCGCAAATGGCGGTAGCGGAAACTCCTGCGTCCAGCGCTGCGCGGGCACGACTTGGAAGATATCGCCCGCGCGGATGTACTCCTTGGCATTCTCCACCGCGGCCTTGTAGCCGTCCTTGGTAAAGTTCGACACCGGCGGCGCCACTTCATAGGCTTCGCCCAGGTCTCGGCTTTCCCCCGGCATGGCACGTTCAAGGTCGCGCACCGCGTCCATTACCCGCTCGGCCGCCTGGGCATAGGCTGCGCGCGCCGTCTGGCCTTCGCTGACCCAGGCCGGAGAAACGACCGTGACCTCTCCCTTGACGCCGTCAAGCACGGCAACGACCGAAGGCCGCATCATCAGCGCATCCGGCAGGCCCAGAGGATCGGGGTTAACGTCGGGCAGGTGCTCGACCAGCCGGACCATGTCATAACCAAGATAGCCGAAGAGCCCGGCCGAGGCCTGCGGCATGTCCTCGGGCAACGAAATGCGGCTTTCTGCCAGCAGCGACCGCAGATTGGACAGCGGATTACCGTCCTGCGCGACGAAAGCGTCGGGGTCGAACCGGGCCGACCGGTTGAGCGAGGAGGTTTCGCCATGGCAGCGCCAGATCAGGTCCGGCTTCATCCCGATGATCGAATAACGCCCGCGCACCTCGCCGCCGGTCACGGATTCGAGCATGAAGGCGTCCTTCTGCGCGCCCGTCAGCTTGAGCATCAGGGAAACGGGAGTGTCGAGGTCGGCTGCCAGCCGGGTGTGAACCACCTGGTTTTCACCGGCCTCGTAGGCCCGGGCAAAGGTTTCGAAGTCGGGGGTAAGCGCCATGTTGCGGCCCCTTACTGGAAGCTGGTCTGCACCGCAGTCAGAGCCCGCTGGTCCAGCGTCGGCTGGGCACGGGTCTGGGCGTCACGGACATAAAGGTCGAAGATGTTCTGGGCGAGGGCCTGGCTGACCTGGGCGCTTAGCGCCTGTTTCATCTGTGCAAGTTCATCGGTTTCCGCAGGCGGCAGGATCTCGTCCAGCCGCACTATAAAGGCCGCGTCGGTTCCGTTGATCACTTTCAGGTCACCCGGTTGCATGGCAAAGACCTGCTCCATGAAGTCAGCCGGCGTGCCGTCGATAAACGCGGTGCGGGTCAGGCCATTTTCAACCCGATAGGGCAGGCCGGTCGCGGTGAAATCGCCGTCTTTCGCCAGCCCGGTCACGACGCTGGCGGCCTTGTCGGCAAGGGCCTTGGCCGTTTCCTCGGCGATCCAGGCCGCAGCGACACGATCGCCCGCGCTTTCCAGCGGTTCCGGACGCGGCGCCAGTTCCTCGTCCAGGCGCAGGGCAAAGACCGATCCGTCTTCAAGAAAACGGATTTCGGGGAAATCGCCTTCGGTCACTTCGGTCGCGGCATCGCGGAAGCCGGAATAGGCGGCGACCCCTTCGGAACTGTCATCGGTCCAGTCGACCTGGGCCAGTTCCATCGCGGTTTCCTGTGCCAGTTCCTCAAGTGTCGCGCCGCCCGCGAGCATGTCGCTCAGCGCTTCGGCCTGTGCCTCGATCTGGCGGCGTGCCTGTTCACCGGCCAGTTCGTCGCGCAATTCGGCTTCGACGCTCTCGAAACTGGTCAGACGCTCGTCCAGAGTGCCATTCACCCGGAAGAGTGCGGGCCCGAGGTCCGAGGGAAGCGGGCCTACCACCTCGCCGACACCGGCGGCAAAGACCGCCTCGGCGGCGGAACCGAGATCATCGGCCGTCATGTCACCCAGATCGATGTCGGACAATTGCAGCCCACGGTCCTGCACCAGTTGCTCGAACGTGGCGGAGCCGACCTCGAGCTGTGCTTTTGCACTGGCGGCTGCGTCGTCATCGGCAAACACCAGGCGTTCGACAAGGCGGCGCTCGGGCTGATGATATTCGCTTTCGCGGCTTTCATAGAGTTGCCGCACCGCGCTGTCCTCAAGCGCCACGCTGTCCAGCAGCATTTCCGGCGACAGGATGGCATAGGTGATCCGTTTCGTCTGCGGCAGCATGAAACGGTCGGTATTTTCAGAGTAATAGGCCGCGACCTGCGCGTCAGTGGGTTCCGCCACCGGTTCGTCCAGCGAAGCCGGGGCAACTGTTGCCATGGTAAAGCTGCGGCGGGCGCCGACGAACTGCGCAAGCGTCTCGGCAAAGGTATCGGGCATGGAAAGCCCGCCCATGATTGCGCCCTGTACCAGCGTGCGCGCCGATTCCCGGCGCAGGTCGGCCTCGAATTCGGCCTCGCTCAGCCCTGCGTTATCCAGCGCATAGCGATAGCCCTCTGGGTCGAACTTGCCATCGACTCCCTGAAAGGCCGGAATCTGCACGATCTCCTTGCTCAGGTTCTCGTCTCCGATCGACACGCCAAGGCCCGCGACCTCGTTATCCAGGGCGGCAATCGCCACCAAACGAGCCAAAACGTTTTGGTCAATGCCCAGATCGCGCACCTGGCTCATTTGTAGGGGTTGGCCAGTCTGTGCCTCGACGGCGCGAATCTCGCGTTGCAGCTCGCGGGCATAATCATCGACGCTGATCGTCTCGTCTCCCACCGTGGCCACGGTGCGGATCGTCCCGCTCAGGTTCACGGCGCCGAACCCCGCAAGGCCAGCCATCAGCAGACCCATGAGAATCCAGACGAAGGTTTTCGATAAGCTTTTGACGCGTGCGGCCATGTCGCCCCCTTGCTGCGGCTTGATCTGGCTGTTCTGCCATGCCTCTTTGATTGCCGCCCTGAATACGCCGGGCAGCACCGGTGGGCAAGGTCAGATACGGACGGTGGAAAGCCGGTCGAACAACTGCCCGATTCCAGCCCGGTCGAGATTGGCGAAGGCGATGCGCAACTGCCGCGCCCCGGCCGGGTCTCCTTCGGGCATGAACATCGTTCCGGGAAGCAGCAGAACACCGGCCTCGCTCACCAGACGTTTGGCCAATTCGTCCGAGGAGATGTCGAACGGATGTTCGACATAGGCGAAATAGGCCCCGAGCCCGAGCAGTTTCCAGCCCTTCGCTTCGAGCGCCGGCATGCCGTCCTCGATCGCGGTGCGGCGGTCGAGGATTTCGTCCCGTTCACCGGCAACCCATTGGCCAAGGTTCTGCATACCCCACAGCGCGGCATGCTGGCCGATCTGGCCGGGGCAGATGGCCACGGTATCCAGGAATTTCTCGATCTCCGCCAGCAAGGCGGTGTCGCTGGCCAGCGCGCCGACCCGGTGCCCGGTCAACCGATAGGCCTTGGAGAAGGAATAGAGATGTACCAGCGTCTGGTCCCAGTCAGGCCGGGTGAACAGATCATGCGGCGCGCCTGACCGGCTGTCGAAATCGCGATAGGTCTCGTCGACCATCAGCCTCAGACCGTGTTCGACGGCCAGATCGTAAAATGCACCGACCAGATCGGCCGGGTATTCCACGCCGCCGGGGTTGTTCGGTGTCACCAGTGCGATGGCGCGGGTGCGCGGCGTGATCAGGGCGCGGGCAGCGTCCACATCGGGCAAAAGACCGGGTCCGGTGGCCAGCGGCACCGCCCTGACGCCTGCCATGTCGAGCCACATTTTATGATTGAAATACCATGGCGTGGGAAGCATGACCTCATCCCCTTCGCCGGTAATCGCCGAGATGGCGGCGGCAAAGGCCTGGTTACAGCCCGAGGTGATTGCCACCTGTTCCGGCCTGACAGTGCCGCCATAGTGGCGGCTGATCTGGTCGGCCAGTTCGGCGCGCAGATCGGGGTTGCCCAGCACCGGGCCATAAAGATGCGCGCTGTCCTCGGTCAGGGCGAAATCGGCCATCGCTTGGCGCAGCGCCTGCGGCGGTGGGTCGACGGGGGCCGCCTGGCTGACATTGATCAAGGGGCGGTCAGCGGGAAAGACCACCCCATCCAGCCAGCGCCGCGCCTCCATCACCGGTGGGGCAAAGGTGGTCGCGGTGCGGGGCAGGGTCATCGGGCGTGCTCTGTTTTTGATCTGAACGAGGAAACGCGCCCCGCAGGGCGCGTGTTTACTTGGCAGGGATCAATCCGTGCCGCGATAGGGTTCGACATATTGCAATGCCATGTCCCAAGGGAAAAAGATCCAGGTGTCCTGGCTGACCTCGGTGATAAAGGTATCGACCATCGGTCGGCCCTTGGGCTTGGCATAGACAGTGGCGAAGTGTGCCTTGGGATACATCTCACGCACCAGTTCCAGTGTCTTGCCGCTGTCGACCAGGTCGTCGATCACCAGTATCCCGGTGCCATCGCCCATCAGTCCCGCATCCGGCGCCTTCAGCACCTGTGCCTGTCCCTGAGACTGATGGTGGTAGGATTTCACGCTGATCGTGTCGACGGTGCGAATGTCCAGCTCGCGGCTGACGATCATGGCGGGGGCCATGCCGCCGCGGGTGATTGCCACCACAGCGCGCCAGGCGCCTTCGTCGGGTCCCTGACCATCCAGCCGCCAGGCCAACGCCCGGCTGTCGCGGTGGATCTGGTCCCAGCTGATGTGAAAGCCCTTTTCGTGCGGCAGCCGATGCGGATCCTTGGTGCTCATGCCCTATTACCCCTTGTCGATATCGGGGGCGTCGACCGCCTTCATCCCGACGATGTGATAGCCGCTGTCGACATGCAGGTTCTCGCCCGTGACACCCGAGCTGAGATCGCTCAGCAGGTAGAGGGCCGATTTGCCCACATCTTCGATGGTCACGTTGCGGCGGAGCGGCGAGTTGTACTCGTTCCACTTCATGATGTAGCGGAAATCGCCGATGCCGCTGGCGGCCAGCGTCTTGATCGGGCCGGCACTGATGGCGTTTACGCGGATACCGTCCTTGCCCAGATCTTCGGCGAGGTATTTGACCGATGCTTCCAGCGCCGCCTTGGCGACCCCCATCACATTGTAATGAGGCATGACCTGTTCGGCACCGTAATAGGTGAGGGTGACGGCGCTGCCACCGTCGGTCATCAGTTTCTCGGCACGTTTCATCACGGCGGTGAAGGAAAAGACCGAGATGTCCATGGTCAGTTTGAAGTTCGCCCGGCTGGTATCGACGTAGCGGCCGCGCAATTCGTTCTTGTCGGAAAAGCCGATGGCATGCACGACAAAGTCGAGCTTGCCCCATTTTTCGGCCAGAGCCTCGAACAACGCATCTATGGATGCCTCGTCCCCTACATCGCAGGGCAGAACGATTTCGCTGCCCAACTGAGCCGCCAAAGGATCGACCCGTTTCTTCAGCGCGTCTCCCTGATAGGAAAAGGCAAGTTCGGCCCCAGCGTCGGACAGTGCCTTGGCGATCCCCCATGCGATGGATTTATCGTTGGCCAGCCCCATGATGAGGCCGCGTTTGCCCGCCATCAACTGATTTGACATCTTCGGTTCTCCGCCTGTCTTCGCGTCATGAGAAAGTGGTTTATGCGATTGGACATATCGCTTCAAGGGCGCGCGCTCTTGCTGAGAGGGGCAAGAGCGCTTAGGGTTCGAATTAACTTGTTCAGGGGGATGGACATGAGTGACCGAACTGGCATCTTCGCCGGTGATGACCCATTTGCCATTGCGCGAAGCTGGCTGGCGGAAGCCGAGTCCACTGAGATCAATGATCCGAATGCAATCGCGCTGGCCACGGTTAACCCTGACGGCTTGCCCAACGTACGGATGGTTTTGCTCAAGGATATCGAGGCCGAGGCCTTTGTCTTCTACACCAATTACGAAAGCGTAAAGGCGCAGGAGCTTGACGGTGCTGGCAGAGCCGCTTTCGTCATGCACTGGAAATCGCTACGCCGGCAGATCAGGGTGCGTGGCCTAGTCAGTCGCGAAGACGGTCCGCAGGCGGATGACTACTATCACTCCCGTTCGCTCAAGAGTCGCTTGGGTGCCTGGGCGTCAAAGCAATCCCAGCCGCTGGCCAGCCGCACTGCGTTGATGGCCGAGGTTGCCAAAGTCACCGCTACAAAGGGGCCGAATCCCTCTCGCCCACCGTTTTGGGGTGGTTTCCGTCTGCGACCGGTTGAGATCGAATTTTGGGCGGATGGAGCTTTTCGGCTACATGACCGCTTTGTATGGCGCTGTAACAAACCCGGTGACAGCTGGGAAATCCAGCGTCTAAACCCTTGATATTCGCGTGACGTGAAATGCAACCAACGGAAAACAAAAAGTTTTTTTCACTTGAAAATCAGGGTGAAAATCCGGCACATCAGAGGTCTGAAAATGCATCCAACCACGATGGAAATGAAGTGGCCGAAGATCTGAGCAGTGTTTATCAAGTACGGGGACGGGTGAAATGGTTTGACCCTTCTAAAGGGTACGGGTTTGTCGTCTCTGATGCAGGGGGGACGGACATACTCCTGCATGTCAATGTACTGCGCAACTTTGGCCAAAGCTCAGTTGCCGATGGCGCTTTGATAGAGATTTCCACGCATCGAACGGAGCGCGGAGTTCAGGCAGTCGAGGTTATCTCGATTGTTCCACCGGAACGTTCGGAAAATGCCGTACTCTCCGATTTTGCGGAACTCGATCAGGACGCCATTCGCTTGGCTCCGATGGAACCTGCCCGCGTCAAGTGGTTCGACAAGGGCAAGGGCTTTGGCTTTGCCAACGTCTTCGGACGTAGTGAAGATGTCTTCTTGCATATAGAGGTTCTGCGTCAATCTGGCTTGTCCGACCTGCAACCGGGCGAGGCTCTCGCTATGCGGGTCATCGACGGAAAACGCGGTCGTATGGCGGCCGAGGTTCTTGCTTGGGAAGCGGCCATCAAAGATTGAGGCGTCGGCATGTTGCGCACAGCGCTCCTTTTTCTTGCTCTAATCCTGAGCGCGCCGGCGTTTGCGCTCGAGGCCTGCCGCGACGATGTTGTTTTCGTTAAGAACGAGAACGCCGAATTGCGCTTCGCTGTTGAAGTGGCCGCGACCCCGCAAGACCGGTCACGCGGGTTGATGTTTCGTGAACATCTGCCCAGAAGTGCCGGAATGCTTTTTGTTTTCGAACGTCCCCAACGGGTGGCGTTCTGGATGAAGAACACTCTTATCCCGCTCGACATGATCTTCGTCGATCAGTTTGGGGAAGTTACTCGCGTGCATTCCAATGCCTTGCCGCATGACGAAACCGCGATTCCCGGAGGCGATGATGTGTTCGCCGTACTCGAAATAAATGGTGGACTTGCGACTAGTTATGGAATCTCGACGGGAAGTAAGCTGCGCCATCCGATTTTTTTGCAAGGTTCCGCTGTTTGGCCGTGTTAGGCCTTTTCAAATCAGTGCCACACCGCTAGGAAGGCGCACGGTCCGGGGCGTGGCGCAGTCTGGTAGCGCACCTGTTTTGGGTACAGGGGGTCGTGAGTTCGAATCTCGCCGCCCCGACCACTCTTCTTGTCACTCCTTGATCGGTTCCCCGCCCAGTTCGTTGAGCATGCGCGCAATGCTGCGCTGGGTGGCCGTGTCATCATAGATAATCTGCACGTCGGGTCCGTTGGTTTGCGGAATGTTTATGAAGTTCTCCAAATCAGCCCTGTACCGTTGATCCGGCAGACGGGTAATGCGCAGTTGAAGGACGAGCTGGGGCAGATCCTCGTGCGTTCCGTCATGGATCAGAATCAGGCTCGCGGTGACCTCCGGCGGAAGATAGACCCAACATTGCGCGGTTTCCGCATCTTGGCGTCGAAGCGTTTCGGCCTGGTTCGAGCACGCGGATTCGAATCCCTCTATTAGGGCAACTGGGCGCTCTGGGAAGACCGCGGCGGTGTGATACCGCGCTACATCTTGTGTGCAGGATGCAACGAAAAGCGGAACGCAGAGCAGAAATGCACGATTATTGATCACGTCCGAAACTCGTTTCTTTGCCAGACTGCTACGCCCCGTTTACGCCATTTCATCGGCCGGCGCGAGGTCCGTTGAATTTCGCTGCGGCGCAGAAAAATTCGTCCTAAACCGAAGCATCAGTCGCTAAATGGGCAGGAAAATTTGGCAAAATGCGGATTTGCTTTCTTTGCTGTCGCAGCAAAGGCTTGTGGATGTCGTGTGGAGGAATCGCATAGTCGTGAACGGCAGGATTTTAGCGGTGCCGGGTCAACGAAAAATATTCTTCGAAACACCAAAAAATGCCGTTGACCTTGTATGTCCGCATACGTCAGATTGTGTGGACCGAACGTTGGGCCACTAAATCTGGTAACAAATAACCAGGAGCCGCGTGCGGGTAGGACGACCGCAAGTCAGCTAATCCTCTTGGATATCCGATGCCGCTCGGCTCGGTTGGCATGGTTTGTGCTTCGTTTCAACTCGGGTCAGGACCCGAAAACAAGATGAGGCCAGGTGGCCGCATATGAACCAAAAGACCAGGGGCTGGGGACATGAAGATCGAAAGAAAGTTCACGACTGCGGGGCAGGATGCCTATGCGGAACTGGAGTTTGTCACTGCGACCTCCGAGATTCGCAATCCTGATGGCAGTATCGTGTTTCGGTTGGACGATATCGAGGTCCCCGAGGACTGGAGCCAGGTTGCAAGCGACGTCATCGCGCAGAAGTACTTTCGCAAGGCAGGCGTTCCCAGCCGTTTGAAGAAAGTGCGCGAGAAGGGCGTGCCCGAGTTCCTGTGGCGGTCGGTTGCCGATGATGGTGCCGAGATGGGGGGAGAGACCTCGTCCAAGCAGGTCTTCGATCGCCTGGCCGGCGCCTGGGCCTATTGGGGTTGGAAGGGCGGCTATTTCTCGACCGAGGAAGACGCGCGCGCCTATTACGACGAGATGCGGTTCATGCTGGCAACCCAGCGCGCCGCACCCAACAGCCCGCAGTGGTTCAACACCGGCCTGCATTGGGCCTATGGCATAGACGGCCCCGCGCAGGGCCACCACTATGTCGACTACAAGACCGGCAAGCTGACCAAGTCCGACAGTGCCTATGAGCATCCCCAGCCGCACGCCTGTTTTATTCAGTCGGTCAGTGATGACCTGGTAAACGAGGGCGGCATCATGGACCTGTGGGTGCGCGAGGCGCGCCTGTTTAAATACGGGTCCGGCACCGGGACCAACTTTAGCCACCTGCGCGCCGAGGGCGAGAAATTGTCGGGCGGCGGCAAATCCTCGGGCCTGATGGGCTTTCTCAAGATCGGCGACCGCGCGGCGGGCGCGATCAAGTCGGGCGGCACCACCCGGCGCGCGGCCAAGATGGTGATCGTTGACGCCGATCACCCCGATATTGAACAGTTCATCCAGTGGAAAGTCATCGAAGAGCAGAAGGTTGCCAGCATCGTGGCCGGCTCGAAGATGCACGAAAAGATGCTGAACGGCATCTTTGCCGCCATCCGCTCCTGGGACGGGGTGGAGGCGGACGCCTATGATCCGGCAGTGAACGACAGCCTGAAGGTCGCTATCCGCGAGGCAAAGAAGGTCGCGATCCCTGAAACCTACATCAAACGGGTTCTGGATTACGCCAAGCAGGGCCACACCAGCATCGAATTCCCTACCTATGACACCGATTGGGACAGCGAGGCCTACAGCTCGGTCTCGGGACAGAACTCGAACAACTCGATCCGTGTGACCAACGCCTTTCTGAAGGCGGTCGAAAAGGACGCCGATTGGGAACTGATCAACCGCGTTGATGGCAAGGTTGCCAAGACGGTTAAGGCGCGAGACCTGTGGGAAAAGGTCGGGCATGCCGCGTGGGCCTGCGCCGATCCGGGCATCCAGTTCCACGACACCGTCAACGAATGGCACACCTGCCCCGAAGACGGGCAAATCCGCGGCTCGAACCCGTGCTCGGAATACATGTTCCTTGACGACACAGCCTGCAACCTGGCGTCGATGAACCTGCTGACCTTCCTCAAGGATGGCGAGTTCCAGGCCGACGACTATATGCATGCAATCCGCCTGTGGACGCTGACGCTGGAAGTCTCGGTGATGATGGCGCAGTTCCCGTCCAAGGAAATTGCGCAGCTCAGCTATGATTTCCGCACGCTGGGCCTGGGCTATGCCAACATCGGCGGCCTTTTGATGAACATGGGCCATAGTTATGACAGCGACGAGGGGCGCGCGCTGTGTGGCGCGCTGACCGCGATCATGACCGGTGTCGCCTATGCCACCTCGGCCGAGATCGCCGGAGAGCTGGGGCCGTTTTCCGGATACCAGCGCAATGCCGATCACATGCTGCGCGTCATTCGCAACCACCGTGCCGCTGCTTATGGCAAGGCCAACGGCTATGAAAAGCTGAGCGTCAAGCCGGTGCCGCTGGATCACGCCAATTGCCCCGACAACCGGCTGGTCGAATTGGCGATGACCGCCTGGGACGAGGCGCTGAGCCTGGGCGAGAAGAACGGCTATCGCAACGCGCAGACCACGGTTATCGCACCCACCGGCACCATCGGTCTGGTGATGGATTGCGAC
Source organism: Ruegeria marisflavi (assembly GCF_025673445.1). Classification (NCBI taxonomy): domain Bacteria; kingdom Pseudomonadati; phylum Pseudomonadota; class Alphaproteobacteria; order Rhodobacterales; family Roseobacteraceae; genus Ruegeria; species Ruegeria marisflavi. Next base: position 177,221 of record NZ_JAOVQN010000003.1, read on the forward strand.
ACCACCGGGATCGAACCCGATTTTGCACTGGTGAAGTTCAAGAAACTGGCCGGTGGCGGCTATTTCAAGATCATCAACCGCTCGGTCCCGGCCGCGTTGGAGCACCTGGGCTATTCCAGCTCGCAAATTGAAGAGATCGTTTCGTATGCGGTCGGCCATGGCTCGATCGGCAATGCGCCGGGGATCAACCATACATCGCTCACCGGTCATGGGTTCGGACCGAACGAATTGAGCAAGATCGAGGCGGCCTTGGAATCGGCCTTTGACATTCGGTTCGTGTTCAACCAGTGGACCCTGGGTCAGGAATTCTGCACACAGGTTCTGGGCATCCCGGATGCCAAGCTGAACGATCCCACCTTTGACCTGCTGCGCCATCTAGGCTTCTCGAAAAAGGATATCGAGGCTGCCAACGACCACGTTTGCGGGACCATGACGCTGGAAGGCGCACCGCATCTGGCCAAGGAGCATTACGCGATCTTCGATTGCGCCAATCCTTGCGGCAAGAAGGGCAAGCGGTTCTTGGGCGTGGACAGCCATATTACCATGATGGCGGCGGCGCAGAGCTTCATCTCGGGTGCGATCTCAAAGACGATCAACATGCCGAACAACGCCACTATCGAGGATTGCCAGAAGGCATACGAGCTGAGCTGGTCGCTGGGGGTCAAGGCCAACGCGCTCTACCGCGATGGATCCAAGCTGAGCCAGCCTCTGGCCACGGCCCTGGTCGAGGATGACGACGAGGCGGCGGAAATTCTGGAAAGTGGCTCTCCGGCTGAGAAGGCCGCCGTACTGGCCGAGAAGGTGATCGAGAAGATCGTGGTCAAGGAGGTGATCCGCAGCCACCGCGAAAAGCTGCCGCATCGCCGCAAGGGCTATACCCAAAAGGCAATCGTGGGCGGTCACAAGGTGTATCTGCGTACCGGCGAATATGGTGATGGCAGCCTTGGCGAGATCTTCATCGACATGCACAAGGAAGGTGCCGGTTTCCGCGCGATGATGAACAACTTTGCCATCGCGGTTTCGGTCGGCCTGCAATATGGCGTGCCGCTGGAAGAGTTTGTAGACGCCTTTACGTTCACCAAGTTCGAACCGGCGGGCATGGTTCAGGGCAACGACTCGATCAAGAACGCGACCTCGATCCTTGACTATGTGTTCCGGGAACTGGCGGTCAGCTATCTGGACCGGACCGACCTGGCGCATGTCAAACCCGAGGGCGCGAGCTTCGACGATATCGGCCGGGGTGAGGAAGAGGGCGTCTCGAACGTCGCGCCGGTAACGGAAACGGCGGCGTCGAAATCGCTCGAAGTGCTGAAACAGATCAGCTCCACCGGCTATCTACGCAAGCGCCTGCCGCAGGAACTCGTGGTGCTGAACGGTGGCGCCGTGAACGGGGCGGACCCGCTGGCAGCGCTTCAGACCCTGGTGCCCGAAACTGGTTCGGCTTCGGTGACAGTGACCTCGCTGACCACCGGTACGGTCACCGGCATGGATGCCCGGACAAAGGCCCGCATGCAGGGTTACGAGGGCGAGGCCTGTGGCGAATGCGGCAACTACACGCTGGTGCGCAACGGCACCTGCATGAAGTGCAACACCTGCGGCTCGACGAGCGGCTGCTCGTAACCACAGGGCGCCAATCGCGCCCCCGCCGGGGCGTGTAGGGGCCGGGGCTTCCCTCGGAAATCCGGCCCCGCCGAAATCCGGAACCGGCGGCGTGGTCTATCCGCGCCCGGCGTTCCAGCCGATGGCCCCTCTGCTGGGGCTGCCGGGTCCCGGGTGGGGCGGGGTGACCAGCCCCCTCACTCGATCACGGGGCGGGTGCGCTCGCCCCCGACGCGTCCAGGCCGCAGGCAGAAAAACCGGGCGGTCAACGAAGTGAGCCTGGATGGCGAAACTCAAAGGGGGCCCCGGCCCCCTTTTTCTTTTCTTTGGAAACAACGCGACCCATTCCCGAATGGTCAGCTGAACTGGCCATTTTTGGATAGTATTACGACGCTATTTCAACGTTTTATGCGCGGAGGAAAATGTTGAACTGTGCCCGGATCGCGGCGTCGGTCACCGGGTCGAACCGGGCCGGCGAGCGCTCTGCCAGGATCTGCTCCTTGCGCGCCTTTGCCTTGGCCACAAGATCGGGCTTGCCGATCTCGGCCCATTCCTTGGGCGAAGTCCGATCGCCATAGGTCGGATAGACATGGTCCAACTGCATCCGGCTCAGCGTCGCGTCGGTGCCAAGGTAATGGCCCGATCCACCCAGGCAGACCTGGGCGATCTGATCCAGCGCCAGGGTCTCGTCATTGACCTCGATCCCACGCACACAGCGCAACGCCTGTCCGATCAGGTCATCCGACAGGATCAGGCTCTCGTGACAGAACCCCAGCAGCGAGGCATGCATGCCCGCGGCCTCGTAGACCATGTTCAACCCCGAGAGGCCCGCCATCACGTTGGAACACATCTGTTCCCAACCGGCCTGCATATCGGGCAGCTTGCTGTCGGCGATCCCAGCCGCGGCACCGCCCGGCAGATCGTAGAACCGATGCATCTGGGCGCAGCCCGCGGTCAAAAGCGCCTGTTCGCCCGAGCCTCCGGTCATCGCGCCGGTGCGCAGATCCAGCCCGAAAGGCCAGGTGCCGAAAACTGCCGGTGCGCCGGGCTTTACGGCGTTTACATAAACCAGCCCGGCAAGGCATTCGGCCACCGCCTGCACAATGGCGCCTGCGATGGTAGACGGGGCCGTGGCCCCCGCCATTCCGGCGGACAGCAGAAGCACAGGCATGCCGTAATTGATGCATTCCTCCATCACAAGACAGGATTCGGTGGCGAATTTCATCGGCGGGACAACGAAACAGTTGGAGTTCGACACAAAAGGCCGCTCCCGCCATTTGTCTTCGCCTCCGGCAATCAGATGCAGCATCTCGATGGCCGGTTTCACAAAAGACGGGTCGGTGAACGAGGTGCCGACATGTTTGAACGTGCCCGCGCAGCAGGCATAGACCGTGTTCAGGTCCATGTCGCGGTTGTCGGGAATATCGCGACAGACCATCGGGCGCTGAACGAAATGGATATTGTCCAGTTGCTCGCAGATGCGCGCGGCGTCGTGCAGATCCTGAACGGTTGAATCCCGGTATTCGCGGCCCTCAACATCGACCATGTGCACGGCAGCGCCAGCGGTGCCGTAATGGACGCGGCTGCCGGACAGGTCGAGATCGGTCTTGCCATCGCGGCTGTAGAGCGTGACCGAGCGGTTCGCGCGGGCCAGCGTATCCTCGACCAGGGCGCGCGGGAACCGGATGCGGCGATCCTCGCCCAGGATACAGCCAGCGCCGACCAGATAGTCGATGCCGCTTTGCGGCGCATCGGCCAGGCCGATCCGCTCCAGCGCGTCGAGCGCGGCATTGTGAATCCGCTCCATGTCCTGCTGGCTGAGCACGTTGAGTGTCCCGCCGCTCATGCCAGGACGAATGGGGCGCAGATGGTCGGGCAGGGCTGATGCCCGGGCGGCGCGACGGGCGGCACGGCCGCCGGAGCGGGCGGAATTACGGTTCTGGTCGTTCATTTCTAGTTATCCGGTTTGATGTGGTCCGAGGGTCTGATTTCGGTTCAGACTTGGACTGGCCGACCACGCGCCGCACGACCGCGATCAGCACCGATGGTGCGACTGACCAGACAGATCTTGCTGCGTTCGCCTTGCATGTGGCCTCTCTCCCGAATGAAGTGACCGTACATTGCATGCCGACGTATTCTGTTCTGTTTGCGACCAGAAGGTCGCAGACGCCATGCGCGGAAAACCGCAATCGTCCAAGGGTGTCCGGGCAGATTTCAGCGCATGCCTCGAACTGCGGCTGGCGCCGCGTTGTAACCCCAGCCTCGTGGTCACATCTGCATCAAGCGTCGGGCAAACAGACGAGCAGAGCAGTCCTGGCCCGTTCCGAAACCGGCGCGTCAATGACAAGGAGTCAGAAAATGAAACTCTTGGTATCCGCCGCAGCGATCATCTCGGTCGCATCCCTTCCCGCCTTGGCCGGTGAGTTCAACGGCCCGTATCTTGGTCTGGGGGTCGGTTACACCGACGCCGACGGACCGGGCGCACGCGACGGCGACAACACCAGCTTTGGCGGCCATGTCGGGTATGACTATTCCTTTGGCAGCGGGTTCGTGCTGGGCGGCGAGGTCGAATATGACCGCGTGAATGCCGATCTGGGCGGCGCTGGCGGCACGATCGACAATATCGGCCGGTTCAAGGTCAAGGCCGGGTACGATTTTGGACCGGTTCTGGGCTATGGCGTGGTGGGCGCTGCGCGGGCAACCACGTCGTTTGGAAATGACACCGGTTTGGTCTATGGGGTCGGGTTGGCCTATCCCGTGACCGAACAATGGGCCGTGAGCGGCGAGGTTTTACGCCACGAGTTCAACGATCTGGGCGGCGCGGGCAGCGATTTCAACGTCGATACCTTCAACCTGCGGGCTTCGTTCCGGTTCTGAGGCTATTGAAATCAAGGGTGGGCGGCCTGCGGGCCGCCCGATATCATCCCTCGGACGGACTGGGCGCCTGCTGCGCCGCAAAATGACAGAGCGTCTTGAGCGCCATGGCAAAGGCATCGTCGGCAACGGTCATTGCCACCCGGACATGGCCTGCCGCCGCCTTGCCAAAACTTTCCCCGGGCATCACGGCGATATGGTGGGTTTCGAGCAAGGCCGCGGCAAAGGCCTCGCCCGACAGGCCGGTCGCCCGGATATCCAACATCAGGTACATCGCCCCCTGGGCCGGGCTGAGACGGACGGCATTCTGGCCCGCCAGGATATGCTGCGCAAGCTCTCGGCGCCGCCGAAAGGGGGCTGCGATCTCCTCTTCAAGGTCCCGTCCTTCGCCCAGGGCGAACACCGCCGCGTCCTGGACAAACCCGGGCACGCCATAGGTGGTATGGGTGGCCAGCGTGATCAGATGCGAAATCGCCTCTTCCGGGCCCACGATCCAGCCGCAGCGCGACCCGGTCATGGCGTGGGACTTGGACATCGAACCAACGACCAGCGTGCGCTCGGCCATTCCGGGCAAAGTGCGGGGAGACAGATGCGCCCCTTCCCAGATCTGGGTGTCATAGACCTCGTCCGAGATCAGCCACAAATCGCGATCCCGGCAGACACGGGCGATCCCCTCCAGTGTTTCACGGCCATAGACCACCCCTGTCGGATTGTTGGGGGAGTTGATGAGAAGCGATACCGCGCCATCTGCTTCCGTCCCGATCGCTTCGGCGCGCGGCTGGAACCCGTCCTCGGCCCTCGCGATCACGGCGCGGGGCAGGGCGCCGACACCGCGAATCGTGCCTGGATAGGTGGCGTAGTAGGGATCGACAAACAGCGCCGCATCCCCGGGATCACAAGCGGCACTATGCGCCGCGAAAAGGGCCGCCTGACCTCCGGGCGTGATCAGCACGTTATCACGGGTCGTGCGCTGGCCTGTCCGTTCCTGCACGCGCGCGGCCACCGTATCGCGCAACAAGGCAGTGCCGGGCACCATGGCATAACCGGTGTGGCCGCCGCGCGCGGAGCGGTCCATTGCGTCGAGAATCGAGCTGTGCGTTCGCGTGTCATGTTCGCCAATGGTTAGTTCGGTCACGGCGATGCCTTCGGCGATCATCCGCCGCGCCCGCAAAAACAGGTCCCATCCATCCGATCCACCCCCGGCGAGGCCGGTTATCCGCCGTGACAGTCTCATGTCGCTTCCCTTGTCTGCGTTTCAGGCGGAGAGGGGCAGAGGTGGTTCCGCTTGTCAATTGCCGTCCGGATTTTCATGTTGGAGAAGCAGGCCCCGCGTGCTAGACGATGTGCCATGACCCGCACCATTCGCATCATTATCTGCTGCATTACCCGCTGATCCAATCGCGGGCTGGTCATTCGTCGTTTCCTTCGCAAAGACAAGTTGCTAAGCCCGCGCTGACAAGCGCCTGCCGCATGCTGTTGAGGAACAAGACCCGATGACGACGATCAAGCTGCACAACACAAGGACGCGGACAAAGGAAGAGTTTGTCCCGATCGACCCCCGGAACGTGCGCATGTATGTCTGCGGTCCCACGGTCTATGACCGGGCGCATCTGGGCAACGCGCGGCCCGTGGTGGTGTTCGACGTGCTCTACCGGCTGCTGCGCCATGTCTATGGCGCGGATCACGTGACCTATGCGCGTAACTTCACTGACGTGGACGACAAGATCAACGCGCGCGCGGCAGAGAGCGGACGGCCCATCGGCGACATCACCGCCGAAACCACCCAGTGGTTTCTGGACGACATGGGCGCATTGGGCGCGCTGGAACCCAACCACATGCCGCGCGCGACAGAGTACATTCCGCAGATGGTGGCGATGATCGCCGACCTGATCGCCAAGGGACACGCTTATGAGGCCGAGGGCCATGTGCTGTTCGCGGTGGATTCGTGGAAAGAGCATTACGGCAAGCTTTCGGGCCGCTCGGTCGATGACATGATCGCCGGCGCCCGGGTCGAGGTGGCGCCCTACAAGAAGAACCCGATGGATTTCGTGCTGTGGAAACCCTCGACCCCCGATCTGCCCGGCTGGGACAGCCCCTGGGGCCGGGGGCGGCCCGGCTGGCATATCGAATGCTCGGCCATGGGCTATGAACTTCTGGGCGAAAGCTTCGACATCCATGGCGGCGGCAACGACCTGATGTTCCCGCATCACGAGAACGAAATCGCGCAAAGCTGCTGCGCCCATCCCGAGGGTCGTTTTGCGAATGTCTGGCTGCATAACGAGATGTTGCAGGTCGAAGGCAAGAAGATGTCCAAGTCGCTGGGCAACTTCTTTACCGTGCGCGACCTGCTGGATCAGGGCATTCCGGGCGAGGTGATCCGGTTCGTTTTCCTGTCGACGCATTACCGCAAGCCAATGGACTGGACCGAGAGGAAGGCGGCGGAAGCGGAGCGAGTCTTGCGCAAGTTCTACGCCCAGGCCCGCCAGGGCATCGGTACCGGTGAACCCTATTCCGAAATTGTCTCGAGCCTGTCCGAGGATTTGAACACTGCGGGTGCGATTGCAGAGCTGCACCAGCTGTCGCTGGCAGACGATATAGCCATGCTGCGGTATTCGTTGCAGTTTCTTGGCCTGATGGGAGACACCGTACCCGAATGGGCCTCGGAACCGGAAATCGATCTAGCGGAGCACGAAGCGCAGTTGTTCGCAGCCAGGCAAGCAGCGATGGAGAGCAAGGATTTCTCGGAAGTGGACCGGCTGAAATCCGTCTTCGTTGGGGCGGGACTTGAAGTGCGGATGAGCAAGACGGGGGTGGATTTGGTGCCGGGACCGGATTTCGATCCGGACAAGCTGGAGGGTTCGCTATGAAGCTACCTGATATCCAAGAGCGGCCAGCGTCGGACCGGGGCGCTGCCCCGGACCCCGGAGTATTTGGGACCAGAAAGAAGCAGGAGCCCCGGCATGGCTGAGCGCCTCTATCTCTACGACACCACCCTGCGCGACGGGCAGCAGACACAGGGCGTCCAGTTCTCGACCCCCGAGAAGATGCGGATCGCGCAGGCGCTCGACAGTCTCGGGATGGATTATATCGAGGGCGGTTGGCCGGGCGCGAACCCGACCGACAGCGCGTTTTTCGAGGTGGCGCCAGCGACCCGCGCCAAGCTGACCGCATTTGGCATGACCAAGCGGTCGGGCCGCTCGGCCGAGAACGATGATGTGCTGGCTGCCGTGATGAATGCGGGCACCGGCACCGTCTGTCTGGTCGGAAAGGCGCATGATTACCACGTGACCCATGCGCTGGGGATCGACCTGCCCGAGAACACCGAGAACATCCGCGCCTCGATGGCCCATATCGTGGCGCAGGGGCGTGAGGCGCTGTTCGATGCCGAGCATTTCTTTGACGGCTATCGCGACAATCCCGCCTATGCGCTGGAGGTCTGCCGCGCCGCGCTGGAGGCGGGCGCGCGCTGGATCGTGCTCTGTGACACCAATGGCGGCGCCATGCCCGCCGACGTGGCCCGCGTAGTAGGTGAGGTGATCGCCGCCGGTATCCCCGGCGACCGTCTGGGCATCCATTGCCACAACGACACCGATCAGGCGGTGGCCTGTTCGCTGGCCGCTGTGATGGCGGGCGCGCGCCAGATCCAGGGCACGCTGAACGGGCTGGGCGAGCGTTGTGGCAATGCCAACCTGACTTCGCTGATCCCGACGCTGTTGTTGAAGGAACCTTTTGCCAGCCGGTTCGAGACCGGAGTCAGCGCCGAGGCTCTGGCCGACCTGACCCGGATCAGCCGCATGCTGGACGATATCCTGAACCGGGTGCCGGTGAAACAGGCGTCCTATGTCGGCTCGTCCGCCTTTGCCCACAAGGCCGGGCTGCATGCCAGCGCCATCCTCAAGGACCCTTCGACCTATGAACATATCGACCCCGCGCTGGTCGGCAACGAGCGCATCATCCCGATGTCGAACCAAGCGGGCCAGTCGAACCTGCGCAAGCGGTTGACCGATGCGGGGCTGAGCGTGCCGCCGGGCGATCCGGCGCTGGGGCGTATACTGGATCTTATCAAACTGCGCGAGGACGAGGGCTATTCCTATGACACCGCGCAGGCCAGTTTCGAACTGCTGGCCCGGCGCGAACTGGGCCAGATGCCCGAGTTCTTCGAGGTCAAGCGCTACAAGGTCACGGTCGAGCGGCGCAAGAACAAGTATGACCGCATGGTCAGCCTGTCCGAGGCGGTCGTGGTGGTCAAGGTGGATGGCGAAAAGCTGCTTTCGGTCAGCGAGTCGCTGGACGAGACCGGCAGCGACCGCGGCCCGGTCAACGCGCTGTACAAGGCGCTGGCCAAGGATCTGGGGCGCTATTCGGCGATCCTCAGCGACATGCGGCTGGTGGATTTCAAGGTGCGCATCACCCAGGGCGGCACCGAGGCGGTGACCCGCGTCATCATCGACAGCGAGGATGGCAAGGGGCGGCGCTGGTCCACCGTGGGGGTGAGTGCGAACATAGTCGACGCCTCGTTCGAGGCGCTCCTTGACGCGATCAACTGGAAACTGCTGCGCGACTGTGCGGGGCAAGGGGTGGCGGCGGAGTGAGCAACGTCTTCGACGCCGATCTGACCGCCTGCGCCGAGCTGGTGCAGCGCGCCGATCCTGACCGTTTCGCGGCAGCGATGGCGGCCCCGGTGGCGGCGCGGCGGATGCTGTTCCCGCTCTACGCGCTGGCGGTCGAGGTGGCGCGCGCGCCCTGGGCCTCGGCCGAACCGATGATTGCCGAGATGCGCCTGCAATGGTGGCGCGACGCGCTGGAAGAGCTGGCGCTGGGCAAGCCTGCGCGCCGGCATCCGGTGGTGACGCCGCTGGCGGGTATCCTCAGCCCGCAGATGGCGGCGCGGCTCGATGGGTTCGTGGCGGTGCGGCGCTGGGACATCTACCGCGACCCGTTCGAGGATGCCGCCCACCTGACCCGCTATCTGGAGGAAAGCAGCGCCAGCCTGCTTTGCGTTTGCGCGTCGACGTTGGGGCAGGCGGACGAGGATGTCTTGCGCGATTACGGCTATGCAATTGGGCTGGCCAACTGGTTCCGCGCCATCCCCGAATTGGAGGAACGCGGGCGCATCCCGTTGCTCGACGGTACCCCCGCAGGTATCCGGAAATTGGCCGAGGAGGGGCTCGAGCGGCTGTCTCGGGCGCGTGCGAAACGTGCCATGATCTCACCCGCCGCGCGGCCCGCGCTGTTACCCGGTTGGCAGAGCAGTGCGCTGCTGCGTCAGGCACACAAGGAGCCCGCGCGCGTGGCGGCGGGCCAGCTTGGCCTCAGCCCCTTTGCGCGCAACCTGCGCCTCGGTCTCCAGGTTTCGACTGGCCGCTGGTGACGGTTTTACGAGGCTCCGCCTCGCCCTCCGGAGTTTTTGCAGCGGAATGAAGAAGCGCTTTCGCTCTTTCCTCTTGCTGAAAATATCCCGGGGGAGTCGCCTTCAGGCGACGGGGGCAGCGCCCCCGCTTACGCGTCCTTGGGGCGCAGCATCAGCCAGATCAGCGCGCCGCCCGCCAGGGTCAGGAAGGGTACCATCGCCAGGTTGACGGCGGTCCAACCTTCGACCGGGGAACCCCCCGAGCAGTTCATCAACCCGCCCGAGGCCAGCGAGGCCATGGTGACACCGCCAAAGACCAGAAGGTCGTTGAGCCCCTGCATGCGGCCGCGCTCATGCGGCTCATGGGCGCCCGCCAGCATGGTGGTGGCGCCGATGAAGCCGAAGTTCCAGCCAAGCCCCAAGAGGATCAGCGCGATGAAGAAGTTGTTCAGATCCACGCCTTGCAGCGCCACTACTCCGGCGGCGGCCAGCACCACCAGACCGGCAGCCACGACCTTTTCCACCCCGAACCGCGCGATCAGGTGGCCGGTGAAAAAGCTCGGTACATACATGGCCAACACATGGCTGGTCACAACATCGGCGGCATCGGCGCGGTCATAGCCGCAGCCCACCACTGCCAACGGGGTCGAGGTCATCACCAGGTTCATCAGAGCATAGGAGACCATGGCGCAGATCACAGCCACCGCGATGCGTGGTGTTTTGAGCAGTTCCATTCGGCTGCGTCCGCGCGGGCTGTCGGCTGCCGGTGGGGCCGGGCGCGGAATGTCGAGGAAGAAGAACAGGAGCGCACCCAGCAGGTTGACCGCGATCACCGCAAAATAGGTGCCAAGGAAAGGGATAACATAGGCGTCGGATGTGGCCTTGACCGCCTGCGGCCCGATGATCGCGGCGGCCAGCCCACCGGCCATGACATAAGAGATCGCCTTGGGCCGGAACGCGTCCGAAGCTGTATCGGCGGCGGCAAAACGATAAAAGCCGTGCGCGCTCATATAGATGCCGGTCAGAAGGCTGCCCGCCAGAAAGATCGGGAAAGAGGAGAGATAGAGACCATAGGCGCCGACCGCGCCACCCAGCGCACCCGCCAGGGCACCGATCAGAAACCCGGCCCGGCGGCCCCATTTCTGCATGATGGCCGAAATCGGAGTTGCCGCCAGCATCGAGCCCAGCACGATAAGCGAAATCGGCAGCGTCGCCAGGCAGGGATTGCTTGCCAGAGACTGGCCCGCCAGCCCGCCTATGGTAAAGATCATCGGCATCTGCGCGCCCAGAATGGCCTGGGCGGCGACGAGAACGGCGACATTGCGCTTGGCGCGGCTGTCGTTTGTGTAGCTATCGGCGAGCGTCATGGACGTATGCGTATCGGTGAATGCATGCGGCGGCAAGCCGGTTGAAACCAATTGTGAACAGATTAACCTTTGCCATGTGACGGAATCGGATTGAAAGGGTCAGCATGACGGTTGGACGCATCATAGAGACCCCCGATTGCGTGGCCGAAGGTGCGGCGTGGCTGGCCACGGCCTGCCCGCGCATGGCCCATGCGTTGACGTTGACTGGTCCTTTGCCACTGCGCCGGAGACCGGACGGATTTGCTGAACTGCTGAGCGCCATCGTTAGCCAGCAGGTGAGCGTCGCCTCGGCCAACGCGATCTGGTCCCGGATGAAGGACGCGCAGCTGACCGACCCGACAGAGATCCGGAACGCCAGCGACGACGATTTGCGCGCGGTGGGGTTGAGCCGACAAAAGATCCGTTATGCCCGCGAATTGGCGGCCGCCCGTATCGATTTCGTCGGGCTGCGCACCGCTGCGGATCAGGACGTGAACGCCGAATTGGTGCGGGTGCCGGGGATCGGGGTCTGGACCGCCGAAATCTATGCCATGTTCAGCCTGGGTCGTGCCGATGTCTTTGCGCCCGGCGATCTTGCCTTGCAGGAGGCCGCCCGGGTGCTCTACGACTTGCCCGAGCGCCCAAAGGAACGCGCCCTGCGACAGATGGCGCTGGTCTGGTCGCCCTGGCGCTCGGTTGCGGCGCGGGTTCTGTGGGCCTATTACCGGGTGGCAAAGGACAGGGAAGGGATCAGATGACACGGGTTTTGAAGGCCGGGCGCAAGGCACCGGTATCGGGCGATACCCGCTCGGCGGTGGTGTTCGTGCATGGCTATGGCGCCAATGGTGCGGATCTTTTGGGGCTGGCCGATGTGCTGGGAGAGTATCTGCCTGACACTCTGTTCGTCGCCCCCGATGCGCCCGAGACCATTCCGGGTATGCCCTTTGGGTTCCAGTGGTTTCCCATCCCCTGGCTGGACGGCTCGTCCGAGGAAGCGGCCCGGCGCGGCATGGCCGCGGCCGTCGAGGACTTCAACGCCTTTCTCGACGCTTTGATGGTGGACGAGGATCTGCTGCCTGAGCAGGTCGTGCTGTTCGGCTTTAGCCAGGGCACGATGATGAGCTTGCATGTTGCCCCCCGGCGCGAGGATCCGATTGCCGGTGTCGTCGCCTTTTCAGGGCGGCTGTTGGAGCCGGAACTGCTGGCGGACGAGGTGGTCAGCCGCATGCCAATCCTGCTGGTTCATGGCGACGCTGACGACGTGGTGCCGCCGCAATCCTTGCCGCAAGCGGCCGAAGCGCTGCAAGGCGCGGGGTTCAAGGAAATCTATGCCCATGTGATGAAGGGCACCGGCCACGGGATCGACCAGGACGGACTGGGGGTGGCGCTGGCCTTTATGCGCGACAAGCTGAGCCTGTAGGGCTGATTGGGGGAGAGACGCATGCTGATCGTGACAGGTGTGATCGAAGTTGCCGCAGACGGGGTGGAGCTTGCCCGCGGGGCGACGGCAGACATGGTTGCCGAGACGCTGAAGGAGCCTGGCTGTATTCGATACGAATTCAGCCAGGTCATCGGCCAGGAAACCCGCTTTCGCGTCTATGAGGAATGGCAGGACCTGGCGGCGCTGGAAGCGCATTTCGCGACCCCGCACATGGCCCGGTTCCGCACGGCGCTGGCCCAGGCAGGCGTGATCTCGCGCGATGTCTATCGGCGTGAGGGCGGCGAGAAGATTTCGCTCTGATCGGGCCGATCCAGTCCGTGTGACGGCTGCCTCGTCAAAACCCCGGGCCTTAGGCGCAGGTGGTTGGGTCAGATGCCTCCGGCGGGAGTATTTTTGACCAGAAAGAAGCAGGTTCGCGCCGAGGCGATGATCCGTCAACCGCGCGGATTGGCGGGCGGGCAGAGGGTGTCCCAGTGTCCGGGGGCAAGGCCGTCGATCGTCCAGTCACCGATGCGCGCACGGATCAGGCGCAGGGTCGGGTGGCCGACGGCGGCGGTCATGCGCCGGACCTGCCGGTTGCGGCCTTCGCGGATGGTCAATTCGATCCAGCTGTCGGGCACCGATTTGCGCACCCGGATCGGCGGGGTGCGCGGCCACAGATCCGCTGGCGTGTCGATCAACCGGGCCTGCGCGGGCCGGGTTAGACCATCGTTCAGCTCAACGCCTTTGGCCAGGGCGCGCAGGGCGGCTTCGTCAGGAATGCCTTCGACTTGTGCCCAATAGGTCTTGGCCATCTTGTGCCGGGGGTCTGCGATGCGCGCTTGCAGGCGTCCGTCGTCTGTGAGCAGCATCAGGCCTTCGCTGTCGCGATCCAGGCGTCCGGCGGGGTAGACGCCCGGCAGGTCGATGAAATCGGACAGGGTCTGGCGCGGCGAGCCGGCCTTGCCGGGGTCGGTGAACTGCGACAGGACGTCATAGGGTTTGTTGAAGCGGATGAACCATGTCATAGAGAGGGCCATAGCTGTCTGGACCGGCTGCGGCAAGCCTGTGGATAACCGTCATGTGCCTGTTACCTGTGCACGCAATAACCAGGGCGACATGTAGTGGATAATCAGGACTTGCCAGAGGCCGACCACGATATATAGTCAGATTCAAGCTGGGGCGGGTGCTCCCCGCTCCGGGTCAGGCAAGAGGCAGTCCGGGGCGAGGAGAGAGTCCAGAATGGATGGCGATTTCAGAACGGAGTTTGTACGGGAGCCCGGGGTGTTGAAACACCACCCGGCGCTGGTTCTGAACGCGGATTACCGGCCATTGTCCTACTACCCGTTGTCGCTATGGCCCTGGCAAGAGGCGATCAAGGCGGCCTGGCTCGACAGGGTGGATATCGTCGCCGAATATGATGAGGTCGTCCGCAGCCCGAGCGTGGTGATCCGAATACCTTCGGTGGTGGTTCTCAAGGACTATGTAAAACCTCAGAAGCGCGTGGCCTTCACGCGCTTCAATTTGTTTTTAAGGGACGAATTCCGCTGTCAGTACTGTGGCGGCAAGGGAGATCTGACCTTTGACCACGTGGTGCCGCGCGCCGCCGGGGGGGTTACCAGCTGGGAAAACGTGGTCGCCGCATGCGCCCCCTGCAACCTGCGCAAAGGGTCGAAATCCTTGCGTCAGGCAGGCATGGCCTTGCGTCGGCCACCGCGTCGGCCGCAGGCCGAAGAGCTGCGCAATGTGGGCCGCAAGTTCCCGCCCAACCACCTGCATGACAGCTGGATCGACTATCTCTACTGGGATGCCGTGCTGGACGCGTAAGCGCCGGTTTTGACCGTTTTGTACAGCGTTTCAGGCCCCGATTGACCGTTTTGTACCGGTCAGTCCGCGACCTTTTTAACGAATTGCGACTTGAGCCCCATCTGGCCGATGCCGGGCAGCTTGCAGTCGATGTCATGATCGCCATCCACCAGGCGGATATTGCGCACCTTGGTGCCGACCTTGACCACCGCCGAGGACCCCTTGACCTTGAGATCCTTGATAACGGTCACCGTGTCGCCATCGGCCAGCAGGTTGCCGACACTGTCGCGGATCGCGGTCCCGGTCTCTTCCCCGACCTGCCATTCATGACCGCATTCGGGACAATTCAGCAGCGCGTCCACCTGATAGGTGAAAGCTGAGCCGCAATCGGGGCAGGGGGGCAATGTATCTGTCATGCCCCTGCCTTACCGGTCCGTCCGACCTCTGGCAAGGGACCGGTTCGCGCGGGACGCGCGATGCCTCCGGCGGGGATATTTGCAGCAAGAGGAAAGACCGGGGTCCGCTCTTTCATTTCGCCGCAAATACTCCGGAGCGCGAGGCAGAGCCTCGCATGCCCTCAGCCCCTGGCAGGCGCCGCCCGTTGCAGCATGCCGAACAGGTCGCGCGGGTCGTCGGGATCGGCCAGCAGGTCGAGCGCGTGATAAAGGCCGGTCTCCTGCAACTGGTCGCGCACGTAACGCAGGGCCGAGAAATCCTCGATGGCGAAGCCCACGCTGTCAAAGAGGGTGATCTGGCGGTCCGAGGTGCGGCCGGGCGCCTTGCCGGTGATCACCTGCCACATCTCGATCACCGGATGGTCCGGCGCCAGTTGCTGGATCTCGCCTTCGATCCGGGTTTGCGGCGGGTATTCGACGAAAATGTCCGAGCGGTGCAGGATCGCCTCGGCCAGTTCTGTCTTGCCCGGGCAGTCGCCGCCGATGGCGTTGATATGCACGCCGGAACCCACCATGTTGTCGGTCAGGATGGTGGCATATAGCTTGTCGGCGGTGCAGGTGGTCAGGATCTGGGCACCTTCGATCGCCTCTTCGGGGCTGGTACAGCTCACCACCTCGATCCCCTGTCCGGCCAGGTTGCGGGCGGCCTTGGCGGTAGCGGCGGGATCGGTATCGTAGAGACGTACGGATTTCAGGCCGCAGATCGCCTTCATCGCCAGGGTCTGGAACTCGGACTGGGCGCCATTGCCGATCATCGCCATCGTATGCGCGCCCTTGGGCGCGAGGTATTTGGCGACCAGGGCCGAGGTGGCAGCGGTGCGCAGCGCGGTCAGCATGGTCATCTCGCTCAGCAGCACCGGATAGCCGGTTTCGACCGCGGCCAGAAGGCCAAAGGCGGTGACGGTCTGAAGCCCCTCCTTGGTGTTCTTGGGGTGGCCGTTGACGTATTTGAAACCGTAAAGCTCGCCATCCGAGGTTGGCATCAGCTCGATCACGCCGACGGCCGAGTGGCTGGCCACGCGCGGGGTCTTGTCGAAGCTTTCCCAGCGGCGGAAGTCGGCCTCGATATAGGCGGCGATGCCGCGCATCATCTCTTCGACGCCGATATGGTGGATCAGGCGCATCATGTGGTCGACGGAAACGAAAGGGACAAGCGCCTTGTCGGACGGGGTGGTGGAAGAGAGGGTCATGCGGCGGTCCTTTGCGGGCGGCGTGTCAGGTGGATGCCGGCGATCATGCAGCGGACGGATCCGCCGGCGGTTTCTATGGTCGGGATCGCGAGCGGCAGCAATTGTGCCGAGCGTTCGATCACCGCGATCTGATCCGGGGTCAGCGCCCTGTGGGCGCGGGCCGACAGGGCCAGCAAGCGGCGATGACCGGTCAGTTCGATGGCGTTTCCGGCAAACTCGCCGATTTGCTCCGGCGTTAGGTCGATGACGGTACGCCCGGTTTCAGCCAGACGTTCGGCGACGGTACGGCGCCGCTCGGGATCCGGGATCATCGACAGGCAGATCAGCGCATAGTCGGTGCCGATCCCCATCAGCACATTGGTGTGATAAACCGGGCAACCCTGCGCATCGGCCGCGTCGAAACAGATGGGCTCGTAATTGAAATGGGCGCAGAACCGCTCCAGCAGCACCGGGTCTGCGCGGTGCGAACGGGCGACATAGGCGATGCGGCCGATATGGTCGAGCACCATGGCGCCTGTGCCTTCGAGCGCAAGCCCGTCCTGTTCCAGCCCGCTATAGTCGATCACGTCCGAGACGCGGTATTCGCGCTTCAACAGCTCGATCACGTCCGGGCGGCGTTCGCGGCGGCGGTTCTCTGTATACATCGGATAAAGCGCCACGTGGCCGCCGGCATGGGTGGAAAACCAGTTGTTGGGGAACACGCTGTCGGGCGTGTCCTGTGCGCCGGTGTCGTCGAACACATGCACCCGGACGCCCGCCGCGCGCAGGGTGGCGACGGCGGCGTCAAACTCGGCCAGGGCGCGCGGCGCGGTATCACCCGTGGCGCTGTCGGTCTGGAACGCGTTGTCGGCGCGGGTTTCCGGGTTGGAGCGGAACGCATGCGGGCGGATCATAACCACCGCCTGGGGGGCCTGGATCGTGGTCACGAAAAGCTCCGCGTCGGACGGTCGAAGACGCGGCGGCCGAGCGCCGAGGCGGCCAGATCGACCATCAGCTGGGCGGTGCGGCCACGTTCGTCGAGGAAGGGGTTGAGTTCGACCAGGTCGAGGGAGGTCATCAGACCACTGTCGCAGATCATCTCCATCACCAGATGACCCTCGCGGATGGTGGCGCCGCCGGGCACCGTGGTGCCGACGGCGGGTGCGATGGCGGGGTCGAGGAAATCGACGTCGAGCGAGACATGCAGCAGGCCGTTCGCGGCCGCGACGGTATCGAGGAAGGCCTGGAGCGGTTTTGCGATTCCGGTCTCGTCGATCTGGCGCATGTCGTGAAAGCGGATCTTGGTCTGTTGCAGCGCCTCGCGCTCGGCCCGGTCGACCGAGCGCAGGCCGAGGATGCAGATGTTGCGTTGCTTCACCGGGTTGGTGATCACCGGGAATCCGGCAAAGCCGCCGCGCCCGGTGACATAACCCAGGGGCGTGCCGTGCAGGTTGCCCGAGGCAGAGGTTTCCGGTGTGTGATAGTCGCTGTGGGCATCGAGCCAGAGCACGAATTGCGGACGACCGACACGGGCGGCATGGTTGGTCACGCCCGCCACGCTGCCGAGCGCGAGCGCGTGATCGCCGCCCAGAAAGATCGGCAAACCGCGCGGCATCGCCTGCTCGGCGGCGCGGATCAGGCGGTTGGTCCAGCCGATCGTGCGGTTGGGTTGATGTAGATGGGTTTCGTTCGGCTCGGGCGCGTGTTCGGCAGGCGAGAGGTTGCCGAGATCTTCGACGATATGGCCGAGATCGGAGAGCGCCTCGGCAAGACCGGCCGTGCGATACGCGTCGGGGCCCATCAGGCAACCGGTGCGGCGCTTGCCGCTGTCCACGGGGGCGCCGATCAGGATACAACGTTTGGGGGTCATCTGTTCGCTTTGGGTTTTTGCAGGGTCGCGCCAATTTCTGGTCGATTTGCGTTGAAACCAAGTGGGAAATTTGGTCATATCGTCGTTGGATTGATCAAATCGGACGCAAAGATGGACAAAACGGATGAACGCCTGATCGCCGCGCTGAGGCATGACGCGCGCGCGTCGCTGTCGGACCTGGCATTGCAGCTGGATCTGTCGCGCACCACGGTGCGGGCGCGGATCGAGCGGTTGGTGCAGCGGGGGGATATCCTGGGGTTTTCGGTGGTCCTGAAAGAGGATGTGCTGAACGATCCGGTGCGCGGGCTGATGATGATTGAGATCGAGGGGCGCGGCGCGGCGCGGGTGACACGGCAGTTGCAGGGGCTCAAGGAGGTGCGGGCGATCCACTCGACCAACGGGCGCTGGGATCTGATCGTGGAGCTGGGTACCGAGACGCTGGAGGATCTGGACATGGCGCTGGCCAAGATCCGGATGTTCGAAGGGGTGCAGGCGAGCGAGACGAACCTGCTGCTATCGACCAAGAAATCGACGTGAGGAAGGGGGCGCTGCCCCCGTCGCGCGGACGCGCGACTCCCCCGGAGTATTTCCCGCGAAATGAAGGGCTTGTGGGGAAGCGTCAGGCGCGGCGGGTTGCGGCCACGATCCAGATGAGCGCCAGCGCCAACGAGATCAGGCCGTTCCACCCGGCCATGGAGATGCCCAGCATCTGCCAGGGAATCTCGTCGCAGCGCACCAGTGGTGCGGTCATGATCTGTTCCATCAGCTGTTCGGCGCTGAGGCCGCCGATCGGACCGGAGGTGCAGGTTGTGGGGCCTTCCCACCAGCCCTGTTCGACCCCGGCGTGAAAGAAGCCGATGACGGAGGTGGTCAGCGCCGCGAGCGCCCCGGCCCAGGGCAGGAACCGCCAGCCGGCGGCCAGCGCCAGTGCGCCGATCAGCACCGCCGCGCCATGCGGATACCGCTGCCAGATGCACATCTTGCAGGGCGCCAGCCCGCCGATGTACTGGAAGCCCCAGGCGCCCAGGAGAAGTGCGGCGGACCCGCTGGCGGCCAGCAGGATCAGGGTTTTGCGGGACATTACAGATACCTCACCAGAAGAAAGCCGCCGATCAGCAGCGCCATGAACACGGTCAGCACAAGACCCAAGCGTTTTTCGATGAAATCGCGGACCGGGGCGCCGAATTTCCACAAGAGGGCAGCGACCAGGAAGAAGCGCAGCGCGCGCGCCAGAATCGAGGTGGCGATGAAGGTGCCGAGCGGCATGCCGGTCCAGCCCGACATGATGGTAATCACCTTGTAGGGGAAGGGGGTCACCCCTGCCGTCAGCACCGCCCAGAAGCCGAAATCGTTGAAACGGGTGTTGAACGCCTCCATCGCCTCGGCCTTGCCCATGGCCTGAAGGATCGGCGCGCCGATGCTCTCGTAAGAGAAGGCGCCGATGGCATAGCCCAGAAGCCCGCCCAGCACCGAGGCGACCAGTGCCACCAGCGCGATGGCCCATGCCCGCGAGGGGCGAGCCAGAATCATCGGAATCATCAAGAGATCGGGCGGGATGGGAAAGACCGAGCTTTCCAGAAAGGCGACCAGCGCCAGCGCCCACATCGCCTGTGGGTGATCGGCCAGAGCCATGGTTCTGTCGTAAAGTGATTTCAGCATTTCGCCCGCGTCCAAGCCTGCCCGGTTGCAAATCACGACCGCAAACCGGGGTCAACCGCATTGCCATGCGAAAGCGGGCAGTCGCCGCTTTTTCGCTCTGGACCTTCTCTGCGGCTGCGGATAATTCAGGGGCAGGTGGCCCAAGTGGCGGAATGGTAGACGCAGGGGATTCAAAATCCCCCGCCTTCACGGGCGTGAGAGTTCGAGTCTCTCCTTGGGCACCACTATGCCAGACAAAGATATTCGAGTGGCGCAGTATTGTGCAGAATGGGCTACCCTGTGCAGGACGCGCCCTTTGGTTGCTGGAACACAATACAAGGAACTAGCATTTCGCGAGTCCACAGGAGAATCTGATTCCTCTGGGTGCCGCATTCAAGCGGACGCATCTGCCAGGTTCAATGCGGGGTCCTTGCCGATCCTACCGATTTCCTCGGAGGATCGACAAGACAAGCGCCCCGAGAGTGACAAGTGAGCCGACGAGAGCTTACGCGGTCAGGCCATAATCAAACATGTAATTGTCGTATTGATAGTCGACGCCCCAATCCACGGTGTAGCCGAGGTCCTCGAGGACCGCGAGGCTGGTATCGGACAAGTAAGCCGTCTGCGGATTGTTCAAGTCGATCCAGCCGGTCATGAGCTCATAGGCGAAGTCACCGGAGAAGAACTCGTTTGAATTGGGTTCGGAAGGGGTATTCAGGGCTGATACCGCCAGATCGGTCTCCCAATGCCCACCAGCCGTGCCGGAGCCGCCACTGTTCTCGACCGCCAGCTTGGGCATACGTCCAGCGTCGCTGACGAATTCGGCTGAATAGGCGCTATTTGCCGCAGTGCCGGTATAGATTCCGCGACTGTTGACCAGATCATGGTTGTAAGGTGCCAAAAGGGCATTGCTTTGACCCCAAAGTGTGCCGACGCCGAGAACATGCATCATTTCATGCGTGGCGATAAGGGTGGCCTGGTCGACGGTCAGAGTATAATCGGTATCGATCGACATAGAGCCTGCAGCCGGCATCCAGCCGCTGGTCGTTCCCGCTGCTGCACCCCAGAAAGTCGTCGGCCCTGCCGAAGCGAGCACACCGTTGGTCGGGATATCCCCGATGTCCACCTGGATCCACAAGTCGTCCCAATAGACAGACCCGTTATTGATCAACGAGTCGGCCATGGCGGTGCCGTTGCTGTCGACTTCGACGAACAGCCCCTCGGAAATGAAACTGGTGAAGAAATCCGCCGAGTTCTCCAGCGCAGTCTGCCAGGTTTGCGCAAGTGAGGAGGACCAGTCGCCGACATATTCCAGGACGATATCAAACCCCGAGACCGCGTCGATCGTGGTGCCAACCCGTTCAGCGCCATCGCTGGAGAAATAGAAGTTGCCGCCGCTGGCACCCAGTTCTGCGGCAGTACCGGTATCGGCCAGCACCTGATCCGGGTTGTTTTCGGATACGGCTGGTTCCACTGGCGGGTCGACGGGCTTTCCACCGCCTTTACTGCCTCCGCCGCCACCACCGCCGCCACCCGATTTGCCGGCCGCCATCGTCGGGACAATTGCGTCGGTCGCCGTCAGGAACCCGCCGCCACTATCCGGAATAGCCCCAGCGTTGCCTTGATAAGAGGGCTGGACCAACTCGAACTCATCCAACGATGCGTCGAGTTCAATGGAAAACAGGTCCTCTTGCCAGTCTGGGAGGTTTGCAACGCTCGGAACATTCCCGGGAAACGAAGCAAAAGTGTCGCCGAGGATATCCTCAGCAACTTGATCGAGGATGTCCTGAATGTGGTTCGGGAACAGTATCGGGTTCATGCGTAGTCCCTCTTAAGAACAATACTTCCTTAAGAGACGTTAATGAAAGCAGCAAAAATATGGCTAAGATGTCATTTTTGGGTCAACAAACTGTTTCCTAGGGTTCGTTTTGATCGAACTTCCGTAATTGGTCTCAAGTGCGTCTCATATTCTGACACACAGTTTGGATAACGTGCTGGGCTTTTCAAATCCAACTTCCCGGAAACTGGCATTTCTGGGGGTTGAGGGGATTCCTGATTTTGGTCAGGGCGCGAACTGATTGGGGGTGTGCTTTTGAACAATTCGGTTTTACGGGAGGTAATGAATGACCTTGAGCTTGCCTCAATCACGCACCTAGAGAGTGAGAAATCGAAGGGCATTCGTGGCGCACCGATGTGAATTTCGGAAATTGCAGAAAACACCTGACAGCTTCAGTTTGGTTATGCAGGTGTTGGTATCGAAGCACAATTAAGATGGCGGAATAGTGATGGAGAATCCGGGGAAAAGAAAAAATTAAACCATTATGTTAATGGTTTATGGCGGAGAGACAGGGATTCGAACCCTGGGTGGGCTTGCACCCACAACGGTTTTCGAGACCGCCCCGTTCGACCACTCCGGCACCTCTCCGCGGGGGTCTGTGAGGGGGGGATTTAGTGAGGTTCACGGATGGGCGCAAGCAGAAAGTTCGAAGTTTCTTGCCGCCCCCGTTTTTCCGTTGCCGAGGCCTGGAAAACACTTAGGCTCAGGGGCATGAAACATCTGCGTCTTCTCAATTGGGTGCCGTTCGCGGCTGTGATCGTACTTCTTTCCTTGCCGGCGCGCCCTGGGCAGGCGGCTGACCGGGCCCGGATCGAGGCGTTTCTGGTGACCACCGGGTTCGATGTGGCGCTTGACTCGATCGCGCTGTCCTCGGCCTCGGCGCCGCAGATGCTGGGGCTGGATGCCGAAGCCTTTGGGCAACAGTGGCGCGATCTGGCTGAAGAAGTATTCGATACCGAAACAATGCGCAGCGACGCGCTCGATATCCTCGAGAAAACCCTGAGCGAGGAGGCCCTGGATCACGCGGTCGATTTCTACGCCAGCGATTTGGGGCAGCGGTTGGTGGTGGCCGAAAATGATTCCCATCTGGAAGATGACGACCTGAAGCAGGAAGCCGGCCAGGCAATCGTGTCTGAGCTTGTCCGGCATGGCTCGGGGCGACTGGAATGGCTGAAACGGATGAACCGAGCCATCGACTCGTCGGGGACTGCACTCAAGGCCTTGCAAGAGATCCAGTTGCGGTTCCTGCTGGCAGCCAGCGCCGCGGGCGTGATCGAGCTGGACATAGACACCGAGGACCTGCGCGCGCTCTTGCAGCGGAACGAGACCGAATTGCGCAATGCCCTGCAACTCTCGGCGCTTGCCGGGGCCGCCTTTACCTATCAGGCGTTTTCGGATGCCGAGGTGCAGAGCTATACCGAGGCACTGGAGGAGCCGCTGATGCAGGAGGTCTATGAGTTGCTGAACGCCGTGCAGTACCACATCATGGCCGACCGGTTCGAGCATCTCGCGGCGCGCATGGCCGGGCTTCAGCCGACACAGGATCTTTGATGCGGGTGCTTGCCGCGTCAGTTCTGAGCCTGGCGCTGGCCTGGCCCGCTTGGTCCAGCGAGGCCATCGACCGGCTGGCGATTGCGATGCGTCTGGATGAGGTGGTGGAGATCCTGCACGACGAAGGTCTGCGTTATGGCCAGACCCTCGATGAGGAAATGCTTGAAGGATCCGGCGGGCAGGTCTTTCTCAAGCAGGTAAAAGCGATCTACGATACGGACCGGATGACCGACACCTTGCGCGACGTACTGGCCGAGCGGCTGAGCGCCGAGGACATGGCGGCGGCCACGGTTTTCTTTGGCTCGGAGCTTGGGCAGACGATTCTCGAACTGGAAAACGCGGCCCGCCGCGCCTTTGCCGAACCTGAAATCGAGGAACTGGCGTTCGAGACCGCGCAGGAGATGGACAAGTCCCGAACGATGTACCGGCTGGTCGACGAGTACATCCGACTGAACGAGCTTGTCCAGCGCAACGTACGCGGCGCCATAAGTGCGGATTTTTACTTCTATCTGGGTCTGGCCGACGGGCAGGGCACGCCGCGCGACGACGAGGCGGTGTTGAGCGAACTGATCGGAAACAGTCATGAAACGGAGGCAGAGACACGCAAGTGGCTGTATGGCTTCTTGCTGTTCGCCTATTCGCCTTTGACCAATGCGCAGATGCAGGGGAACCTGGATTTCTCGGCCACCGGCGCCGGGCAAGCCGTCAACGATGCACTGTTTCAAGGGTTTGATCGGCTCTATGACGACATATCCTATGAGCTGGGGCGTGCGGTTGGTGTGGCCCTTGGGGCGATGGACCTTTAGCCCGCGTTTTCCGGTTGACAATTACCCGTCATCTGACGATAAGCCCGCATCCCGGCCGGAAATCCGCGCCGGGTTTCGTTATCGTTTGATCTGTCGTGAAACCGCAGATCGTCCAATCAGCCCGTGACAGGGCGCGCTGTTCGCAGGTGGCTTTCCGTAACGGGGCCAGAACGCCCGGGCAACCGGGGACCGAAGAACGCGGTGACAAGAAGGAAAGACGCATGTTTGCGGTCCTCAAGACTGGCGGCAAGCAGTACAAGGTTCAGGCGGGCGATGTGCTCCGCGTTGAAAAGCTGGCTGCCGACGCAGGTGAAAAAGTTCAATTCAACGAAGTGCTGATGCTGGGCGGCGACGCGCCGGTCGTGGGCGCTCCGCTGGTCGATGGCGCGGCCGTTCAGGCCGAGGTGATCGATCAGGTAAAGGGCGAAAAGCTGATCCATTTCGTCAAGCGCCGTCGTAAGCACAGCTCGCAGCGCACCAAGGGCCACCGTCAGAAGCTGACCCTGGTCAAGATCACCGAGATCCTGACCTCGGGCGCCGACAAGACTGGTGTCAAGGCTGCTACCGGCCAGGCCCCCAAAGGCTCCGCTGCTCCGGCCGCAGCTGTCGCAGGTTCGGACGATCTGACCAAGATCACCGGCGTGGGTCCCGCAGCCGCCAAGAAGCTGGTCGAAGCTGGCATCGTCAGTTTTGCCGCGCTGGCCGCCTTGTCGGAAGAGCAGATTGCTGCTATCGACGCGGTCAAAGTGAAACCCGAATGGGTTGAGCAGGCCAAAGAGCTGGCTCAGGGCTAAGGAGAGAAAGAATGGCACATAAAAAAGCTGGCGGTTCCTCCCGTAACGGTCGCGACTCCATCGGTCGCCGCCTTGGCGTCAAGAAATACGGCGGTGAAGCTGTCGATGCTGGCAACATCATCGTGCGTCAGCGCGGCACCAAGTTCTGGCCGGGCCAGGGTGTTGGCATGGGCAAGGATCACACCATCTTTGCAACCGTCGACGGCGCCGTGAAGTTCCACAAGGGCCTGAAACAGCGCACCTTCATTTCGGTCCTGCCGGTGGCGGAGGCCGCAGAGTAAGCCGAAACCCAGAAGGTTTAGAAAAAATTCATGGGGGACCGGCAAGGATTGCCGGTCCCCTTTCTCGTTCTTCACCGGAGTTTGATCGGACAGGATCATGGGCGTTGCCACGACCAGCTTTCTGATTTTTGCCGCCAGCCAGGTCGGCACGCCAGGGCCTGCCAACATGGCCCTGATGTCGGTCGGCGCGCGTTATGGCTTTGTGGCGGCCTTGCCCTTTGTGGCAGGTGTGGCTCTGGGCAAGCAGCTGGTGATCTGGCCGGTGGGCTTTGGTCTGATGGAGCTGGCCAACAGGGCGCCCTGGGTTTTTGAGGGGCTGAAATATCTTTGCGTGGCCTATGTTTGCTGGCTGGCCTGGAAAATCGCCAATCTGCGTCTGACGCCGCAGACCGGGGGCGACAACCCGCCGGGATTTCGCGCGGGCCTGCTGGTTCATCCGCTCAACCCAAAGGCCTGGGCCATGATTTTGGCGGGGTTTACCGGTTTTGTCGTCGCGGGAACGCCACATTTTCAAGCGACATTTACAATCGCTGGCATATTGCTGGCGTGCCAGGCGGTTTTCCACCCGATCTGGGCGTTTGCCGGCGACAGGATTGCCCATGTGGTTGCAGGACGGCCTGCCGAGAAATACCTGATGTGGACGCTGGCGGGGCTGACGGTTGCCTCTGTTGTTTTTGTTGTGTTCGGAGGAGGAGCACAGGAATGAAGCTTGATACGATCATAAATCAGCCTGTCATTGAAACCGACCGGTTCGATCTGCGCCCCTTGCGCAAATCGGACATGGGGCTGATCGAGTATTATGCCAGCGACGAACGTGTCGCGCGTATGACCACCTCGATCCCGCATCCTTTACCGCCCGGCATGACCGAGGCGTTTGTCGCGCGTGCGATGTCCGATGACCGGGGCGAGGATATCTGGGCTATGGACGCGACGCGCGACAACGGGCCCGAGTTGATCGGGGTGATCTCGCTCAAGAAGATGGACCGCAACCAATCCGAGGTTGGATACTGGGTTGCGCCGATCTACTGGAACACCGGTATCGCCTCGATGGCGGTGGAGGCGTTGGTAAATGCCAACCCGATGGACAACGCGACGATGTTCGCCAGCGTGTTCCAGGATAACCCGGCCTCAGCCAGGGTCTTGACCCATTGCGGGTTTCAGTATCTTGGAGACGCCGAGAGTTATTCGGTTGCGCGGGGCGCGACCGTACCCACCTGGACCTATAGCCGAAAGCTGTGACTTGAGCCGTACGCGGCCTTTGCAGTAGGGAGCAAATATGAAATTTCTCGATCTTGCAAAGGTCTACATTCGCTCGGGCGCGGGAGGCGGCGGTTGTGTCAGCTTTCGCCGGGAAAAGTTCGTCGAATTTGGCGGGCCCGATGGCGGTGATGGCGGCGATGGCGGCTCGGTCTGGGCCGAGGCGGTCGAAGGGCTGAACACGCTGATCGACTTTCGCTATCAGCAGCATTTCTTTGCCGACAACGGTCAGCCCGGCCGCGGCCAGCAGCGTTCGGGCAAGGATGGTAGTGACATCGTCCTGCGGGTGCCGGTTGGTACCGAAATCCTCGACGAGGATGAGGAGACCGTGCTCGCCGACCTGACCACCGTGGGTGAGCGGGTGCTGCTGGCGCGTGGCGGCAATGGTGGGTTCGGCAACCTGCATTTCAAATCCGCCACCAACCAGGCGCCGCGCCGTGCCAATCCGGGCCAACCGGGGGTGGATCGGACCATCTGGCTGCGGCTGAAGCTGATCGCTGACGTGGGCCTGCTGGGCATGCCCAATGCGGGCAAGTCGACCTTTCTGGCCTCGACCTCGAACGCGCGGCCCAAGATTGCCGACTATCCGTTCACCACGCTGCATCCCAATCTGGGGGTTGTGGGTGTCGACAACGTGGAATTTGTGATTGCCGACATCCCCGGCCTGATCGCGGGCGCGCACGAGGGGCGGGGGATCGGTGACCGGTTCCTGGGCCATGTCGAACGCTGCGCGGTGTTGTTGCATCTGGTCGATGGCACCTCGGGCGATCCGATCGAGGATTACCACACCATCATTCACGAGCTTGAAGCCTATGGCGGAGATCTGGCCGACAAGCCGCGTATCACCGTTCTGAACAAGATAGACGCGCTGGATGACGAGGAGCGTGCCTTTCTGGTTGAAGAGCTGGAAGAGGCCTCGGGCGGTCCGGTGATGATGATGTCAGGCGCCTCGCGTGAAGGGATCACCGATGTGTTGCGCGCTTTGCGCGCGCAGATTGACGCCGACCGTCTGCGCCACAAACCCGCCGAGGAGGAACAGACTTGGCAACCCTGACGGCAGCCCGGCGGCTGGTGGTCAAGATCGGGTCGGCCCTGTTGGTCGACCGCAAGACCGGTGATCTGCGGGCCGAGTGGCTGCGCTCGCTGGCACAGGATGTGGCCTGGCTCAAAGGGCAGGGCATGGATGTGATCCTGGTTTCGTCGGGGTCCATCGCATTGGGGCGCGGGGTACTGGGCCTGCCGCGTACGGCGTTGCCGCTGGAACAGTCGCAGGCCGCAGCCGCTGTTGGCCAGATCCGGCTGGCCCGCGCCTATGAGGAAGCGCTGGATCCGCACAAGATCACCACCGCGCAGGTGCTGGTCACGCTTGAAGACAGTGAGGACCGGCGCCGCTACCTGAACTCGCGCGCGACACTGGAAACCCTGCTGAGCCTTGGGGCGGTGCCCATCGTTAACGAGAATGATACTGTCGCCACCGACGAGATCCGCTATGGCGACAACGACCGGCTGGCGGCGCAGATTGCCGTGACGGTCGGGGCCGATCAGTTGATCCTGCTGTCGGATGTGGACGGGTTCTATACCGGTAATCCGAACGAAGACCCGAGCGCCACCCGGTTCGATGTGGTCGACCGCATCACGCCCGAGATCGTGGCAATGGCGGGCGACGCGGTTTCTGGTCTGTCCAAAGGTGGGATGAAGACCAAGCTGATGGCCGCGCAGATGGCCACGGCAGGCGGCTGCGCCATGGCGATTACTGAAGGATCGCCATTGAACCCACTGAAAATACTTGAGAATGGCGCGAATTGCACTTGGTTCACCGCAACGCTCGACCCGCAGGCGGCGCGCAAGCGCTGGATCGCCGCGATGAAACCGCGTGGAGAAATCACGGTCGATGCCGGGGCAGCGCGTGCGCTGGAAGGTGGCAAAAGCCTGTTGCCAGCCGGGGTGACGACGATTTCGGGTTCATTTGGGCGCGGTGATCCGGTGGCCATTCTGGGCCCGGACGGTCGGCGCCTGGGGCAGGGGCTTTGCCGCTATACCGGCGACGAGGCGCGGGCCATTCGTGGGCGTCAGTCCTCTGAGATTGAGGCAACGCTGGGCTATCCAGGCCGCGCCGCATTGATCCACCGGGACGACATGGCGCTTTGACCCGGAGACCGCAACGCTCTATCCATTGACCTGACCCAAGCCAGGGGACCGCCATGAAAGACATCGAAGACATCGCCGCCGTCATGACCGATATCGGCAAACGGGCAAAGGCCGCTGCGGCCGAGTTGGCCTTTGCGACAGCAGAACGCAAGCATGCCGCATTGATCGCCGCCGCCGATGCGGTTTGGGCTCGCCGGGCCGAGATCATCGCCGCCAATGCGCGTGATCTGGACTATGGCCGCGACAAGGGGCTGAGCCCGGCGATGATGGATCGGCTGAAACTGGACGAAGCGCGCATTCAGGGCATCGTCGATGGTCTGCGCACCGTGGCCGAACAGGCCGATCCGGTGGGCGAGGTTCTGGCGGAATGGGACATGCCCTCGGGCCTGCATATCCAGCGGGTACGCACGCCGTTGGGGGTGATCGGGGTGATCTATGAAAGCCGCCCCAATGTGACGGCGGACGCCGGCGCGCTGTGCCTGAAGTCGGGCAACGCGGTGATCTTGCGTGGTGGGTCCGAGAGTTTCCACTCTTCGGGCGCGATCCATGCCTGTCTGGTCGAGGGGCTGCGCGCCGCGAACCTGCCCGAGGATGCGATCCAGCTGGTGCCCACCCGCGACCGGGCGGCGGTGTCCGAGCTCTTGACCATGACCGATTATGTCGACGTGATCGTGCCGCGTGGCGGCAAGGGACTGGTGGGTCTGGTACAGCGCGAGGCGCGGGTGCCGGTCTTTGCCCATCTCGAAGGCATCGTGCATATCTATGTCGACAAGGACGCCGACCCTGAAAAGGCGCTGCGGGTGGTGATGAATGCCAAGACGCGCCGCACAGGGATTTGTGGCGCTGCTGAATGTCTGTTGATTCACAAGGATATAACGGACAGTCTTGGTGCTGATCTCGTGCGCGCGCTGATCGAGGCCGGGGTTGAGGTAAGGGCCGAAGGCCTGCCCGGATCCATCGCCGCAAGCGAGGCGGATTGGGGCAAGGAGTACCTCGACATGATCATCGCGGCCAAAGTGATCGAGGATGTGGACGCCGCCATCGCCCATATCCGCCAATATGGCTCGAACCATACCGATTGCGTGATCACCGAAAATGACGCGGTCGCTGCGCGTTTCTTTGAGCGGCTCGACAGCGCCATTCTGATGCACAACGCCTCGACCCAGTTTGCCGATGGCGGCGAATTCGGCATGGGCGCCGAGATCGGCATCGCCACCGGCAAGATGCATGCGCGTGGCCCTGTGGGGGCGGCGCAGTTGACCAGTTTCAAGTATCTGGTCCGTGGCGAAGGCACCGTCCGGGGCTGATCAAAACCTGATGATGACCTGGGACTCGGTGGTTTCCACGGTGATCCGCCGGCCGGTGTCGGCGGCAACAGCGGGCAGTAGGGCAAACTGAACCTGGGCCGGGGTGATCTGAACCAGCGCGGCCGGATTGCTCAGCCCTTCCCAAAGAGACGGATCGACGGCCAGTCTGCTGGCGGTTCCCGTCACCCGCCAGTTGGCCGAGGTCTCCTCGATCTTCACCTCGCCGCCAACGGGCATCGCGGTTTCGCAGCATTGCAGTGCCAGAAAGGCAAGCCGCGTTTCGCTGCGCAGCACCGGCTCAACGGGACACCATTCTGCCCGAATCCGGTTTCCACGATTGAGGTCATCGAAAATGGAAGCCACTTCGGCGCGACCGATCTTCTGCTCTCCTGCCGCCCCGTATGCGATGCGAAAGAACTTGATCCGCGCCTCGGCGCAATTGACGCTGTCCGAGATCAAATCCATCTCGGGCCCCTGAACGGCGCCGGTCATTTCGAGCAGTTCCAGGCCATTGGTAATTGCGCCGACCGGGCTGATCAGGTCATGGCAGATGCGCGAGCCGATCAGGCCAGCCAGGTTGACGCCGCTTTGGGCCATGCGATACCTCCGTCTTAGATCTTCACATGCTTGCCACACGGGGGCGCCCATGACCGATCTGAATGCCATTCTTGCACCGGGCATGTATGTACGCCACCCGAGTTACCCCGATTGGGGAATCGGCCAGGTGCAATCCAGCATCGCCGGAAAGATCACGGTTAACTTTCCCGATCAAGGAAAGGTGGTGATCGACGGTACACGCATCGCCTTGGTGCCCGTCTTTGATCTGTGATTTGCCTTACCGAAAGGTTAACGCCAAAGTTTCTGTTCGCTTTCGGTTGCCAACCTCGTCAGAGGCGCGGTATCTGCCCGCAACCGGGAAATCTGGAAGCAATCTCCGATGACTGATCGCGGATCAACATTCACCGTGAAAATTGCCGAAAACGAAGACGAAATCCGCGCGGCCCAGGCGTTGCGCTATGACGTGTTTGTGCGGGAACTGGGTGGCAGCGGCGCGATGGTCGACCATGATCGCGGCCTGGAGCAGGACAGATTCGACCCGTTTTTCGACCACATGCTGTGTATCGACAACAAGTCCGGTCAGGTTGTCGGCGTTTACCGACTGCTCCGGTCGGAACAGGCAGAGGCGGTCGGGCAGTTCTATTCCGAGGATGAATACGATCTTACGGCCCTCAAGACCTCGGGCCGCAAGCTGTTGGAGCTTGGGCGCTCCTGCGTCCACCGCAACTATCGTGGCGGCATGGCGATGTATAACCTCTGGAACGGGCTGGCAGCCTATGTGGCCAGACATGAAATCGAGATTCTTTTCGGGGTTGCAAGTTTCCATGGCACCAATCCCGAAACGTTGGCCGAACCGCTGTCTTTGCTGTACCACAGCCATCTTGCACCCGAAGAGCTTCGCGTTCGCGCGCAGCCGCAACATTTTGTCGAGATGAACCGGGTTCCGCCCGACCAACTGGACCGGCGGCGCGCAATGCTCGACGTCCCGGCATTGATTAAGGCATATCTGCGGCTTGGCGGATACGTGGGTGATGGCGCCTATGTCGACCAGGCATTCAATACCACCGACGTCTGTCTGATCCTGGACACCACGCGCCTGAACGAGCGCCAGCGCAAGATCTACTCCGGGGTTTAGCATGGAACCTCTGTGGAACAGCGATGAGCCACCCGAGGAGGTGAAAATCGGCCCGTTGGGATGGCTGCTGGCGCTGCTGCGCGGCCTGCCGCTGGCCCTGTTGGTGTTTGGCGGTCTTTTGGTGCTGCTCTGCGTGCGGCTGATCGAGCGGCCTTTGTGCGGCGTGCGCCGTCCCGTGACACCGTTCATTACCCAGTTCGTCTGTCGCAACGCGTTTCGTATCCTATGCATGGGCTTCTCTACCAGCGGAGAGCTGATGCGCCAGCACGGGGCGGTAGTGGCAAACCACAGCTCGTGGCTCGATATTTTTGCGCTGAACGCGCGCAAGCGGATCTATTTCGTCTCCAAGGCCGAGGTGGCGAGCTGGCCCGGCATCGGCTGGTTGGCGCGGGCGACCGGCACCGTGTTCATCGAGCGCAACCCCAAGAAGGCGCGCGAACAGACCGCGCTGTTCGAAGAGCGGCTGAAAGCCGGACACAAACTGTTGTTCTTTCCAGAAGGCACCTCGACCGACGGGCTTCGGGTCTTGCCGTTCAAGACCACGCTGTTTGCCGCCTTTTTCACACCTGAGCTGCGCGATTTCATGTATGTGCAGCCGGTTACGGTGGTATTCCATCCGCCCGAGGGACAATCAAACCGGTTCTATGGCTGGTGGGGCGACATGGAGTTCGGTCCGCATCTGCTAAAGACCCTGGCCGCCCGCAGACAGGGCCGGGTCGAGCTGATCTATCACGAGCCCGTCCGTGTCGCGGGTTTTGATAGCCGCAAGGCCTTGGCTGCCTATTGCGAGGCCGCCGTGCGCCACGCCCATGAACTGGCGCGACCCTGAGACAACGATATTGCCCCTTGCGCTTGCGGCGCTGCTGGCCTATACGCGCGCCATTCAAAACCCGCAGGCGGGGTTTTGGTCCGTTTGGGGGAGACATCCCCATCCGAACCGCCGGTTGGAGCATCCGCTTCTTCTCCCCCGCCAAGGCGTAAACCGGAAAAGGAAAATACCGCATGGCTCTTCCCGAGTTCTCCATGCGTCAGCTGCTGGAAGCTGGCGTTCACTTCGGCCACCAGACCCAACGTTGGAACCCGCGCATGGCACCGTTCATCTACGGCGCCCGCAATGGCATCCACATCGTCGACCTGACCCAGACCGTTCCGATGCTGGACCAGGCGCTGAAGGTCATCCGCGATACCGTCGCCAAGGGCGGCCGTATCCTGTTCGTCGGCACCAAGCGTCAGGCCGCAGGCCCGATCGCCGAAGCAGCCGAAAAGTCGGCACAGTATTACATGAACCACCGCTGGCTGGGCGGCACGCTGACCAACTGGAAAACCGTTTCGCAGTCGATCCAGCGTCTTCGTTCCATTGACGAAGCAATGGAAGGCGGCGC
Source organism: Ruegeria marisflavi (assembly GCF_025673445.1). Lineage (NCBI taxonomy): Bacteria > Pseudomonadati > Pseudomonadota > Alphaproteobacteria > Rhodobacterales > Roseobacteraceae > Ruegeria > Ruegeria marisflavi. Next base: position 209,804 of record NZ_JAOVQN010000003.1, read on the forward strand.
CGAAGGTCTGACCAAGAAAGAGCGTCTGGGCATGGAACGCGACCAGGGCAAACTGCAAGCCTCGCTGGGTGGTATCCGCGAGATGGGCGGCGTGCCGGACCTGCTGTTCGTCATCGACGTCAAGAAAGAAGCACTGGCCATCGCCGAAGCCAACAAGCTGGGCATTCCTGTTGTGGCCGTGGTTGACACCAACTGCTCGCCCGATGGCGTCGACTATATCATCCCCGGCAATGACGACGCGGCGCGCGCCATTGGCCTCTACTGCGACCTGGCCGCCCGCGCCGCGCTGGACGGCATGTCGGCACAGCTGGGCGCCGCTGGCGTCGACCTGGGCGCGCTGGAAGAAGCGCCTGTCGAAGAAGCACTGGCGGAAGACGCCGAGGCCTGATCGGTCTCCGTCATCTGTATGTCAAATGGGGCAGGGTATGACCTGCCCCAAATCCGATTCGATTTGAGGAGAGCCAAGATGGCAATCACAGCTGCACTCGTGAAAGAACTGCGCGACGCAACCGGCGCCGGCATGATGGACGCCAAGAAAGCACTGACTGAAACCGACGGCGATATGGAAGCCGCCATCGACTGGCTGCGCACCAAGGGCCTGGCAAAGGCCGCCAAGAAATCCGGCCGCACCGCTGCCGAAGGTCTGGTCGCCGTTGTCGTCGAAGGTGGCAAGGGCGTCGCCGTCGAAGTGAACGCCGAGACCGACTTTGTCGCCAAGAACGCCGAGTTCCAGGACATGGTTGGCCAGATCGCGGCCGCCGCTGTCAACGTTGCTGACCTTGACGCGCTGAACGGTGCCGATCTGGGTGGTAAGACCGTTGCCGACACGCTGACCGACAAGATCGCCAAGATCGGCGAAAACATGACCCTGCGCCGGATGGCCAAGATCGAAGGCGACACCGTTGTGACCTATGTCCACAACGCCGCCACCGCTGGCATGGGCAAGATCGGCGTTCTGGTCGCCATGAAAGGCGGCGACGAAGCCCTGGGCAAACAGGTTGCGATGCACATCGCCGCCGTGAACCCCGCCGCGCTGAGCGAAGCCGACATGGACCCGGCGGTCGTCGAGAAGGAAAAGCAGATCCAGATGGATATCGCCCGCGAATCCGGCAAGCCGGAGCAGGTGATCGAAAAGATGATCGAAGGCCGGATGAAGAAATTCGTCGCTGAATCGACCCTGCTGAGCCAGCAGTTCGTGGTGAACCCGGACCTGACCGTTGGGGCCGCAGCAGCGGAAGCTGGCGCGGAAATCACCGGTTTCGTTCGTCTGGAAGTTGGCGAAGGCATCGTGGTGGAAAAAGAAGACTTTGCTGCCGAAGTCGCCAAGGCGGCGCAGGGCTGATTGGTCTATGGCCACGTTCTCTGGACTTGGCCGACTGAAAAATGAAAAGACCGGTCGCGTTAAAATGCGGCCGGTTTTATGTTGGTTGATCGAGAAAAAGGTGAAACCGGATATCTCCTGTTTCACCTGAAAAGAAGAGGGGCCCCGGTCGATGGGGATGGATGGGGCCCCTCATGTTCTCCGACGGTGCTTGCCGATCAATAAACACCCGCCGCCGGACAGGTCAGAGAGCCTCTCGAATAAACGAGGATCTTTTCCCGATGTCCCCAGGCTAAAGCCACCACTCACGGAACAAGGTCATATTGCCCAACCCCTGTCGTGATCGAAAGTCGGGGATTCCTTACCTATGTTCAACTACGCAGAAAGTTTAGGGAGGATCCGGCGTGGTTATTGTGATTTTACGTGGAAAATCAAAAGGAAAAACAGCGCAACAGTCCGGTTTCTTCTTTAAATACGATGGCTGAGAAACGGGGCGAATGTCGCCTTAGGCTTCCATAATAAACATCTGATTATGCAAAGCGGCTTTTAAGACCGCCTGTGCCGTGGTTTCAACGGACAGAGCCTCTCGCGCCAATCGCAAATGCTTTTCCACCGTCGCCATGGTCAATCCCATCAAGATAGCGATGTCTTGTGTCGTTTTTCCGTCTCCAACCCATTGCAGCGCTTCGCGTTGCCGGCGTGTCAGGGACCGGTTCGGTGCCACATAGGGCAAGGTCATGATCTTGAGGTGAGCGACATTGTTCATCAGCAGAATGTCTTGTCCGTGTTCGGACCAAACCGCGTCGACCTCTTCCTGCCTTGTTCCTTTGGGTGCGCTCAGCGAGATCGCGCCCTTTGTCCGCGCCGAGACAGAGGTAAAGCTGACGGTGTAACCTGCGGTGACCCCATGTGCCGCATTGAAGTCATAGACACGCTGTTCCTGTGGGGTCATCGTTGCGCTGGACAGCATATCCGAGATCATCTTCCAGCTTCCCGCGCCTTCATTCTCCAGCGCCCAATGCAGCATGGGGGCGTGAAAGTAGAGACCGGAATGAAGGAACCCGTCGATATACGCTTTCTCGTGATTGGTGAGGATGACAAAATCTTCGGGATCGCCCAGCGACGTGGCGGTCCGGTAATTGGTATAGCCGTATAGCAGGCGGTCAAACCCGTACTCGGCCATCTGTTTGGTATGAGCATCCCAGAGCTCTTCCAGGGTTTTGACGTAGCTCAGGAACTCTAGATAGCTGCGTAGCTTCATCAAGTCCCTCCTTTGGAGAGATGAGCCTTGAGCGCGTCCAATGCCAGAATGTAACCCTGAGCACCGAATCCGCAGATTTGCCCCAAAGCGACCGGCGCGACATAGGATTTGTGGCGAAAGGTCTCTCGCGCGTGGATATTGGACAGGTGCACCTCGACCACAGGTAATTCGATCGAGGAAATAGCATCCATTAACGCGATCGAGGTATGGGTGTAGGCCCCGGCATTCAGAATGATCCCGCGCTTTTGACCCTTGGCTTCGTGAACCTGATCGATCAGCGCGCCCTCGTGGTTCGATTGGAAGCACGACACATCCAGCCCTAGGGTTTTGCCATGCGCGATACAGGCCTCTTCGACCATTGTCAGGGTTGTGGACCCATAGACCTCGGGTTGGCGTGTTCCCAAAAGATTCAGGTTCGGGCCGTTCAGGACCAGAATACTCATCATGTCAATTTCATCCCCATTCAGGAATCTCTTAAACGGGAATAGCGTGTTCTGTCCATAATCCTGTCACCCATATCGGTGAAAGGCCGCGTGTTCGGACAAAGTATTACCCCACTTTGTTAGTCGGCGAAGATGCTGAGGCCCAGCCAATCGGCCACCAACGCCGGGGTCTTCTCGCCCTCGATCTCGACTGTCAGCGCATGTTCGCGCAACAACTCGGTCGCCGATCGCTGACGAACGTCCTTTAGTACAAACCGCCCGCGCAGGCGGGATCCGGCAGGGACGGGGGCAAGAAACCTGAGCTTGTTGAAACCATAATTGATGCCCATGACCTGTCCGGGTTGTTCGGGCAGCACGTCATAGACGAAGCGGCTGGCCAGGGACAGGGTCAGAAACCCATGCGCGATTGTGCCGCCAAACGGGGTCTCTGCGGCGGCCCGCTCTGGGTTGACATGGATCCATTGGTCATCATGCGTCACCTCTGCAAAACGGTCGATCATGTCCTGATCGACAGTGATCCAGTTCGACACGCCGATTTCGGTGCCGGTTTTCTCCTGTTCGGTGGCAAGTGCCCGAGCGAGTGCTGACATATCTTTTTCTCAACGTCCCGTGAATACTGGCTTACGCTTTTCCATGAAGGCGCGTGCGCCTTCGGCGTGATCTTTGCTTTGCAGCGTCCGGATCATCCGGTCCGCCTCTATCTCCATGGATGTTTGCAGATTGGTCGCCCGCGCGCGATTGTGGTTTTCCTTCATGTAGCGCAGAGCCATTGGCGCAAATCCGGCAATTTCGGCGGCAAGGGTTTCGGCTGTTTGCTGCAACTCGGCAGCGGCAACAACCCGGTTGGCAAGCCCAAGCGACAGCGCATCCTCTGCGCCGATCCTGCGGTTGGTGAAATAAATCTCCTTGGCGCGCGATGGGCCAACCAACTGGTTGAGCAGCCAGGTACCGCCAAAATCCCCGGACAGTCCGATCCCGCCGAAGGCTGGTAGAAGAAAGGCGCTGTCAGCCATCACCCGCAGGTCACAGGCTAGCGCCAGAGACATTCCGGCCCCTGCCGCAGCACCGGGCAGGGCCGCGATTGTCGGCTTGCCAAGGTTGTAGAGGCGCAGTCCCACGGTTTCCTGGGCATGGCGCAATCGGCGGATCATAGCATCGGTATCGGGCGCAGCGCCGCCCGCTAGGGCGCCACCCATGCTGGCCACGTCTCCACCGGCGCAAAATGCGCCCGCCGCTCCGGTCAGGATCAAAACCCGCACCTCGGAATCGAGGTCGAGTACCAAGAACAATTCCGACAAGGCGTCGGTCATGTTGCCAGACATGGCGTTGCGCTTTTCCGGGTTGTTCAGAGTGATCGTGGCGACATGGTTTGACACCTCGCACTGAACCAACGTACTGCCCGTTTCGATTTTTCGTCGGGTCATTGCAATTCCTTTCCGTCTGGGGTCACCTTTGATGCAAAGCTGAGTATGAGGCGCGGATGACCAGGGAATATCGCCAATCTGTCTATATGCCGCCGCAGGGTGCGGCGGATCTTTTGCTGATCCGGCATGGAGAAAGCCGGGCCGCGCGACCGGGCGAGGCATTTCCCACGGTCGACGGGCATGGCGACCCGGAACTGCACCCCAATGGCGAAGCGCAGGCGCACGCCGTCGGCGAGCGGCTGAAATCCGAACCGCTGGAGGCGATCTATGTCACCACGTTGCGGCGTACTCACCAGACAGCCGCCCCGCTGGCGGCGCATTTGAACCTGCAACCGATTGTCGAGCCGGACCTTCGCGAGGTTTTCCTGGGCGACTGGGATACGGGCGAGTACCGGATCCGGGCCGCGCATGGCGACCCAGTGATCCGGAGAGTCCATGACATGCAGGAATGGGGCGAAATCCCCGGGGCCGAGACCACCGCGCAATTCCATGCGCGGGTGCGGTCGGGGCTGTTGCGCATCGCTGCGCGCCATGCCGACCAACGGGTCGCGGTGTTCGTGCATGGCGGCGTCATCGGCGCCGCGCTTGCCATGGCCTGTGGGGCACAGGCGTTTGCCTTCAACGGCGCGCATAACGGGTCCATCAGCCGCCTTGTGATACATGGCGAGCGGATGGCCGTCCGGGGGTTCAACGACATTTCGCATCTGGGGTGATCCGATCAGCCCATCGTGATGACGACCTTGCCCAGAACCCTGCGGTCCTGCATCATCTCCAGCGCTTCAGCCGCCTGTTCCAGCGGAAACCGGGCGCTGATGCGCGGTTTGATCCGACCCTCGGCATAGAGGCGGAACAGGTCGGTCATGTTCTCGGCGTGGCCCTTTGGATCGCGAAACACCGAGGCACCCCAGAACACGCCAACGATCTGGCAGCCTTTGAGCAAGGTCAGGTTCAACGGGATGTTCGGGATACCGGCAGGGAAGCCCACCACCAGGTAACGGCCCTTCCATGCCATCGCCCGCAGGCAGGGTTCGGCATAGGCGCCGCCCACCGCATCATAGACCACATCGACCCCATTGCCACCGGCCAGTTTCTTGATCTCGGCCGACAGCGCCTTTTGCCCATCGCGGTCCGGTTCGCGCGGATAGATCAGCGTCTCGTCGGCACCGATCTGGCGGCAGAATTCGGCCTTTTCCTGGGACGAGACGGCGGCGATCACCCGCGCGCCTGCGGCCTTGCCCAGCTCGATCGCGGCGGCGCCCACGCCACCCGCAGCACCCAGGATCAGCAGCGTTTCACCCGGTTGCAGCGCCGCGCGGTCCTTGAGCGCGTGATGCGAGGTGCCATAGGTAAAGATGAAACAGGCGGCATCCTCATAGGGCATCGCATCGGGGATCTTGACCGCGACATTGGCCTTGACCGTCAGATGGGTGGCAAAGCCGCCATGACCCGTCAGTGCCAGCACCCGGTCGCCGGGCGCATAGGCGCTGACACCTTCGCCCACCGCCAGAACCTCTCCCGCGATCTCGCCGCCGGGGGCAAAGGGGCGGGGCGGCTTCATTTGGTAGAGGTCGCGGATCATCAGCGTATCGGGAAAGTTCACCCCCGCCGCATGCACCCGAAGCAACAGCTCTCCCTTGCCCGGCACCGGGTCCGGCAGTTCGGTCAGTTCCAGCGTTTCGGGGCCGCCCACGGCGGTGCTCAGCATGGCTTTCATATCGGTCTTTCTCCCTGTTGCGGTCGCGTGCGTACCGCGATTTGACGTCAAGTCTTTGGCCCGTCCCCTTGGTTGTCAACCGGTTATCGAAATGCAATTCTGCAATGCAAAACAGATATCGGTATATGGGGAGGAGACATGGCCGAAGAGGATAGGGCGATTGCCGCCTTCCGCGACGAGCTGCGCGCCTGGCTAGAGGCGAATTGCCCCGCAGACATGCGCGATGGCCGTAATGACGAGGCTAGCATCTGCTGGGGCGGAAAGAACTGGAACTTTACGTCAGAAGCCCAGCGTACCTGGCTGCAACGTTGCGTCAGCAAAGGGTACACGGTGCCGACCTGGCCCATCGAGTATGGCGGTGCCGGGCTGAGCCGGGATCAGGAGAAGGTGTTCCACCAGGAAATGCGCCGCCTGAACGCACGCTATCCGCTGCAAAGCTTTGGCATCTGGATGCTGGGACCGGCGCTTTTGCATTTTGGAACGCATGAGCAAAAGCTGCATTACCTGCCGCCCATCGCACGCGGGGAAATCCGCTGGTGTCAGGGTTATTCCGAACCGGGCGCGGGATCAGATCTGGCAAATGTGCAAAGCCGGGCCGAGGACAAGGGTGATCACTGGCTTGTCAGCGGGCAAAAGATCTGGACCTCTTACGCCGATAAGGCCGATTGGATCTTTGCGCTGCTACGTACGGACCGTGAAGCGCCCAAGCACAAGGGCATTTCCTTCATCTTGCTCGACATGACCAGCCCGGGCGTGACCACGCGACCCATCAAGCTGATCTCGGGCGCGTCGCCGTTTTGCGAGACCTTCTTTGACAATGTGCAGGTGCCGCGCGAACAGGTGGTGGGCGAGGTTAATCGCGGCTGGGATGTGGCCAAATACCTGCTGACGCATGAGCGCGAGATGATCTCGGCCGCCGGTGGCACCATGGGCTCGGGGCGGGCACTCGGCGCCGTGCTGGCCGATAGCGGCAGCACCGATACGGTGCTGCGCGCTGATGCGATGCGAGCCGAGGTCGACGGGCTGGCGGTGGCGCTGACACTGGAGCGCTACAAGGATCAGGCCGAGACCGGGCAGGGCGCGGGCGATGCCTCGGCCATGCTGAAATACATGGGAACCGAGCTGAACAAGCGCAATCTGGAACTGGTGATGGTGGCGGGCGGGTCCGACGCGCTGGTCTGGGAGGACGGGCGCGCGCCCAACTGGCTGAGGACCAAGGCCAATTCGATCGAGGGCGGCACCTCCGAGGTGATGCTGTCGATCATTTCCAAACGCGTTCTTGGGCTTCCGGGATAGGGCAGATGGCAAAACTGGTACGTACAGAAGAAGAGGTCATGCTGGCCGATGCCGCGCGCGGCTTTCTGGATCAGGCCGCCCCGGTGGCGCATCTGCGGGGGCTGCGCGACAGCGGGCAGACGCAGGACCGGGCGCTCTGGTCGGAAATGGCCGCCATGGGCTGGGCCGGGGTGCTGGTCCCCGAAGAGGCCGGGGGCAGCGACATGGGCCACGCCGCCGCCTGCGCACTGGCCGGCGAGATGGGCAAGACCTTGGTCACTTCGCCGTTTCTGTCCACGGCAGTGATCGCGGCGACGGCGCTGCGGCAGGTGTCGGATGCCCGCGCGGGGCAGGCTCTGGCGCGGATCGCCAGCGGAGAGGTCACCTATGCGCTGGCCATCGACGAGGGCGCCAAGTTCGACCCCGAGACCACACAGATGCAGGCGCGGGCCGAGGGCAACGGGTTCCGCCTGAACGGCGAAAAACGGTTTGTCGTGGACGGCGCCAATGCCGAGCGCCTGCTGGTGCTGGCGCGGACCGATGCGGGGCTGACCCTGTTCGACCTGCCCGCTGACCGCGACGGCATCACCCGCGAGGGGCAGGCGATGATCGACAGCCGTGACGCGGCAAGGATTGAGTTTGCCGATGTGATCGCCACGGGCGAGGATGTGCTGGGTCAGGTCGATGACGCGATGACCGTTCTGGCACCCGCACTGCGGGCCGGTCAGGCGGCGCTGGCGGCCGAGATGGCCGGGCTGGCCGCTGGCGCCTTTGCCATGACCGTCGAATATCTCAAGGAACGCAAGCAGTTCGGGGTTCCGATTGGTGCGTTTCAGGCCCTGCAACACCGTGCCGCGCATCTGTGGTGCGAATGCGAGGTGACCGCCTCGGCCATCCTGAACGCGGGCCGGATGCTGGACGAAGACCCCGAGAACGCGGCGCTGGCCGTGTCGCTGGCCAAGGCGCGCGCCACCGACACTGCACAGCGTGCGGTGCAGGAGGGGGTGCAGATGCATGGCGGCATCGGCATGACCGACGCATTCGACATGGGCTTCTACATGAAACGCGCCCGGGTCGGGGCCGAATGGCTGGGCGACTATGGATATCACGCGAACATCGTTGCACAAGCACGCGGATTTTAAGGAATAATCATGACACCTGAGATTTTGTTTTCGCTGCATGGCAAGACCGCGCTGGTCACCGGCGGCGCCACCGGCATAGGGCGCATGGCAGCCGAGGCGCTGGTTCGCGCGGGTGCCCGCGTGCTGATCGCCTCGCGCAAGGGCGAGGCCTGTGAAGCGGTCGCTGACGAGCTGAACGCGCTGGATGCCCCCGGCAGCGCCGAGGGGTTCGCGGGCGACGTGGGGAGCAAAGAGGGCATCGACGCGCTTATCGCCGAGGTGAAGGGTCGCACCGAAGCCCTTGATATCCTGATGAACAATTCCGGTGTCACCTGGGGCGCGCCGATGGGCCAGTTCCCGCATGAGGCCTGGGAAAAGGTGATGTCCGTCAATGTGGCCGGTGTCTTTGACCTGACCCAGAAGCTGTTGCCGATGCTGATGAAAAGCGGCACCATCGATGACCCTGCTCGCGTGGTCAACGTCGGCTCGGTCATGGGCGAAGTTCCGATGGGCGATGGCGCCTATAGCTATGCGGCCTCCAAGGCGGCGGTGATCCATCTGACCAAGATCATGGGCAAGGAACTGGCGCCCTATGCCGTCACCGTCAACGCGCTTGCGCCGGGGCCGTTTGTGTCTCGGATGACCGCATTCGCCACCGCTGACGAGGAAAAACGCACCAAGGTCGGCAGCGACGTGCCGCTGCGCCGGGTCGGCCGGGACGAGGATATCGCTGGCTGTATGCTGTTCCTTTGCGGGCGCGGCGGCGCCTATGTCACCGGCGCGGTGATCCCGGTTTCGGGCGGCATCAACGTGATGACCGGCCCCAACATCTTTGAAAAGGCGCTGTAAGGGGGCGGGGATGGACATTCGTTTTGACGGACGGGTGGCGATCGTCACGGGATCGGGCGCCGGTCTGGGCCGCGCCCATGCGCTGGGTCTGGCCGCGCGCGGCGCCAGGGTGGTGGTCAACGATCTGGGGGCGGCACCCGACGGCACCGGTGCCTCCTCCGTCGCCGCGCAGGCGGTGGTCGAGGAGATCCGCGCCATGGGCGGCGAGGCCATCGCGCACGGGGCCGATGTGGCGGACGAGGCGCAGGTGGCTGACATGGTCACCCAGACCATGGACCAATGGGGCCGCGTCGATATCGTGGTCAACAACGCGGGCATCCTGCGCGACAAGAGCTTTGCCAAGATGAGTATGGGCGATTTCCGCAAGGTGATCGACGTGCACCTGATCGGCAGCGCCAATGTGGCCCATGCCTGCTGGCCGATCATGCGCGAACAGGGCTATGGCCGGGTGGTCTTCACCTCCTCGGCCTCGGGGCTTTACGGCAATTTCGGGCAGGCCAACTATGGCGCGGCCAAGGCTGCGATGATGGGGCTGATGAACGTGCTGCATCTCGAGGGCGCGCGCGACAATATCCGCGTCAACTGTCTGGCGCCGACCGCCGCGACCTGGATGACCGAGGCGCTGATCCCCGAACAGGCGCTGGCGCTGCTGGCGCCCGAAACGATCACGCCCGGCCTTCTGTATCTGGTGAGCGAGGATGCACCCTCGCGCGTGATCCTCTGCGCCGGGGCGGGCTGTTACGCGCAGACCCGCATATTCGAGACCGAGGGCATCCTGCTGGAAGGCAGCGCCAACACGCCCGAGGACATTGCCGCCCGCTTTGCATCGGTGCAAAGCGAAGAGGGCAAGCGCGAGCTGACCGACGCGTTCAGCCAGACCCGCAAATTTGCCCGCAAGGCGGCGGATGCGCGTGGCATCGACCTGCCCTGGGGAGCATGAGAAAGTGAAAGACATGACCTGGACCCGTGACGAAAGCCACCTGCCGCCGGCCCTGCGCGGCCTGCGCATCCCGCTGATCGGCTCGCCGCTATTCATCATCTCGGTACCCGATCTGGTGATCGCGCAATGCAAGGCGGGGATCGTGGGATCCTTCCCCGCGCTTAACGCGCGAGAGGCGGAGGGTGAGCCGCCGCTGCTCGAGGCCTGGCTGAAACGCATCACCGAGGAACTGGATCGCCACAACCAAGACAACCCCGACCGCCCGGCTGCGCCCTTTGCGGTAAACCAGATCGTGCACCGCTCGAACGGGCGGCTGGAACGGGATCTGGAGATCTGTAGCCGCTGGAACGTGCCGATCTGGATCACCTCGCTGGGTGCCCGGGTCGAGGTGAACGAGGCCGCGCACAGCTGCGGCGGCGTTGTGCTGCATGACGTGATCAACAACACGTTTGCAAAGAAGGCCATTGAAAAAGGCGCCGACGGGCTAATCGCCGTGGCCGCAGGCGCCGGGGGCCATGCTGGCCAGCAATCGCCGCTAGCGCTCACCCGCGAAATTCGGTCGTGGTTCGACGGGCCGCTGGCCCTGTCGGGCGCCATCGCCTGTGGCGAAAGCCTGCTGGCCGCCCGCGCCGTGGGGGCCGATTTCGGCTATATGGGCTCGCCCTTCATCGCCACGAATGAGGCCAATGCACAGCCCGAATACAAGCAGATGATCATCGACAGCACCGCCGAGGACATCGTCTATTCCTCGCTCTTTACCGGGGTGCACGGCAATTACCTGAAGAAGTCGGTTGAACGCGCCGGGATGGATCCCGACAACCTGCCCTCGGCCGATGCCAGTTCGATGAATTTCAGCCAGGGATCTTCCAAACCCAAGGCGTGGAAAGAGATCTGGGGCTCGGGCCAGGGCGTGGGCGATGTGCACCAGATTGTGCCGGTGGCCGATCTGGTGGACCGGATCGACCGCGAGTATCGCGCGGCGGGCGCGCGGCTTGCCGCCGAGTTCACCGGCTGAGCCATGGCGGAACTGATCGTCATCCGCCATGCGCAGGCCTCGTTCGGATCGGACAACTATGACCGGCTGAGCGCGCTTGGCCATCGCCAGTCGCAACTGGTGGGCGCCGCGCTGCGCGAAATGGGCTGGGTGCCCGACCGGCTGGTCACCGGCACGCTGGCGCGACAGAAAGAGACCCTGCGCGGCATGGGGTTCACGGACGCACCCGAGGAGCACGCGGGCTGGAACGAATATGATTTCCACGACCTGTTGCGGGTGAAATTCGGCGGCACTATCCCCGATCCGGTGCAGCATGACCGCAAGACACATTTCCGCACCTTGCGCGATGTTTTGCGCGAATGGCAGGGCGGCGGTATCGAGGGTGCGCGCGAAAGCTGGGCCCAGTTCACAGCCCGGATCGAGGCGGCACGCCAGCTGGCTACCCGCGAGGGTGCCGAACGGGTGCTGGTGATCAGCTCGGGCGGGGCCATCGGACAGTTGACTGCCGCCGCGCTGAGCGCGCCGCCCGAGCAGATGATCGCGCTGAACCTGCAGGTCAAGAACACCGCCATGTCGCGGTTCATCTTTACCCCGCGCGCCTTCTTTTTGCATGAATTCAACGCCACCCCGCATTTTGCCCAACCGGCCCATGCGGATATGCTGAGCTATAGTTGAGGAACAGGATATGAGCGACACGACCCAAAGCCTTGACCTGAGCGCCGTCGATGCCTATCTGCGCGACCACCTGCCGGGTTATGCCGGGCCGCTGGAGGCGCGGAAGTTCGACGTTGGCCAGTCGAACCCGACGTTCCTGCTGAAGACACCTGCGCGCAATTATGTGCTGCGGCGCAAGCCGCCGGGTGTCTTGCTCAAATCCGCTCACGCAGTGGATCGCGAGTTCCGGGTGCAAAGCGCACTGGCGGGCACGGATGTGCCGGTGCCGCGCATGTATCTGCTGTGCGAGGATGATGCGGTGATCGGCTCGGCCTTTTACGTGATGGAACATCTGGACGGGCGCAATTTCTACGAACCCACGATGGAGGGCGAGACGAACGCCACCCGCACCGCTGTCATCGACGAGATGAACCGGGTGCTGGCAGCGCTGCATTCGGTCGACATCGACGCCGTGGGCCTGTCCGATTACGGCCCGCCGGGAAACTACTTCGAACGACAGCTCTCGCGCTGGACCAAGCAGTATCGCGCCTCGGAAACGGACACCATCGCCGACATGGACGCGCTGATCGAGGCGCTGGGACAGGAAATGCCCGCGGATGACGGCCAGCGCACGCTGGTGCATGGCGATTACCGGATCGACAACATGATGTTCGAAAAGGGCGGCACCCGCTGTCTGGGCGTGCTGGACTGGGAGCTGTCGACCATCGGCCACCCCTATGCCGACCTGGCCGCCGTGATCATGCAATGGCAGATGCCGCCGGGCAAGGAGGGCCGCGGGCTGGCAGGGGTCGACCGTGCCGCGCTGGGTCTGCCCACGGATGCCGAATTCATCGCCGCCTATTGCGCGCGGCGTGGCATCGGCGGGATCGACCGGTTCGGCTTCTATCTTGCCTTCAACTTCTTCCGCATGGCCGCGATCATCCAGGGCGTCTACAAACGCGCACTGGATGGCAATGCGTCAAACCCCGAACGCGCCCGGCGGCTGGGCCAGTATGTGGGCGTGTTTGCGCAAAACGGGTTGAGGGCGCTGCGCGGGTGAGCGGGCAGGGCGGTGATATGGACGGTCTGACCGAGAGCAAGGACCGCAATTTTGTCACCGCGCTGGCGCGGGGGCTGGATGTGCTGCGCAGCTTTCGCCCCGGCGAGGTGCTGCTGACAAATACCGACCTGTCCGAGCGGACCAGCCTGCCGAAACCCACCGTCTCGCGCCTGACCTATACGCTGTGCCAGTTGGGTTATCTGGTGCAGGATCGTGAAACCGGCGCCTACCGGCTGGGCGTGGGCGTGCTGCAACTGGGCATGGGTGTGCTGGCGGGCATGGATATCTGCGACCGCGCCGCCGAGGTGCTGCGCGGTCTGCGCGCGGGCACCAACCCCTATATCACCGCCGCACTGGGAGAGGCGCACCGGGCCGAAGCGGTCTATGTCGCGGTCTCGCGATCGCGCGAGAATGTCTCGCTCAGCATGCATGTCGGTTCGCGCCTGCCCTTGTTCCGCTCTGCCATGGGGCGCGCCATTCTGGCGGGTATGACCGAGGAAGATCGGAGCGCGGCAATTCAGGCTGGTGCGCGGGACACGGGTCAACAGATTGCAGCGCTGGAGGCTGAAGCCCGCAACGCGGTCGAACAGTACAGAGCGCGTGGCTATTGCTCCGGCTATGGAGACTGGCGCGCCGATGTGAATGCCATCGCTGTGCCGGTGGTCTCGCTGGGCGGCAGCCGGGTGCACGGCCTCAACGTGGGCGGCCCCAGCTTTCATGTCACGGTCGAGGAACTGGAAAACACCTATGCACCGCTGCTGATCGCGGCCGGGAAGGCACTGGGCCTTACTCCCTAGCCGGTCTTTTCCAGCTCGAACTCCAGGTCCGGTAGCGAGTCCTTGCCAAAAAACAGCTCGTCGTTCAGCAACATCGAGGGCGCGCCAAACACGCCGCGTTCCACCGCCCTTGCCGTTGCGTCGACCAGCGCCTGCTTGATCTCTGGCGTCTCGACCGCCTCCAGCGTGCGCCGCACAGGCAGGCCGCTCTCGCGCAGCACCTCTTCGAACACATGCCGTTCGGAAAGGTTCTGGCCATGCACCCACATCGCATTAAACATGGCATCCATATAGTTGTTTTCCCAATCTTTTCCGCGCGCAAATATTGCTCCGCGCATGGGCAGAAGCGTATTCACCGGAAAATGCGGGTTCATGTGGAACACCAGACCATGACGAAGCACGAAGCGTTGCAGGTCCAGCGCCTGATAGGTCAGCTTGTGGCGGACGCGCGAAAACGCCTCCATCGGGGACTGGTTGTTTGTGGCCTTGAAGATACCGCCCAACAAGACCGGAGACGGTCGTATGATGGCGCCGTGACGCGCGACCAGGTCGGGCAGGACCCGATGCACGAGATAGGCATTCGGACTTCCAAAATCATAAATGAACTCGATATTGTGCATTACCATCTTTCTCCAAAGGGCCGCAGGTCCATCTCAAAGCTCCAGGCGTCCCGTGTCTGTTGGTGCAACATCCAATAAGCCTCGGCCACCGAATCCGGCGACATCAGCGTGTCTGGCGGCAATGTATCAGGGTCGCGGCCTGCCTGCTGCATCCGTTTGCGGACAAACGAAGTATCGACGCCTGCGTCGATGACCAGATGCGCGACATGGATGTTCTTTGGCCCAAGTTCCTTGGCCATGCTCTGGGCCAAAGCGCGGAGCCCGGCTTTGCCGGCCGCAAAGGCCGCAAACCCCGGATTGCCGCGCAGCGAGGCACTGGCACCGGTAAAAAAGATGCTGCCTCGGCCCCGCGGAACCATATGACGGGCTGCTTCTCTCCCGGTCAGGAACCCGGCAAAACAGGCCATTTCCCAGACCTTGCGAAACACCCGCGCAGTGGTTTCCTGGATGGGAAACCGGACGTTGCCGCCCACATTGAAGATCACGACCTCGATCGGCCCGACTTCGCTCTCGACCCGGGCGAAGAGGTCAACAACACTGTCCTCGTCCCGCGCGTCCATGGTATAGCCATGCGCCCGGCCGCCTTCGGACTGGATATCCTCGACCAGCGGGATCAGCTTGTCACCGTTTCGCCGCCCGAGACAGACCGTGAAACCGCCCCGCGCAAACCGGCGCGCGATGGCGGCACCGATATAGTCACCAGCACCGACGATCAGCGCGACCGGCGCGCTCACAGCGCGTTCGCTTTTTGCAGCGCGGGCCGGGCCAGCAACCGGCCGGCATAGGGTTGCAGGTTGGGTTTGTCGGTGAAATCGCCCCCCAACCGGGCAGAGGTGATCACCGCATGCCCGGTCATGATATCGGCACCCGAAAACGCTCCCGCCAGATACTCTCTGCCCTCCATATGCCTATCCACCGCGGCGAGCATCTGATTGAGAAGTTTCACCGCACGCTTCACATTCACCTCGTTGCGCCGGTCTGGCGGCAAAAGAACCGTTTCCACCACGATCGTGTTGATCGGAGGCATCAACATGCCTTCGCAGAAATGAAGCCATTGCAGGTAGTTGGGAAACTCGGCTGAACCGGTTTCAGGGCGCAGGCGGCCTTGGCCGTGGCGGGCCAGCACGTATTCGACAATTGCGCCGGATTCGTGAATGGTCACGTCGCCATCGGCAAGGACCGGCACGCGTCCCAAAGGGTGAATCCGGCGGTACTCGGGGCCGCGCATGGCCGGATCGCCCAAAGTGAATCTTTCCAGGTCATAGTCCAACCCCAGCTCCTCAAGAAGCCAGGCGATGCGCACCGCGCGGGTGTCCGGAGCGAAGTAGAGCTTCATGTTAGACCCTTCCGTGTGAACCTCCTAAACGCTAGGGAGCGGCAATCCCGGGTGTCAACATCTCCTGTTGTGACGTTGCGCATCTTGTGTGGGGGGAGCGGGGTTTGTTACTCGACGTTTGGGGCGCGCAGCGACTAGGCTCGGCCGCAAGCGAGGGAGGACAGTGTGAGCGAAATTCTTTTGAACATGCACGAGGACGGTCTGGCGGAACTGGTGCTGAACCGGGCGCCGGTGAACGCGCTGAGCGCGCCGTTCCTGACCGAGTTTGCCGCGACCATCGCAAAACTGGAGCGGGATGACTCGGTACGGGCTATCTTCCTGACCAGCCCATTCAAGGTGCTGTCCGCAGGCCTCGACCTCAAAGAGGCCCAGCATTTCGACATTCCGCAGCAGCACGCCATCTTGAGGGGGCTGAACGAAGGGTTCCTGACGCTCTTTGCCTGTCCAAAACCCACGGTCTGCGCCGTCAACGGCGCCGCCATCGCGGGCGGGCTGTTCTTTGTGCTGGGCAGCGATCTGCGCGTTGCGTCGTCCAGGGCACGGTTTGGACTGGCCGAAGTAAGGGTAGGCGCCGATTTCCCGGTTGGCCCCATGGAGATTGCCCGCGCAACCCTGTCGCCCGACATGCTTCGTCGGCTGATGCTGACAGGCCAGCCCATCGACGCGCACACCGCCCATGCGGCCGGTATCGTTGACGTGCTGGATGACGACGTCCATACGCGTGCTCTGGCCGAGGCACGGGCGCTGGCACAGATCCCGCCAGTTACCTTTGCCAAAGTCAAACAACAAATCCGCGGCGCGACTATCGCACTGATCGAGAAGGAGACCGTGGCGGGCGGCAACGCGCCTGAAGGTGGCTGGTTCAACGCGGAAACGCGGGGTGCAATGCAGGCGATGATCGGGTGATGCGTATTCCTACGTACTTTTCTCGGGCGCGGGCACGGGGGACACTCCGGCCGAGGCGCAGCCAGAGGAGAGCATGCAAATGACCAGCCCGATTTCACGCAAACTTGACACAACGCGGCTGGGGCGCATCGCCGAATGGATGCAACGCTATGTCGATCAACGCAAGTATGCGGGCAGTTCCGTTCTGATCAGCCAGTCGGGCGAAGAGGTATATTTTCACGCAGCAGGTCTGCGCAGCGCCGAAAACGGCTTGCCGTTCCAACGCGACACGATTGCGCGGATCTATTCGATGACCAAGCCCATCACCTCGCTTGCGGTGATGATGCTGGCGGAACGGGGGTTGTTTCACCTCGACGCGCCGGTGTCCCAGTTCATTCCGTCATTCTCCGACATGCGGGCGCTGGTGCCCGGCGCCGAGCGGATCGACCAGACGGAACGGGCGGCGGTGCCGACGCTGCATCAGTTGCTAACCCATACGTCCGGGCTCAGCTATCCGTTCAACCCCGGTGTGCTGGCCCGCGCGATGGAGGAGCAGGACCTCCTCTTCAAACCCGATCAGGGGTCGCTGGAGGATATGTGCGACCAGGTCGCGGCGCTGCCTCTGGCCTTTCAGCCCGGAACCCGCTGGGAGTACTCGGTGGCAATCGACATTCTGGGGCGCGTGGTCGAAGTAGTCTCGGGCCGGTCACTGGCGGAGTTCTTTGCACAGGAGATATTTGCCCCCCTTGGGATGACGGAAACCGGATTTTCGGTACCGATCGGAGCAGGGGACCGGTTCGCATCGCTCTACACACCGCTTGCCGGTGACGCCATGGCGCTGAATGCGGCCAAGGCAGGGGGCGAGACCCTGCGGCTGGTCGATCAGGCCAGGCATTCGCCCTTTGAGGCGGCAACAATGTTTTCCGGTGGTGGTGGATTGGTGAGCACCATCGACGACTACAGCCGGTTTGCAGAAATGTTGCGCCGCGGGGGCGAGGTGGGGGATCAGCGCCTTGTCGGGCCCGCGACGATCGACTTCATGATGCGCAACCATCTGCCGGGCGATATCGCCGCGATGGGACCGCAGAGCTTTGCCGAACAGCCGATGGAGGGCATGGGCTTTGGCCTGGGCGGCGCCGTTGTGCTGGATCCGGGCCGCGCACGAACCCCCGGATCCGTCGGCGATTTCAGCTGGGGCGGCATGGCATCGACCTTTTTCTGGCTCGACCGGGTGCATGATATCACGGTTGTATTCTTCACACAGCTTTCGCCATCGAGTTCCTATCCCTCGCGATCCGAACTCAAGGCTTTGATCCATGGAGCACTGATCTGATGTCCGACCCCAGGCCCATCCTGTGGACACCCACAAAAGAGCGCGCCGAGCAAAGCCGCATGGCCGCGTTCCAGAGATGGTTGAAGTCGGAAAAGGGCCTGGAGTTCGAGGATTACAATGCGCTCTGGATGTGGAGCGTTAGTGATCTTGACGGGTTCTGGACCGCGATCCGGGATTACTTCGATTTGCCCTTTTCCGGCGGATCGGGCGTGGTTCTGGCGGAGCGAAAGATGCCGGGCGCGGAATGGTTTCCAGGGGTACGGACCAATTTCGCCCGCCAGATGCTGCGCAGCGCCGAAACCCGGCCGGACGAGGTGGCGCTGATCGTGCAGTCGGAGACCTTTGGCCGCTGCGAACTGACCTGGGCCGAGCTGGCGCATCGCGTGGCCAGCGTGGCAACCCATCTGCGCGCCATGGGCGTGGGGCAGGGCGACCGGGTGGTCGCTGTCCTGCCCAACACCGAAACCGCCACCATCGCCTTTCTCGCCTGTGCCAGCATCGGTGCGATCTGGTCCCTTTGCGCCCCGGACATGGGGCATGTAGCCATCCTGGACCGGTTCCGCCAGATCGAACCCAAGGTTCTTATCGCGCAGGACGGCTATGTGCATGCGGGCAAGCTGGTCGACCGGCGCGCCGCGTTGGACACCATCCGCGCGGGCCTCGACACGCTGGAACACACGGTGCTGATCCCGGTGGCGGGTGGACTGGGCGATGATGTAACCGCATGGTCCAACCTGACAGACACAAAGGCCGAACTGAGCTTTGCCGATCTGCCTTTCGACCATCCGCTGTGGATCGTCTATTCCTCGGGCACGACAGGCAACCCCAAACCCATCGTCCACGGGCATGGCGGCATCCTTCTGGAAGGTGCCAAACAATCGTTGCATCAGGATCTGAAAGCGGGCGACAGGTTCTCCTGGCTGACATCGTCAGGCTGGATCATGTGGAACGTGCAATTCGTGGCGTTGGGGCAGGGTGCGACCGTGTTCCTGTTCGACGGTGCCGCCAATCATCCCGACATGTTAGAGGTCTGGCGTTGTGTTGCACGGGAACGGCTGACCAACTTCGGTGTCGGCGCGGCCTTTGTAACGTTGTGTGTCAAGGCAGGCATACGCCCACGCGACGAGTTGGACCTGAGCACGCTCAAGGCGCTTGGCACCACCGGGTCGCCGCTGACGGCCGATGGGTACGAATGGGTTTATGACGCCATCGACCCGGACATCTGGCTGGCGCCGATCTCGGGCGGGACCGACCTCTGCGGCGCTTTCGTGGGGGGCAACCCAATGTTGCCGGTGCGCGCGGGCGAGATGCAATGCCGCTATCTGGGCAATGCGGTTCGCAGCTTTGATCCGGAAGGCAATGAAATTATTGGTGAAGTCGGAGAGCTTGTCTGTACCGAACCGCTTCCCTCGATGCCACTCTATTTCTGGGGCGATACTGACGGCAGTCGGTTATTTGAGAGTTATTTCGACATTTATCCCGGTATCTGGCGGCATGGCGACTGGATCGAGATCACTCCCGAAGGCGGATCGGTGATCTACGGCCGGTCCGACGCCACCATCAACCGCAAGGGGCTGCGGTTGGGCTCTTCCGAGATTTACCGCGCGGTTGAAAGCCTGCCCGAGGTCTTCGACAGTCTCGTCGTCGATCTGGAGTTCCTTGGCCGCGACAGTTTCATGCCGCTCTTTGTCGTTCCGGCCCCGGGCGTAGAATTGGACGACGACCTGAAAGCCAAGATCAACACCGCCATCCGCGAGGCGGTTTCGCCGCGTTTCATCCCGAATGACATCATAGAAATCAAGGAAGTGCCGCGCACCCTGTCAGGAAAGAAACTGGAAGTGCCCGTTAAAAAACTGCTATTGGGCGGTGATCCCGCCAAAGTGGTCAACCGGGACTCGATGGCAAACCCGGAAAGCTTCGAGTTCTTTATCACTTATGCGGCGCAACGAACGTAAAGATACGAGATGTCCATGACCGAAGCCGAACGCCAGTTGCTGGACTTGCTCGATGTCGAGCGTCTGGAAACCGATTTGTTTCGGGGAACAGGGTCGGGGGGTGAGACACCCACGCGCATCTATGGCGGACAGGTGATCGCCCAAGCGCTGGCCGCGGCCTACCGGACGGTGGAGGACAGGCTGTGTCACTCACTGCACGCCTATTTCATCCGGCCCGGAGACCCAAGCATTCCCGTTATCTATCAAGTCGATAGGGCGCGGGATGGAGGCTCTTTTACCACCCGGCGCGTGGTGGCGATCCAGCATGGACGGCAAATCCTGAACCTGTCCGCCTCGTTTCATGCCGGTGACGCCGGATGGGATCACCAGCACCCGATGCCCGAGATTGACGGCCCGGCTGCGCATCCCACGCGCCAGACCCTGCAAGAGCGCTTCATCGACCGCATCCCCGAGAAGCAAAGGGCCGAGTTCACCCGGCCAAGGCCCATCGAAATCCGCGAAGTCGAGCCGCGGGACATGTTCGAGCCGATCCCGACGGATGACCGCCACTATCTGTGGTTTCGCATGGGCGCCGCCGCCGGGGCCGATCCGGCGACCCAGCATCTGCTTTTGGCCTATGCCTCGGACATGGGGCTGTTGGGCTCCGGCCTGCGCCCGCACGGGCTCAGTTGGTACACACGCCAGGTCAATGGCGCGAGCCTGGATCATGCGATGTGGTTTCACGCGCCGATCCGGTTCGAAAACTGGCATCTTTATGCAATGGACAGCCCCTGGACCGGTGCGGGCCGCAGCTTCAACCGCGGCAAGGTCTATGCCGAGGATGGCACTCTGGTGGCCAGCGTCGCCCAAGAGGGCCTGATGCGACGCTTGCAGCCCCGGGATTAAAGCTTGCCGCCGAACTGCCGGTTCAACTTGCGCATTCCGCCCAACCAACGGTCATAATCCGCTGTTTTCATTCGAATATAATCCAGGACCTGTGGATGCGGCAGCACCAGGAAACGGCGTTCACGAATGGCTTCGATACAGGCCGGCGCCACGTCCGAAGGCTCCAGCATTCCATCCAGCGCCGCAACAGACTCCTCGTGTCCACGCGTCATTTCCGAGCGCACGGCCTGCGGGCACAGGACCGAAACACCGATGCCCTGATCGCCATAGGTCATCGCCAGCCATTCCGCCAAACCGACCGAGGCGTGTTTGGTCACTCCATATGGCGCGGCGCCGACCTGGTTGAGCAGGCCCGCAGCCGAGGCGGTGTTGAGAAGGTAGCCACCACCGCGCGCAATCATGCGCGGCACCACATGGCGCGCGGCCCAGACCTGTGACATGACGTTGATGTCCCAGATCCGCTGCCAATCCTCGTTGGGCGTCTCGATACCGCCGATGGTCAGGATACCCGCGTTGGAGCAAAAGAGGTCGATCGGGCCGACCTCGCGTTCGACCGTGTCGATCAGCCGGGCAATGTCATCTTCTTTGCTGACATCGCAGGCAAAGGCGACACCGCCGATCTCATCGGCTACTTGCTGCGCGCCAACCAGGTTTCTGTCAGCACAGACGACAGATTTTGCGCCTTCGGCCGCAAAACGCACGGCAAGACCACGTCCGATGCCACTGGCGGCACCTGTCACGACGACAATCCGGTCTTTCAACTCCATATCAGGTCCTTACAATGGCAGATGTTCACTGCAATCGTATGAATTCCATCGGGAATAAGCCAATCCTTTGTCGCCATGTGACGTCCAGACAGGCATAAGTATTCACCATAATACCGATTATGAGATTAATCGATACTCAAGCCGTCTTGGCGCTCCTGGATCGCAAATGATCAAAAGCTTCAAACTGGGATAGGAAAACCTGCCCTGTCATCTCTTGCAGGAAATGACTGCGTTTCAGCCGGTCCATTACCGGACCTTTGACTTCGGACAGATGCAGCGTGACCCCCAGATCGCGCAGCCGCTGGTTGATGGCCTCCAGCGATTCCAACGCGCTGAAATCCACTTCGTTCACAGCCGAGAACATCAAGATGACATGGCGGATCGTGTTCCGGTCGCGCAGGACGCGTTCGACAACCATATCCTCCATCCGGCGGGCGTTGGCGAAATACAGGCTTTCGTCGATCCGCAGCGTCAGCACATGCGGGTCGGTAACAACATGGTGGCGCAGGATGTTGCGGAAATGCTGGCTACCGGGCACCTGCCCCACTTCGGCGACATGCGGGCGCGAGGTTTTCCAGACAAAGAGCAACAGCGAGACAACGACACCGCTGGCGACACCGGTTTCGACACCGGCGGTCAGGGTCAGCGCAATTGTGGTGAACACCGCCGCAAAATCCGCCCGCGAATAGCTCCAGGCGCGGGTCAGGATCGACAGATCCACCAACGACAGCACCGCCACGATGATCGTGGCCGCCAGCGTCGCCTTGGGCAGGAAATACAAAAGCGGCGTCAGGAACATCGCGGCCACCAGCAGCCCAACAGCGGTAAAGGCGCCCGCCGCGGGCGTTTCGGCGCCGGCATCGAAATTCACCACCGACCGGGCAAAACCACCGGTCACCGGATAGCCGCCCGACAAGGCCGACGACATATTGGCGGCGCCAAGGGCGATCAGCTCCTGGTTCGGATCGATCCGCTGTTTCTTCTTGGCGGCCAGGGTTTGCGCCACGGATACGGATTCCACATATCCGATGACAGACAGCAGCAGCGCCGGACCGGCTAGCGCCGGGATCAGCGGCCATGCCTCCCACGGAACGCCGACGGGCGGCAATCCGGTCGGCACGGTCCCCACCACCTCCACGCCCCAGGATTGCAGATCCAGCGCCCAGGTCACCAGAGTGGTTCCGATCACCGCAAAGATCGGCCCAATCCGCGCCAATGTGGCCGCCAGATGCCGCGACAGGCCGAAATGGCGCTGCAAGGCCGCCGCCATGCCCTTGCGCACCCAGAACAGAAAACCCAGCGCGGCCAGACCGATGATTAGGGTTGCGGGATTTGTCTCATCCAGATGCGCAAAAAGATCAGACAGAAGTCCGGGCAAGCTATGGCCCTGCACCGACACGCCCAGGATATGCTTGAGTTGGCTCGCGGCGATCAGCAGACCCGATGCCGTTATGAACCCGGCAATCACCGGATGGCTGAGGAAATTCGCAACGACCCCCAGCCGGAAAAAACCCATGCCCAGCAGCATCGCGCCGGACAGAAAGGCCAGCATGCCCGCTGCGGTCACGTACTCCGTGACACTTTGCAGACCCAGCGGCGCCAGCGCCGACGCGGTCATCAGCGACACCACGGCCACCGGCCCAACCGCCAGCGCCCGGCTGGTCCCGAACAAGGCATAGGCCACCAGCGGCAGGATCGAGGCATAAAGCCCAACCTCGGCCGGAAGCCCCGCAAGCAAGGCATAGGCCAGCGATTGCGGGATCAGCATAACGGTCACGATCACCGCCGCGATCAGATCACCGCTCAGCTCCACACGGCCATAGCGCCGACCCCAATCCAGGATGGGCAGGTATCGGGCCGATCCGGCGATTACGCTCTTGAAGGTCATACAGTCCCCTGCCCCCGGAATCCCGGTAAATCACATCATATTCACGTAATCTTATATGATTGAATTCATTCAAATGTGAAGAGCAATAGACACAAAAAGAGCGCGGACCGTGGCCCGCGCTCTCGAATGTCAGATTGGCGAAGGATCAGAAGAATGCCTGCAACCCGGATTGCGCCCGCCCCAGGATCAGGGCGTGCACATCATGGGTGCCTTCATAGGTGTTCACCGTCTCCAGGTTCACCATGTGACGGATGACCTGGAATTCCAGGCTGATGCCGTTGCCGCCATGCATATCGCGGGCGTGGCGCGCGATTTCCAGCGCTTTGCCGCAATTGTTGCGCTTGACGATCGAGATCATCTCGGGAGCGGCCTTGGCCTCGTCCATCAGACGACCGACGCGCAGGCTGGCTTGCAGGCCCAGTGCGATCTCGGTCTGCATATTGGCCAGTTTCAGCTGGAACAGCTGGGTCTGGGCCAGCGGGCGGTTGAACTGTTTGCGGTCCAGACCATATTGCCGTGCACCGTGCCAGCAGGCCTCGGCGGCGCCCATCACGCCCCAGCTGATACCGTAACGGGCACGGTTCAGACAGCCGAACGGACCTTTCAGGCCCGAGACATGCGGCAAAAGCGCCTCTTCGCCCACCTCGACACCGTCCATGACGATCTCGCCAGTGATCGAGGCGCGCAGCGACATCTTGTTCTCGATCTTCGGCGCGCTCAGCCCCTTCATGCCTTTTTCCAGGATGAAGCCGCGAATCTTGCCGTCATGCGCCTCGGACTTGGCCCAGACAACAAAAACATCGGCGATCGGCGCGTTCGAAATCCACATCTTGGTGCCGGTCAGCTTGTACCCGCCCTCGGTCTTGACAGCGCGGGTCTTCATGCTGGCGGGGTCCGACCCGGCATCGGGCTCGGTCAGGCCGAAACAGCCGATCCATTCGCCGCTGGCCAGTTTCGGCAGGTATTTCATCCGCTGCTCTTCGCTGCCATAGGCATAGATCGGGTACATCACCAGCGAGCTTTGCACCGACATCATCGAGCGATAGCCGCTATCTACCCGCTCGACCTCGCGCGCGACCAGACCATAGGCCACGTAACCTGCACCGATGCCGCCATAAGCTTCGGGAATTGTGGTGCCCAGCAGGCCCATCTCGCCCATCTCACGGAAGATTTCGGGATCTGTCACCTCGTTCTGGAACGCGGCGGTAACGCGCGGTTGCAGCTTTTCCTGCGCATAGGCGCGGGCCGCATCGGCGATCAGACGTTCGTCTTCCGTCAGCTGGTCGGTCAGGCGGAACGGATCCTCCCAGTCGAAACCACCCAGATCGGGTTTGTCCTTGTCACGCAAGGTGGGCTTGGCAACGGTATCCATAGGGAAACTCCTGATTTGCGGTTTGGGTGCAACATACCTTTCCGAAATGGCAAAAAATAGCGAGACTTTCGCAGGTTTTCATGAGTAAAACGCATACATGCTCGCGCCCAGACGTTTTCTTCCCTCCATTTCATCGCTTCGCGCGCTCGAAGCGCTGGACCGACTCGGCTCGGCCTCGGCGGTGGCCGAGGAATTGTCGCTGACACAGAGCGCGGTCAGCCGCCAGCTCCAGACGCTAGAAACCCAGATGGGAGTCGAGCTGATCCAGCGCGACCGCAAGCGGCTGTCGCTGACACCGGCGGCGCAAAACTATGTCGCCGAGATCCGCGAGGCACTGAACCGCATCGCACAGGCCTCGCTGCGGTTGCAGGTCACGCCGGTTGGCGGCACAGTCAACCTGGCCATCCTGCCGACTTTCGGGATGCGCTGGCTGATGCCGCGCCTGCCCGAATTCGCGCGCCTGCATCCTGATATCACCATCAACATGTCCACCCGGCTGCGCCCGTTCAGCTTTGCTTCTGAACCCTTTGACGCGGCCATACATTTCGGCGAACCGGATTGGCCCGGCACGGACCGGCTGCTGCTCAAGGCGGAGCGAGTGCTGCCGGTCTGCGCGCCCCAGCTATTGCCGCATGGCGCGCCAAAGTCGCCCGCCGACCTGCTCCGTCTGCCGCTCTTGCATATCCAGACCCGCCCGCGCGCCTGGCAGGACTGGTTTACCCAGATGGGCGTCACCTATCCCGACCCCCTGCCCGGCACCTTGCATGACCAGTTTGCCACGATCAGCCAGGCGGCCCTGCACGGGTTGGGTGTGGCGCTGCTGCCGCAATATGTGGTGGAGCAGGATCTGGCCACCGGGCGGCTGATCGCGGCCTATCCCGATGCTGTCGAAACCGTCGGCGCCTATTACCTGGTCTGGCCCCGCGCCAAAGGCGCCGATCCCTCGCTGAGGACCTTTCGCCACTGGCTTGCGGGACAGGCAGAGCCTGAAGAGACCCTGCCGCGCTGAGTGGCTCAGCCCAAGGCGTAACCGGCACCGCGCACGGTGCGCAGCGGATCGCCGCCGCCATATTGGGTCAGCGCCTTGCGCAACCGTCCGATATGCACGTCGACGGTGCGGGTATCGACATAGATGTCGCGGCCCCAGACCCGGTCCAAGAGCTGTTCACGGCTCCAGACCCGGCCGGGTTTCTCCATGAAGGTCGACAGCAGGCGGAATTCGGTCGGACCCAGCTTCAGCGGCTTGTTCGCCCGGCTCACCCGGTGGGTTTCCGAATCCAGCACGATATCCTCGTATTCCAGCCTCAGGCCTACCGCCGAGGGCCGCACCCGCCGCAACTGCCCGCGCACCCGGGCCATCAGCTCGACCACGGAATAGGGTTTCACCACATAGTCGTCCGCGCCGGTTTCCAGACCGCGTACCTTGTCCACTTCCTCGCTGCGCGCCGACAGCATGATCACCGGGATCGAACGGGTTTCGTTCCGGGTCTTCAGGCGCCGGCACACCTCGATCCCGCTCAGGTTCGGCATCATCCAGTCCAGCACGATGATATCCGGCGCATCTTCGTCCACCAACAGCATGGCCTCTTCGCCGTCCTCGGCCTTGAGCACCCGGAACCCTTCGGCCTCCAGATTGTAGGCCAGCACTTCACGCTGAGCCATCTCGTCCTCGACCACAAGCACGGTGGGTTGATCAGCCGACATTGCAGGACCCTCCTGTTCAGACCGTTGTCGAGGTCGTGTCGCCCTTGGGGCGCGCGTCGTCCGGGCGGTTGCCGGTGACAAGATAGACCACCTGTTCGGCAATCGCGGTCACATGATCCCCCATGCGTTCGATGTTCTTGGCGATGAAATGCAGGTGCATGCACGATGTGATGCTGCGCGGATCCTCGGCCATGAAGGTCAGGAACTGGCGGAACAGGGCGTTGTACATCTGGTCCACCTCGTGATCGCGCGTGATGACATCCGATGCCAGTTCCGCATCGCGCTGGATATAGCTGTCGAGTGCGTCCTTCAGCATCAGCTCGACCTCGCGCGCCATGCGCCGGAGCGCGGCGGCGCTGTCCGGCACTTGCGGCACCTCGACCAGAACGGTGGTCCGCTTTGCGATGTTCTTGGCATAGTCGCCGATGCGCTCCAGGTTGGCCGAGACCTTCAGCACCGACAACACCAGCCGCAGATCGCTTGCCGTGGGCGCGCGCAACGCGATCAGGCGGGCGGTCTCCTGGTTGATGATCTCTTCCAGCGCGTCGATGGCCTTGTCGCCGGCGCGCACCTCCTTGGCCAGTTCTACATCGCGCATCTCCAGCGACCGGGCCGAGGACATGATCGCGGCCTCGACCAGCCCGCCCATCTTCATGATATGGGCCTGGATCGCCTCCAGATCGCGGTCATAGGCCGATGTGATATGCTGTTGCACCATGATATTCGTTCCTGTCCTCAGCCGATCCGGCCGGTGATATAGCTTTCCGTGCGCGGATCGACCGGGTTGGTAAAGATCTGGCCCGTCTCGCCGAACTCCACCAGGTTGCCCAGGTGGAAAAAGGCGGTCTTCTGGCTGACTCGCGCGGCTTGCTGCATCGAATGGGTGACGATCACCACCGAATAGTTCTGTCGCAGCTCGTCGATGAGCTCTTCAACCTGAGCGGTAGCGATGGGGTCGAGCGCCGAACAGGGCTCGTCCATCAGCAGCACTTCGGGTTCGGTGGCAATGGCGCGGGCTATACACAGGCGTTGTTGCTGGCCGCCCGACAGGCCGGTGCCCGGCGCATCCAGACGGTCCTTGACCTCGCTCCACAGCGCTCCGCGGCGCAGGGCCTTTTCCACGATCTCGTCCAACTCCGCCTTGTTGCGGGCCAGGCCATGGATACGGGGGCCATAGGCGACATTGTCATAGATCGACTTGGGGAAAGGGTTGGGCTTCTGGAACACCATTCCCACCTTGGCGCGCAACTGCACCGGATCGACGCGGCGGTCATAGATATCCTCGTCATCCAGCCGGAACGATCCCTCGACCCGGGCCGTGGCGATGGTGTCGTTCATCCGGTTGAGACAGCGCAGAAAGGTCGACTTGCCGCAGCCCGACGGGCCGATAAAGGCGGTGACGGTCTTTTCCTCGATGTCGACGTTCACGTCCTTGATCGCGTGCGTCTCGCCGTAATAGACCTGACAGTCCCGGCACTCCATCTTGATGTTCTTGGTTTCCACCACTCTCTCCAGTCGAGACATATCGTTCATTTCCAGGTGCCTCCTTACCAGCGGCGTTCGAACCTGCGGCGCAGGATCACCGCCAGCGTGTTCATCGTCACTAGGAACACCAGCAAGATGATGATGCCGCCCCAGGCGCGTTCGTAAAAGGCCGGATCGGCCCGTTTGGCCCATTCATAGATCTGCGCGGGCATGGCCGAGTTGGGCGACAAGAGGCCAGCGGCCAGGCTGTCGGGCGGGTTCGAGGCGATGAACCCCACCATCCCGATCAGCAACAGCGGTGCGGTTTCCCCCAGCGCCTGCGCCAGACCGATGATGGTCCCGGTCAGGATGCCGGGCGCGGCCAGCGGCAACACGTGATGGAACACCGCCTGCATCTTGGACGCCCCAACCCCCAGCGCCGCGTCGCGGATCGAGGGCGGCACCGCCTTCAGCGAAGCGCGGGTCGAGATGATGATGGTCGGCAGGGTCATCAACGTCAGCACCAGACCACCCACCAGTGGCGCCGACATCGGCAGGTGCATGTAGTTGATGAAGACCGCCAGACCCAGGATACCGAACACGATGGAGGGCACCGCCGCCAGGTTCGAGATATTGACCTCGATGATATCGGTGATCCAGTTCTTGGGCGCGAATTCCTCAAGATAGATCGAGGCGGCCACGCCGATCGGCAGCGACAGCGCCAGCACAACCAGCATCATGAAAAGCGACCCGACCATGGACACGCCGATACCGGCGGATTCGGGCCGCTGATCGGACGCGTCGGACCCCAGGATGAAATCCGGGTTGAAGGTTTTTTTCAGGATACCGGCGGCAGCCAGTTGATCGACGAAATCCAGCTGTTCGGCGCTGATCGACTTGTCATTAGCGATGCTGTCGCGGGTCACGCGCCCTTTCAGATAGCCATCGACGCGGCTGTTGGCCAAAAAGCGAAAGCTGACCGTTTCCCCGATCTTGTCCGGATTGGCGATCACATAGTCGCGCAACTGCGCGGGCGCGCTCTTTGACAGAATGCCGGCCTGATCCTTGGGCTTCAGCTTGGTCTCAAGCCCGCCCTCCTTGACCGCGACGGCAAAGGCATTGTTGATCAGCGGCGCATAGCCAAAGGTCGAGACCTTCTTGATCTCCTCGATATCGCGGTTGCCCTTCTTGTCGAGCTTGCTTTCCGAGAGTTCGACCTCAAGCGTCACAAAGGTCTGGCTATAGGCGCCCACACCCTTCGAGACGATGTTGAACACCAGCACCAGCAGCATGGCGAGGCCAACCGCGATAGCAGCGATGCCATAGGCGCGAAACCGGGCCTCAGCGCGGTTGCGGCGGCGGGTGCGCGCATTCTGCTTTAGCAGCGAGGCACCATGCCGGGTCGCGGGGGCGGAACTTGCACTGAGATCGGTCATTCGTACTGCTCCCGGTACTTGCGCACGATATACAGCGCCAGAACGTTCAGCCCCAGGGTCAGCACGAACAGGGTCAGACCCAGGGCAAAGGCCACCAGCGTTTCGGGGCTGGCAAAATCGGTGTCACCGGTCAGCTGGCTGACGATCCTTGTGGTGATCGTCGTCATCGTGTCCAGCGGGTTGAGCGAGAACTTGGCAATCGCACCCGCCCCCATCACCACGATCATCGTCTCGCCGATGGCGCGCGATGCAGCCAGCAGGATGGCACCCACGATCCCCGGCAGCGCGGCGGGCAGAACCACTTGCCGCACCGTCTCGGACCGGGTCGCGCCCAGGCCCAGAGATCCGTCCCGCATGGATTGCGGTACCGCGTTGATGATATCGTCGCTCAGCGAGCTGACAAAAGGGATCAGCATGATGCCCATGACAACCCCCGCCGTCAGGACCGAGGTCGCCCCCGCCATCCATTCGACGCCCAGCAGGCCGCCCTTGCCGAACACCTGGGCCAGTGTCGGCCCCACGGTCAGCAGGGCAAAGAGGCCGTAGACGATGGTTGGAATGCCCGCCAGGATCTCCAGCAGCGGTTTTGCCAGTGCGCGCGTCGCCTTGCCCGCGTATTCCGACAGATAGATCGCGGCGAAAAGACCGATGGGCACCGACACCAGCAGCGCGATGAACGAGATGTAGAGGGTGCCCCACAAGAGCGGCAGGATCGACAGCTCGCTGTCGCCCCGGAAATTCGGCGCCCAGGTGGACCCGAAAAAGAAGTCCTTCCAGTCATGTAGCCGGAAAAAGTTGCTGGTCTCGAACAGCATCGACAACACGATGCCGATGGTAGTCAGGATCGCCAGCGACGCGGCAACGATCAGCAGAACCAGCACGCCGCGCTCGACCACGTTGCGGGCGCGGAACTCCTTGTTGGTGCGGACATAAGCCCAGCCAAGACCGGCCAGCGCCAGCCCCGTGACCAGAACCGTCATCAACAGCCGACCGGCATGGTTCAACTCGCGCGAGCGCTGCGCCGCCGCCAGAACCTCGGGCCGGACATCGGCTCCCAGCGCCACGCCCACCTCGCCCAACAGTGACCGCACATCCCGCTCGTTCGCGCTCAGCGCGGCGGCTTCGGGCGCGCGCAACAGCCCGGTGTCAACCGCCAGATCAAGCCCCGCAGC
Source organism: Ruegeria marisflavi (assembly GCF_025673445.1). Classification (NCBI taxonomy): domain Bacteria; kingdom Pseudomonadati; phylum Pseudomonadota; class Alphaproteobacteria; order Rhodobacterales; family Roseobacteraceae; genus Ruegeria; species Ruegeria marisflavi. The sequence goes on from NZ_JAOVQN010000003.1 coordinate 240,453, forward strand.
CACCCGGCGCACATCCGACATCACCAGCCCGATGGTCGAGCCTTCGGGGACCATGTCCGCCGGGATCAGTTTCGAGACCCGTGTATCGACGATGATCGGCTGCGCCAGCAGCCAGACCGCCAGCACCGCCAGCGCGGGCACCAGCGACGTCAGCGCGACGTTGAACCCATAGTAATTTGGCAGGGAATGAAGCGTTCGCACATCTCCGCCAGCGGATGCAAGCGCACGCGCGCGTCCCATCACGAAACCGGCGGTGGCAAGAACAAGAAGAAGGCAGACCAGCCAAAGCGTCGGCATAGGAACGCACGCCCATATTTGCGGAGAAGGAAAACCGGGGCCGTCGCCCTGCCCCGGCATTTGTCACAATCCCGACAGGGATCAGGAGTTGCCGCCAAGTACCTTTTCTTCGGCAACGGCTTCCTGGGTCTTGGCCAGTTCCGGGTCAGCAACCAGACCATACTCGGCCAGCGGGCCATCGGGGCCTGCGATCTCGTCGGCGATGAAGAACTCGGCGAATTCCTTCAGGCCGGGGATCACACCGATATGTGCCTTCTTGACGTAGAAGTAGAGCGGACGCGACACCGGGTATTCACCGGTTGCGATGCTCTCGGTCGTGGGAACCACACCCGACATGGTCGCCACTTGCAGCTTGTCGGTGTTGTTCTCGTAGAAGGCCAGGCCAAACACGCCGATGCCGTTCTTGTTCGATTCGATGCGGGCCAGCGTCTCGGTATAATCGCCGTCGATATCGACCGACACACCATCGGTGCGCAGCGCGATACAGGCTTTCTCGGCGGCTTTCTTGTCGTCGCCATTAGCGGCCTTGAAGACCTCGAAAGCACCGGTTTCCTCGCAGCCTGCGAGGATAACCTTTTCCTCGAACACTTCGCGGGTGCCGTGCTTGGTGCCCGGGATAAAGGCCTGAATGTCGGTCGCAGGGAAGTTGGCGTTCACATCGGCCCAGGTCTTGTTCGGGTTGTCGACCAGCGCGCCGTCGACCACGATCTTGTCGGACAGTGCCAGGAACCAGTCGGCGGGGGTGAATTCATAGGTGTTGCCGTCGATGTCGCTGGCGAACACGATGCCGTCATAGCCGATGCGAACCTCAATGATATCGGTCACGCCGTTTTCGGCACAGACGGCGATTTCCTTGTCCTTGATCTTGCGCGAGGCGTTGGCCACGTCGATGGTGTTTTCGCCCACGCCTTCGCAGAACCGCTTCAGACCGGCCGAGGAGCCGCCCGATTCCACCACCGGGGTCGGGAAGTCGAAGTTTTCACCAAAAGCTTCGGCCACGATCGAGGCATAGGGCAGAACGGTCGAGGAACCGGCCACCTGGACCTGATCGCGGGCGGCGGCGGCGGTGGCCGAAACAGCAGCAATTGCCAGGGCCGAGGCCGAGAGTTTCACAAAGGACATTGCAGTCTCCATGACAGCGAAAGTGTAGTGATCATCCCCATGATGATCTCGCCGCGACTCCTAGGGGCGGTGCATGAGCCTTTTGTGACGGTTATGTAACAGGCATATGACAAAGCCCGGCCAAGTGTCGGAAAAAGGAATGTGACAGCCATTAAACCGGCGTGTGACAGAGGCCGGGCGTCGCCCGGGCCGCAAAACCGGTCAGCGGGGCAGAATCACCGTGAACGTCGTGCCCGCGCCCAGGGCGCTTTCCACCCGCAGGCGACCGCGATGGCGGTTGATGATGTGCTTGACGATGGCCAGGCCCAGACCGGTGCCGCCCTTCTGCCGCGACCGGTGGCTGTCGACCCGGTAAAACCGTTCGGTCAGACGTGGCAGGTGGATGGGGTCGATCCCTGCCCCCTTGTCCATCACCAGCAGCCGCACCGCAGGCCCGCGAACGGCCGGATCACGCTCGACCTCGGTCAAGCTTACCCGGACCTCGCCGCCGCTGCTGCCATATTTGATCGCGTTCTCGATCAGGTTTGTCAGCACCTGCCGGATCTGGTCGGTATCGCCGGTCACGTTGACCGGATGCCCGGGCCCATCCGAGATCAGCTCGACCCCCGCCTCCTCGGCCAGCGGCCTGAGCGAGTTCAGGGTCGATGCGATCTGCGCCGTCAGATCGACCTGATCGCGCGGGCGCACCCGCTCGTCGGTTTCCACCCGGTTCAACGACAACAGATCCCCCACCAGCCGATTCATCCGGCTGGCCTCCTGCTCCATGATCTCCAGGAACCGGGCCCGGGCCGCGGCATCGTCGCGGGCGGGGCCGCGCAGGGTTTCGATGAACCCCATGATCGCCGTCAGCGGCGTGCGCAATTCATGGCTGACATTGGCGACGAAATCGCGCCGCATCTGGCTGGCCTGTTCCACCGGCGTCACGTCGATGAAACTGACCAGCACCGCACCGCCCTCCACCGCGCCCACGCCGTGCACATAACGGCAGGTGACGTCAAACGAGGTGTCCTGCGCGCCGTCATTGCCGAGGTACTTGCTGCGGGCGCCTGCCTTGTCGCGCAGGGATTTCTCGATCGCCTCGATCACCTGAGGCTGTCGCAGGATGGTGGCGAAATGGCGGCCGGTGATCTGGCTGCCAAAGAGCATGCGCGCCTCGGTGTTGGCGGCCAGGATGCGTTCGGACTGGTCCACCAGCAGCGCCGGCAGGGGCACCGCCGCAACAAGGTCCTGGATCACGGTTTCCGACACCATTCCCGCCTTTCGCCCCCGGTCTTATTCGACGGGAACCAGCGTGTCGCGGAACCGGCGCATGTTGTCCTGATAGTGCTTGGCGCTCCAGGCGATGCGCGCCACGACGGCCTCGTCCAGTTGCCGCACGACCCGGCCCGGGGCCCCCATTACCAGCGAGTTGTCGGGGATTTCCTTGTTCTCGGTGATCAGCGCCCCCGCCCCGATCAGGCAGTTGCGGCCGATCTTGGCCCCGTTCAACACCGTCGCGCCCATGCCGACCAGCGTATTGTCGCCAATGGTGCAACCATGCAGCATGACCTTGTGTCCGATGGTGCAGTTCGTGCCGATGCTGAGCGGATAGCCCGCGTCGATATGCATGACGCAGTTTTCCTGCACATTCGATCCCGCGCCGACGCGGATCTCCTCGTGATCGGCGCGGATGGTGCAGCCAAACCAGACCGAGGCGCCCTCTTCCAGCACCACCTTGCCAATGAGGTTGGCATCGGGCGCGACCCAGGTGTCGGGATGGATCTCTGGGCGGTGGTCACCCAGGGCATAGATAGTCATGACAGGTCCTCGAATTCGGCTTGCAGCTTGCGCACGTGCTCCTGCAACGCGGGCTGCTGGATGCGGCGCATGCGTTCGGCGCTGACGATGGTTTTCAGTTTTTCCTCGGTGCTGTCCAGATCGTCGTTGATCAGGACATAATCGTAATAGCCCCAGTGGCTGATCTCGTCCCAGCTTTTCAGCATCCGGCGCGAGATCACCTCGGCGCTGTCCTGACCCCGGCTCTCCAGCCTGCGGCGCAACTCCTTGATCGACGGCGGCAGGATGAAGATCGACAGCGCATGCTTGCCCAGGTCCGAGTTGCGGATCTGGATCTCGCCCTGCCAGTCGACATCGAACAACACGTCCTGACCCGCATCGATCGTGTCGCGCACGGGGCCTGCGGGCGAGCCGTAGAAATTGCCGAACACATGGGCATGTTCCAGCATCTCGCCGCGCCGGACCTGCCCCTTGAACTGCTCTTCGGTCAGAAAGAAATACTCGCGCCCGTGTTCCTCGCCCGGGCGAGGCGCGCGGGTGGTGGCCGAGACCGAGAATTTCAGGCCGGGATCCCAAGCCATCAGCCTGCGTGCCAGCGTCGACTTGCCTGCCCCCGAAGGCGAGGACAGGATGATCAATAACCCGCGACGGTCTGTCATCTGCTGGGGTCCTTTCCGTTATTCCACATTCTGCACCTGTTCGCGCATCTGGTCGATCACGGCCTTCAGCTCCAGCCCTACAGCCGTCAGGTCCGCGTTTTGCGATTTTGAACACAGCGTGTTGGCCTCGCGGTTGAACTCCTGCATCAGGAAGTCCAGCTTGCGCCCCACCGCGCCGCCCTGCGCCAGCAGCCCCCGCGCGGCACGCACATGGGCGCGCAGCCGGTCGAGCTCTTCGGTGACGTCCGCCTTGACCGCCAGCAGCGCCAGTTCCTGCGCCACGCGGTCGGGGTCGGCGCCGTCGGTATTGTCCAGCACACGGGCCAGATTGGCCCGCAGGGTTTCGGCCACCGCCTCCTTGCGCGCCTCGGCCAGTTCCGATGCCTGGGCCGTCAGCTCCTCGACCCGGGTCAGCTGGTTTTGCAAAATCTCGGCCAGTGCCATCCCTTCGGCCTCGCGCATCTGCACGAATGCCTGTACCAGCGGCCCGAATTCGGCTTTCAGCTCGGCAATGACCGGGGTCAGGTCCTCTTCACCGCTGCCCGCGTCCAAAACGCCCCGCAGCGCCAGCAGATCGGCGGCGCAGGAGGGCGCCAGCGTCAGCCCGCGCGCCATGGCCTGTTCCTCGGTCTCGGCCAGCGCATCCAGCACCGCCGCCAGCGCGGCTTGGTTCAGCGCCAGGCTGGGCACCTCTTCGCCCCGCCCCAGCCGCAGCGTCAGGTTCACGCTGCCCCGGCTCAGCGCCTTGGTCAGGTCGGCCCTCAGCGCCGCCTCCAGCCCGTCCAGCCAGTCGGGCACGCGCAAACGCAGATCGAGACCCTTGGCGTTCACGCTGCGCAGGTCCCAGCTCCAGGAAAACGGAGCTTTTTCACCGCGCGCCGAGGCGAATGCCGTCATGGATCTGATCATCTTGTTCAACTCCCGTCCCGAACTGCGATCGTGCTTGTTCCGCCGCACCTAATGCGAACCCCCGCCTCAGGGCAAGACCCGGCCGAATTATCCGCGAGTTTAGAACAATTAACCATTCATTAAGGAAATGCTCCAAAATAGGAGCTTCCCGTGGCACGTTAACACTTGGGTAACCTGTTCTGAATCGGGCGCATGCAGGCGCACAGAGCGAAACGGGCGGGTGGGCTTCGGGTCAACAGGTGGCGTCATGACGATTTTTTTGGGTGGCCGTTCCAGGGCCGAAACGGGGAACGTAATCTCGATGGACCGGTTTCGCAGTGGTCGCAGTGTGTCTCCGATCCGGCAGGCCGAGGCCTATTGGTCGGCGCTGCGGCGGCAGGGCGATGTGCCGAAACGCTCCGACATCGACCCGCGCGGTCTGGAAAACATCCTTGAATACACGTTCATCCTCGAACGTATCGCCCCCGGCGTGGCCCGGTTCCGTCTGGCGGGCAACCACCTGTCCCGGATCCTGGGCATGGAGGTGCGCGGCATGCCGGTGACTGCCCTCTTCTCGGCCATGGCCCGGGCCGAGGCTGCGGCGGCACTCGAACACATCTTTCTGGCTCCGGCCATTGCCGAACTGTCCCTGATCAGCGCAAACAACAGCGGTGCGGTTCCTCAGGTCGAGGCGCGCACCATTCTACTGCCGTTGAAAAGCGATCAGGGTGGTGTCAGCCGGGCGCTTGGCGTTCTTGTCGCCGACGGGCCGCTGGGCGCCGGTGGCCTGCGGTTTGATATCGCAAGCTCGAACCTCAGGAAAATCGACGCCCGGCTCGCCCAGAGCAATGTCGAACCCGCTCTCGGTCTTGCCGAGGATCAGGCCCGGATCAGCCGGAACGCGCCGGGATTGCGCGTGGTCTCCCGAGAAGACTGAAACCGGACCGCGGGTGATGGCCCGGTCTCACCGGGCCATCTCGCTTTGGATCAGACCGCCGCGCGGCGACGCTGCATGGTGCGCAGCTTGGACAGTTCCTCGGCCACCAGGAAGGCCAGTTCCAGCGACTGGCTGGCATTCAGGCGCGGGTCGCAGGCGGTGTGGTACCGGTCGCTCAGATCCTCGTCGGTCACTGCGCGCACGCCACCAGTGCATTCGGTCACGTCCTGACCGGTCATCTCGAAATGCACGCCACCGGGGATGGTACCCTCGGCCTGATGCACGGCAAAGAAGTCGCGCACCTCGCGCAGCACCAGATCGAACGGGCGCGTCTTGTAACCAGATGCCGATTTGATCGTGTTGCCATGCATCGGGTCACAGACCCAGGTCACCTTGGCACCTTCCTCGCGCACCGCCTGGATCAGGCGCGGCAGATGCTCGCCCGCCTTGCCCGCCCCGAACCGCGCGATCAGGGTCAGCTTGCCCTCTTCGTTCTCCGGGTTCAGCTTGGCCATCAGCACCTTGAGGTCCTCGGCGGTGGTTGTGGGGCCACATTTCAACCCGATAGGGTTCAGCACGCCCCGGCAGAATTCCACATGTGCGCCGTCCGGCTGCCGGGTCCGGTCGCCGATCCAGATCATGTGCCCCGAGCCCGCCAGCCAGTTGCCCGAGGTCGAATCGAGCCGGGTCAGCGCCTCTTCATACTCCAGCAACAGCCCTTCGTGGCTGGTATAGAATTCAACGGTCGAGAATTCATGAGTGGTGTCGGCCGTGATGCCAGCCGCACCCATGAAGTCGATCGTGTCCTGGATGCGATCGGCGATCTCGGAATATTTCTGCACGTCCTGATCGTTGGTGAACCCCAGCGTCCAGGAATGCACCCGGCTCATGTCGGCGAAACCGCCGGTCGAAAAGGCGCGCAGCAGGTTCAGCGTCGCGGCTGCCTGGGTATAGGCCTGCAACATCTTGCGCGGGTCCGGAATGCGGGCCTCAGGAGTGAAGGCCAGCTCGTTGATGATGTCGCCCCGGTAGCTCGGCAATTCAACCCCGTTCACCACTTCGGTCGGCGCGCTACGCGGCTTGGCGAACTGACCGGCCATCCGGCCCACCTTGATCACCGGCACCTTGGCGCCATAGGTCAGCACCATCGCCATCTGCAACATCACCTTGAAAGTGTCGCGAATGCCGTCCGCGCTGAACTGCTCGAAGCTCTCGGCGCAATCGCCGCCCTGAAGCAGAAAGGCCTCGCCGCGTCCGGCAGCCCCCAGATGGCGCTTCAGGCGCCGCGCCTCACCGGCAAAAACCAGCGGCGGATACTTGGAAAGCTGCGCCTCGACCTGGGACAGGGCGTCCGGATCGGTATAGTCGGGCATCTGAACCCGCGGTTTGGCGCGCCAGTTCGATTTTTGCCACTCGCTCATAGCTTTTCTCCGCAACGATAACGACAGGTGGCCTCTATACAAAAACGATGTGGCAGTGACCATATCCGATTTGCGCCCCTTGACGTCGCAAACAAGCTCTGGCCAATGTGAAATGACACAGCTCTTGCGTCCAATCGGTCGCAGGATGCCAGCCAAGGACAGAAATCAATGAAAGAGCAACGTCAAGTTGTCAAAGTCGATACCTCTGGCAAGAAGCCGCAGAGGTTTGTTTTTGTTCTGCTCGATCAATTCACGATGCTGTGTTTCGCCTGTGCGGTGGAATCGCTGCGCATCGCCAACCGGATGGCGGGCCAGACGCTTTATGAATGGCTGGTCGTTGGCGAGGGTGGCGTTTCGGCCACCTGTTCCAACGGCACCGTCTTCAAGCTTGACGGCGACCTTGGCGAATTGCGGCGCGAGGACATGGTGCTCGTTTGTGGCGGCATCGACGTGCAAAAGGCCACTACCCGCAAGGTGGTCAGCTGGCTGCGCCGCGAGGCGCGGCGCGGTCCGGTCATCGGCGGGCTCTGCACCGCTGGTTACACCCTGGCCAAGGCCGGGCTTCTGGATGGCAAGCGCGCCACCATCCACTGGGAAAACCAGGACAGCTTTGTCGAGGAATTCGAAGAGGTCACCCTGACCAAATCGGTCTTTGTGGTCGACGGCAACCGGATCACCACCGCGGGCGGCACCGCCTCGATCGACCTCATGCTCAAGCTGATCGCCAACCAGCATGGCGAGGAACTGGCCAATGCGGTAGCCGACCAGCTGATCTATTCCTCGATCCGCACCGATCAGGATACCCAGCGCCTGTCGACGCCGACCCGCATCGGCGTACGCCACCCCAAGCTGAGCCAGGTCATCCAGATGATGGAGCGCAATATCGAAGAGCCGATCTCGCCCGCCGCGCTGGCCAAGGATGTGGGCATGTCGACCCGGCAGCTGGAGCGGCTGTTTCGCCGTTATCTCAGCCGCAGCCCGAAACGGTACTACATGGAACTGCGCCTGCAAAAGGCCCGCAACCTGCTCATGCAAACCGATATGAGCGTGATCAACGTGGCGCTGGCCTGCGGCTTTGCCTCGCCCAGCCATTTCTCGAAATGCTACCGGGCGCATTACAACACCACGCCCTATCGCGAACGCGGTGCCCAAAGTACCCGGCTGTCGGTCTGAACCGCGACGGCAGAGGGGGCGCCGCCCCTGCCGCACTTTCGGGCAACTCCCCCGGAGTATTTTTGGCAAAGTGAAGATGCGGGAGGCTTTTCGGATCAGAACTTGTCGAAGATCTTGTCGGCATTGGTATTGAGGTTGAACCTCAGGGCAACCAGCCCCTCTTCCCGGCGATGCAGGAAGGCATAGAAATACACGTAGGATTTCTGCCGGTTCCAATAGACCCGCATCTCCTGGCTGAAGTCGGGCGTCAGTTCCACCCGTTTAAGCACCGCGCTGCCGGTAAAGTCGTAGGGCATGGCGTTCAGCAGCTGCGCATTGGTCGCCTTCAGCTCGGCTTCGGTATATTCGTCTTCTCCGCCCAGGCTGTTAATCAGAGACACGAAATCCCGCGACATGATCTTGTTATCGACGAACCGGGCATATTCGGCATAAGTGCCGAACACCCTGTCCTCGGCACTGGCCGTGCCAGGGGTCAAGAACATCAGAACCAAGATCAATCGCCACATGGTGCCCTCCCGCATTGACGCGTCAGGCCCAGCCTAGGAAGCGGGGTGCATCCTGTAAACCGTGCCGCGCCCTTCGGAAATGAACCAGATCGTGCCGTCGGGCGCCTCGACGATGTCGCGCACGCGCTCGGTCTCAGCGCTCTTGATCTGCTCTGCCGCGCGCAACGGCGCCCCGGACAGGCGGGCGATATGGTCGAACTTCAGCGACCCGACAAGGATATGACCGCGCCAGCGGGGCCACAGCTTGCCGGAATAGACCAGCAGGCCCGAGGGCGCGATTGACGGGTCCCAATAGAAACGCGGCTGCTCCATCCCCGTCTTGTGCGTGCCCTCGCCGATCTTCTTGCCCGAATACTCGACCCCGTAGGAAATCACCGGCCAGCCGTAATTCGTGCCCTTGCGGATCAGGTTGATCTCGTCGCCGCCTTTGGCCCCATGTTCCGAGATCCAGAGCTGCCCCTGCCCGTCCAGCCCCGCACCTTGCGGATTGCGATGCCCCCAGGACCAGATCTCAGGCCGCACACCCTGCTGACCAACAAAGGGGTTGTCGGCCGGCACGCTGCCATCCGGTCGAATGCGGATCACGCTGCCATTGTGATTTGACCGGTCCTGCGCCGTGGCGCCCTCGCCCCGGTCGCCCAACGTGACGAAGAGCGTGCCATCGGCGGCCTCGACCACGCGGCTGCCAAAGTGCCGCCCGCCCTTGCTGACCGGCGCGGCCTCGAAGATCGTGCGCACCTGTTCCAGCCTCCGGTTGTCGGGGCTCAGTCGGGCCACGGCCACCGAGGTTCCGGCGCCGCCACCCGGCTGCCGCCGGGCATAGGTTAGGTACAGCCTGCGGCTTTGCGCAAAATCCCGAGCCAGCGTGATGTCGAGCAGCCCGCCCTGCCCCGATGCCCGGACACGCGGCACGCCCGCCACCGGATCAAGCCGCCCGTCCCGCGCAAGAACCAGCCGTCCGCCGCGTTCGGTGACCAGCGCCCCCCCCTCTGGCAGCGGTGCAACCGCCCAGGGCGTATCCAGCCCCTCGGCCATGATCTCCAGCCGCACCTGTCCCGCGGATGTGGTCAGAACCGATTGCGCAGCAGCGATGGAACCAAAGAAGGAAAGGGCCAGAATCAACGCGGCGAAAGAACGGGAAAACATGCTCCAACCTCTTGTGGCAGCGGTACCATCACCGCCGGTTTCCCAAAAAAACCTAGGCGATTTCCCCAGCAAAACCACTTTTTCGTTAGGACTTTCCTTTTTCCCGCAGCTTGCCTAATTTCGTTGCAGAACGATTGCGTTCCAACAAGGGAGTAACTCATGAAAAAACTGCTTACGGCCACTGCGGCCTCCGCACTGATGGCCAGCGCCGCGTTTGCTGGTGGTCACGCCAAGGAAGTCAAGATCGGCGTGATCCTGGGCTTCACCGGCCCGATCGAATCGCTGACCCCGTCGATGGCCGACGGCGCCGAACTGGCGATGAAGGAAGTCAGCGACTCCGGTCTGCTGCTGGACGGTGCCACCGTGACCTCGGTCCGCGCCGACTCGACCTGCGTCGACGCCGCAGCCGCTACCGCCGCCGCCGAACGTCTGGTGACCTCGGACAAGGTTGACGGCATCATGGGCGCCGACTGCTCGGGCGTGACCGGTGCGATCCTGTCGAACGTCGCCGTTCCGAACGGCGTCGTGATGATCTCACCCTCGGCCACCTCGCCCGCGCTGTCGACCGCCGAAGACAACGGCCTGTTCTTCCGCACCGCGCCGTCGGATGCCCGCCAGGGCGTTGTGATGACCGAGATCCTGATGGAAGAAGGCATCAAGGAAGTCGCGCTGACCTATACCAACAACGACTATGGCAAGGGTCTGGCCGACAGCTTCCAGGGGGCATTCGAAGCCGCCGGCGGCAAGGTGACCATCTCGGCCGCGCATGAAGACGGCAAGGCCGACTACTCGGCCGAAGTCGGCGCGCTGGCCGCTGCCGGCGGCGAGCGTCTGGTGGTTGCCGGTTACGTCGACCAGGGCGGTTCGGGCATCGTGCGCTCCGCCATCGACTCGGGCGCGTTTGACACCTTCCACTTCCCCGACGGTATGATCGGCGCCAAGCTCGAAGAGAACTTCGGCGACGAGATCGACGGCTCGACCGGCCAGCATCCCGGCACCGACAGCCCGGGCGTGTCCAAGTACGAGGAAATCGTTGCCGGTGCCTTCGACGCCACCTCGCCCTTCACTCCCGAAGCGTATGACGCCGCGGCCCTGATCCTGCTCGCGATGCAGGCGGCAAACTCCAAGGACTCGGCCGACTACAAAGAGCACGTCATGCATGTCGCCAACGCACCGGGTGAGAAGATCTATCCCGGCGAACTGGCCAAGGCATTGCAGATCATCAAGGACGGCGGCGATGTCGACTATGTCGGCGCAACCGCGGTCGAGCTGATCGGACCCGGCGAAAGCGCCGGCAACTACCGCCAGATCAAGGTTGATGGCGGCAAGATCACCACGGCCAAATTCCGTTGATCGCCCAGCGATGATGTACTGAAGAGCAGCCCGGGCCTTGTGTCCGGGCTGTTTCAATGACAAAAGGCCGCACCTCGCACGGGGGATGAGGCAACAACAACAGGGCTGCGCATCGTATGCGGCCTCGGGGGATAACATGATCGTCGTCGAAGACGTGCACAAGCACTTCGGCGGGTTCCATGCGGTGGATGGTGCATCGCTGGAAATCGCCAAGGGCTCCATCACCGGCCTGATCGGGCCGAACGGAGCCGGTAAGACCACTCTGTTCAACGTGATCGCCGGAGTCTTGCCGCCCACCAGCGGCAAGGTCACCATGGATGGCGAGGATATCACCGGCCTGCCGCCGCACGACCTGTTCCACAAGGGGCTGCTCCGGACCTTTCAGATCGCGCATGAATTCAGCTCGATGAGCTGCCGCGAGAACCTGATGATGGTGCCCGGCGGGCAGATCGGCGAAACGCTGTGGAACACCTGGTTCGGGCGCAAGCGCATTGCCAACCAGGAGCGCGCACTCAGGGCCAAGGCCGACGAGGTGCTGGAGTTCCTGACCATCAGCCACTTGGCCGATCACAAGGCGGGCCAGGTCTCGGGCGGACAGAAGAAACTGCTGGAACTGGGCCGCACCATGATGGTGGATGCCAAGATCGTGTTCCTGGACGAGGTCGGCGCCGGTGTGAACCGCACCCTGCTGATGACCATCGCCGACACCATCCTGCGGCTCAACAAGGAACGTGGCTATACCTTTGTCGTGATCGAGCACGACATGGATTTCATCGGCAAGATCTGCGATCCCGTCATCTGCATGGCCGAAGGCCGGGTTCTGGCCAAGGGCACGCTTGACGAGATCAAGGCCAACGAGCAGGTGATCGAGGCCTATCTGGGCACCGGCCTGAAGAACAAGGAAAAGTTGGAGGCAGGCGCATGAGCGGCAATCCCTATCAGGACGGTCGCGGCAACAAGGACGCCTCGATCACCAACCCTCACGGCATCGGCACCATGACCCCCGCCCACCGCAAGAGCGGCCCCACGACCAAGGTCGACGGCGGTCCATTCCTGATCGGCGACACCATGACCGGCGGTTATGGCAAGGGCCCCGATATCCTGCATGAATGCACCATCGCGGTGAACCCGGGCGAGATCGCCGTCATCGTCGGCCCCAACGGCGCCGGCAAATCGACCGCAATGAAGGCGGTGTTCGGCATGCTCGACGTGCGTTCGGGCTCGGTGCGGCTGGATGGCGAGGACATCACCAAGCTCACGCCACAGGACCGTGTGGTCAAGGGCATGGGTTTCGTGCCGCAGACCAACAACATCTTCACTTCGATGACAGTAGAAGAGAACCTGGAAATGGGCGCCTTCATCCGCCGCGACGACATCCGCGAGACCATGGAACAGGTCTATGACCTGTTCCCGATCCTGCGCGAGAAGCGCTATCAGGCGGCGGGCGAGCTTTCCGGCGGCCAGCGCCAGCAGGTCGCCGTGGGCCGGGCGCTGATGACCAAGCCCAAGGTGCTGATGCTCGACGAACCGACCGCAGGCGTCAGCCCCATCGTGATGGACGAGCTGTTCGACCGCATCATCGAGGTCAGCCGCACCGGCCTGCCGATCCTTATGGTCGAGCAGAACGCCAAACAGGCGCTCGCCATCGCCGACAAGGGATATGTGCTGGTTCAGGGCCGCAATGCCTTTACCGGCACCGGCAAGGAACTGCTCGAAGATCCCGAAGTGCGCAAATCTTTCCTGGGAGGCTGAGACATGGACCTTCTCAACGCCTTCGTGGCGCTTTCGAACTTTGTGCTGATCCCCGCCATCGCCTATGGCAGCCAATTGGCGCTGGGCGCACTGGGGGTGACGCTGATCTATGGCATCCTGCGGTTCTCGAACTTCGCCCATGGCGACACCATGGCGTTCGGCGCCATGATCACCGTGCTGGTGACCTGGTGGCTGCAATCCATGGGCGTCGGCCTTGGCCCGCTGCCGACCGCGCTTTTGGCCCTGCCCTTTGGCATCCTGGGTTGCATGGCCCTGGTTCTGGTCACCGACCGCATGGTCTATCGCTTCTACCGCGAACAAAAGGCCAAGCCGGTGATCTTGGTCATCGTGTCGATGGGCGTGATGTTCATCATGAACGGGCTTGTCCGCTTCATCATCGGGCCCAACGACCAGAACTTCGCCGATGGCGAGCGGTTCCTGATCTCGGCCCGCGACTTCAAGAAGATGACCGGGCTGGAAGAGGGGCTGGCGATCAAGTCCACCCAGGCGCTGACCGTCGTCGTGGCGGTGATCTGTGTCGCGCTGCTGTTCTGGTTCCTCAACAAGACCCGCACCGGCAAGTCGATGCGCGCCTATTCCGATAACGAGGATCTGGCGCTTCTGTCGGGCATCAACCCGGAACGCGTGGTGATGTACACTTGGCTGATCGTGGCGGCACTCGCCACCACGGCGGGCGTGCTCTACGGCCTCGACAAAAGCTTCAAGCCCTTCGTCTACTTCCAACTTCTGCTGCCAATCTTTGCCTCGGCCATCGTCGGCGGTCTGGGTAGCCCGTTGGGCGCCATCGCCGGTGGCTTTGTCATCGCCTTTTCCGAGGTCACCGTGACCTATGCCTGGAAAAAGGTGCTGGGCTATTTTGCCCCGGCCGGGATGGAACCAGACGGCCTCGTCCAGCTCCTGAGCACTGATTACAAGTTCGCGGTCAGCTTCGTCATCCTGCTGATCGTGCTGCTGTTCAAGCCTACGGGCCTCTTCAAGGGGAAAGCGGTATGACCGAGACAGTGAAAAATACCGCCCTGTTCCTGGGCGTAGCCGCCCTGGTCGTGATCACCGGCTTCATGCAAAGCTGGAACTCGGCCATCCTGATCGTCAACATGGGGCTGATCTCGGCCATCATGGCGATTGGCGTAAACCTGCAATGGGGCTTTGCAGGTCTCTTCAACGTCGGCGTCATGGGCTTTGTGGCGCTCGGCGGCCTTGCCGTGGTGCTGGTCTCTGAACCGCTCTCGCCCGAGGCCTGGTCGGCGGGTGGCTGGGGCATCGTTCTGGCGCTGCTGCTGGGGGCCGCCACCGTGTTCGCCGCCGTTATGGCGACGAAACGGATGCCCAAGGGACGCAACCGGGCGCTGACCGTCCTGGTGGTGCTGATCGCGGGTTTCGTGATCTACCGGGCCGTGTTCGATCCCAACGTCATGGCGGTCGAGGCGATCAACCCGGCCGCCGCCGGCAATATCGGCGGCCTGGGCCTTCCTGTGCTCCTGGCCTGGCCCGCCGGTGGCCTGCTGGCCGCGGGCGCGGCCTGGCTCATCGGCAAGACGGCACTCGGTCTGCGCTCCGATTATCTCGCCATCGCCACGCTGGGCATCGCCGAGATCATCATCGCGGTGATGAAGAACGAGGACTGGCTGGCGCGCGGTGTCAAGAACGTGATCGGCCTGCCCCGCCCCGTCCCCTACGAGATCGACCTCCAAAACGATCCCGGTTTCGTGGAAAGCGCGGCCTCTCTTGGCCTCGACCCGGTGACCGCCTCGACCCTCTATGTCAAGCTCGGCTACTCGGTCCTCTTCACCGTGGTGCTGCTGGTCCTCCTTTGGATGGCGCAAATGGCACTGAAAAGCCCCTGGGGCCGGATGATGCGCGCCATCCGCGACAACGAGGTCGCGGCCGAGGCGATGGGCAAGGATGTCACCCGCCGCCACCTGCAAGTCTTCGTTCTGGGCTCTGCCGTCTGTGGCATCGCCGGTGCGATGATGACCACACTCGACGGCCAGCTGACACCGGGCACCTACCAGCCGCTGCGCTTCACCTTCCTGATCTGGGTGATGGTCATCGTCGGCGGCTCGGGCAACAACTTTGGCGCCGTGCTGGGGGCGATGCTGATCTGGTTCCTCTGGGTCCAGGTCGAGCCGCTGGGCCTCTGGCTGATGAACGTGATCACCTTCGGCCTGCCCGAGGGCAGCGCGCTGAAATCGCACCTGATCGACAGCGCCGCCCATATGCGCCTGCTGACCATGGGGGTCATCCTGCTCTTGGTGCTCAGGTTCAGCCCGCGCGGGCTGATCCCCGAGAAATGAGCCATCCGATGGGGTAGCCCCGCCAACTTGGCGCGAAAAATCCAGGCCGGCGGCCTACGCCGCCGGCCTTCTGCTCCTGATGCTGGCAATCCTGCCTTTTGCAATCTACGCAGCCCGGTTCGGCCTGGCGGGCCTGACCCAAGATCTGTCCGGCGAGACCTATCTGGTCCAGGCCGGCGCCTGGCTGACCAACATATCCGTGTTTGTTCATATGCTGGCCGGGTCGCTCCTGTCTTTCCTTGCGCCGCTGCAATTGTTCCCCTGGCTCCGCCGAAACTGGCCCGCTCTGCACCGGGCCACCGGCAGATTGCTGATCCTCTGCGCCATTCTCACGGCCTTGGCCGGGCTGATCTACATCGCCCTGCGCGGAACGGTCGGCGGCACGGCCATGGATGCGGGCTTTGCCTTGTACGGTGGCCTGACCGGCCTGGTGGCCGTACAGGCGTTTCGCTTTGCCATCGCGCGCAACATCGAACACCACAGGCGCTGGGCTCTGCGCCTGTTCGTTCTTGCCATCGGATCATGGCTCTACCGGGTACAATACACGATCTGGTACATTGCCACCGACGGGCTGGCGTCGACGCCGGACTTCTCCGGCGCCTTCGATTTGTTCATGAACTTCGGCTTCTACCTGCCCTGGCTGGCCCTGCTCGAACTCATCCTGTTCAAACAACAGCGCCGAGAGCGCCACTAGCCCCCATCACCGCCCCTTGAAAAGGCTGCCAAGGATGCCGCGCACGATGCGGCGGCCGGTGGTGCCCTTCAGCTCCTTGATCACCGCCTCGCCCATGGCGCTGGTCAGCGTATCCTCTTTCTTGCTGCGCTTAGGCGCTCGCGACGAGGACCGGCTCACCCGGCTGCCGGAGTAGCGGCGGGCCGAGTTGTATTCGCGCTCCCAGGGGCTGGCTTCCTCTGCCTTCACCTCGGCGTCCTCCGCTTCGAGCGCCGCCATTTCGGCCCGCTTGGCGAGGATTTCGAAGGCCGACTTGCGATCGAGCGGCGTGTCGTATTTCCCCGCCATGTCCGAGCTGTTCAGGATCGCCCGGCGCTCAGCCGGACCGATCGGCCCCAACTGGGACGAGGGCGGCCGGATCAGCGTGCGCTCGACGATTCCGGGCACGCCTTTCTTCTGCAACAGCGAGGTCACCGCCTCACCCACGCCCACGTCCCGGATCGCATCCTCGGTATCGAAAGCGGGGTTCTCGCGATAGGTCTCGGCGGCCAGCCGCAGGTTCTTGCGATCCTTGGCGGTAAAGGCGCGCAGTGCGTGCTGGATGCGGTTGCCCAGCTGGCCAAGAATATCCTCGGGCACATCGGCCGGGTTCTGGGTGATGAAATAGACCCCCACCCCCTTGGACCGGATCAGGCGCGCCACCTGTTCCACCTTGTCGATCAGCGCCTTCGGCGCGTCATCGAACAGCAGATGCGCCTCGTCGAAAAAGAACACCAGTTTCGGCTTGTCCGGATCGCCCACCTCGGGCAGTTCCTCGAACAGCTCGCTCAACAGCCACAACAGGAAAGTGGCATAGAGCTTGGGCGAGGCCATCAGCCTGTCCGAGGCCAGGATATTGACCATGCCGCGCCCCTCGGAATCGGTGCGCATCAAGTCGGCAAGATCCAGCGCCGGTTCGCCGAAAAGACGGTCGCCACCCTGGTTCTCGATAACCAGCAAACGCCGCTGGATCGCCCCCACCGAGGCGGTCGGGATATTGCCATAGCGCAGCGACAACGACTTGGCGTTTTCGCCGATCCAAACCAAAAGCGCCTGCAAATCCTTGAGGTCGAGGAGCGGCAGTCCCTCCTCGTCCGACAGCCGGAACGCGATGTTCAGGATCCCTTCCTGCGCCTCGCTCAGATCCAGCAGTTGCGACAGCAACAGTGGCCCCATCTCGGCCACCGTGGTCCGCACCGGATGCCCCTGCTCTCCGAAGAGATCCCAGAAGGTCACCGGGCAGGCGCGATAGTCATAGCCCTCGAACCCGATCTTTTCCGCCCGTTCCGTGAACGGCCCATGCAGCTTGTGTGCCGCCGACCCCGATTTCGCCATCCCCGACAAGTCGCCCTTAACGTCTGCCATGAACACCGGCACGCCCGCGTCCGAAAACCCCTCGGCCAAAATTTGCAGCGTCACCGTCTTGCCGGTCCCGGTTGCCCCCGCGATCAGGCCGTGCCGGTTCGCGTATTTCAGATCCAGCCATTGGCCGACCTCGTAATCGGGTCCGCCGCCGCCAAGAAAAATCTTTCCGTCCATCGGGTTCTTGCCTCAAATTCTATCGTTTCACCCAGACCATACAAACTTAACCTTTGGCTGCGATAGTCCCAATTGCCCCTTTGGCCTTGTGCCGGACGGGGGCTTCCTCCCTGTCAGACTGGCCGTGCCTTCGGGCACGGCCTTTTTCGACTGGATGGTCAAAAACGGTGCGGAGACAGGTATTTGGGCGTATTTCGTCAAAAACCCCGTCTTAGCTGTTGACCCGCTGGCACGGCTTTCGTAACGTCCCGCCATAACACTAAGTCGGCCAGTCCGACGGGGAGCAAAATAGGAAAGGGAACCCGACTGCGGGTTCCCTTTCTTGCTTTCGGCAGGCATCAGCATTTCCCTGCTTGGCCGCGTGTTTGCGCCTGACAGTCCTGATCGCGCATGATAGACGGGCATTGAGCAGCCATTCTCTTGATGAGGCATTCATGACCAAGACCCTGTTTTCGCTTTCCGCCGCCCTTTTTGCACTGGCCACCTCGGTTGCCGCGCAAACCACCGCCCAATCCGGCGAAGCGGCCCCGGCGGCTCAGGAAAAGACCGCCGATCAGCTTCTCGACCTGGGACAGCCGGTCGGGGCCGAGCCGCAACTCGGGCAGCGGTATTCCAAGGAAAAATCCGGTGACTGGGACCTCGCCTGCATCAAGACCGAGGAGGAAACCGATCCCTGTTCGCTGTTGCAGATCCTGACCGACGATCAAGGCAACCCGATGGCCGAATTCTCGATGTTCCGGCTTGAAGAAGGCGGCGTTGCCGTGGCGGGCGCCACCGTCATCGTGCCGCTGGAAACCCTGTTGCCGGCGCAGCTGACCATCTCGATCAACGGAGCCCCGGGCAAACGTTACAACTATTCCTTCTGCAACCCGATCGGCTGCGTGGCGCAGATCGGCCTGACCCAGGGCGATATTGACGCCATGCAAAAAGGCGCCGAGGCGATTGTCTCGCTGGTCCCGGCCCCGGCGCCGGACCAGGTGGTGCGCCTGAAGATGTCACTCAAGGGCTTCACCGCCGGTTATGAAAAGGTCGACGTCGTTTCGAACTGACGCGGGTTCACACCTAAAAAGGCCGCCGAGGTTGGACCCCGGCGGCCTTTTTCTTTGCTTGCGGGGGATCAGACTCGGCGCAGCGCCAGTACCGCATTCAACCCGCCAAAGGCAAAGGCATTGCTCAGCGCCACCTCGACCTTGGCCTCGCGCGCTACGTTCGGCACCACGTCCAGCGCGCATTCCGGATCGGGCTCCTCGTAACCGATGGTGGGTGCAATCACTCCGTCGCGCAGCGCCATGATACAGGCCAGCAGTTCCACCGCGCCGGTGCCGCCGATCAGATGGCCATGCATCGACTTGGTCGAAGAGATCATCAGGCTGTCGGCATGGCGCCCGAACACATCCGCCACCGCGGCGCATTCGGTCTTGTCATTGGCCGCGGTCCCGGTGCCATGGGCGTTGATATAGCCCACCTGCCCCGGGTCGATCCGGGCATCGGCCAGGGCCCCCGCCATTGCCCGCGCCGCCCCCTGTTTCGAAGGCATCACGATGTCGGATGCGTCCGAGGACATCGCGAATCCCGAAACCTCGCACAGGATCTCGGCGCCGCGCGCCTTGGCATGTTCGTATTCCTCGAACACGAAGATACCCGCGCCCTCGCCCTGGACCATGCCGTTGCGGTTGGCGCTGAACGGGCGGCAGGCATCCTTGGACATCACCCGCAGCCCTTCCCAGGCCTTGACCCCGCCGAAACACAGCATCGATTCCGATCCGCCGGTGATCATCACCGGCGCCATTCCGCTGCGCACCATCGCAAAGGCCTGCGCCATTGCGTGGTTGGACGAGGCACAGGCCGTCGATACCGTGAACGACGGCCCTTTCAGATTGTGCTCCATCGACACATGGCTGGCGGCGGCGTTGTTCATCAGCTTGGGCACGACAAAGGGATGGACCCGGTTCTTGCCCTCTTCATAGACAGACCGGTAATTCTCGTCCCAGGTGCTGACACCGCCCCCGGCGGTGCCCAGAACCACGCCCGATTTCGCCGACAGCTCGCCGTGAAACTCCAGCCCGGATTGCGTTATCGCCTCCTTGGCAGCGGTCAGGGTGAACTGGGTGAAACGGTCATACAGGGACATCTGCTGCCGATTGAACCGGCCCTCGGCCTCGAACCCGCGGACCTGGCCACCGATCCGGATGGCCAGCCTCTCCACATCGCGAAACTCCAGCTCGGCAATGCCGCACCGCCCCTCGCGCATCGCTTCCAGCGTCTCGGGCACCGAATGTCCCAGTGCGTTGATCGTTCCCGCCCCGGTGATGACGACCCGTTTCATCGGCGTGATCAGGCCTTTTCCGACACGAGCTTTTCGATGCCCGCGATGATCGCGGCCACGTTCGAGATATCGAAATCGCTCTGCGTCGGTTCGTTGGCGTTGAACGGGATCGAGATGTCGAACTCTTCCTCGATGGCAAAGATGCTCTCGACCAGGCCCAGACTGTCGATTCCAAGGTCTTCCAATGTGCTGTCCGGGCTGACGTCTGACGGTTCCAGAACGGCCTGCTCGGCGATGATGGCGATGACGCGGTCGCTGATGCTCATTTCAGTCCCCTGTGGTGATCTGGGGCTGATTTAATCGCTGGAACCGGGTTTGAAAACTGCCTTTTTCAGCGCATCCAGATCCCGCATCAAACGGGGCAGACGCCGCTGTGCCTTGTAGATTTCCGTGTGTGTTTCCATCTTTACACCGGGATAGCCCATGATCACCCGGCCTGCGGGCACGTTGGACAATATCTTGGTACCGCCGCCCGAAATCACCCCGTCGCCGATAAAGATGTTGTCGACCACCCCGGTCTGGCCGCCGAGAACCACGTTGTTGCCGATCTGGACCGAGCCTGACACCCCGGTTTGGCCGCACAGCAGACAGTCGCGGCCCACGCGGGTGTTATGCCCCACATGAACGAGGTTATCGAGCTTACTGCCATCCCCGATCCGGGTATTGCGAATGGTGCCGTTATCGACAGTGCAATTGGCGCCCACCTCGACATCGTCACCGATCTCGACCGAGCCCAGCGAGTGGATGCGGGTCCAGGCTTGCGCCTTGGCCTCGCCCTGATCGCCCAGCGTCTTGCGGGCGTTTTCGGCCCCCGACACTTCGGGCGTCACAAAGGAGAAACCGTCACCACCGATCCGCGCGCCAGGTTGCGCAATGAAGCGGTCACCGATGGTCACGCGCGCGCCGATGCTGACCATCTCTCGCAACCAGGCGCCTTGGCCCAACACCGCATCCATCCCGATCACGCAATGCGGCCCGATCACCGCGCCGTCGCCGATCCGCGCCCGTGCGCCCACGACGCTCAGCGGCCCGATGCGGACATCGGCGCCGATCACAGCGCTGGGGTCGATCACCGCCGAAGGGTGAATCCCCGGTTCCACCCCCTGACCCGGATCCAGCATCGCCGTCAGACCCGCCATCGCCAGGCGCGGTCGTGGCACCAGGATCGCGGCCTTCAGCCCCATTTCCTGCCAATCGGCCCCCGGCCATAACAGCGCCGCGCGGGCCTTGCCCTGCCCCAACGCCTCGGCATATTTCGGCGACATCGCCAGCGCCAGGTCGCCGGGCCCCGCATCCGCCGGTTCGGTGGCACGCAGAATGGTCAGGTCAAGATCGCCCTCCGCCTCCATTCCGATGGCAGCGGCGATCTGTGAAATGGTAAAGCGCATGAAACGGGCCCGTCAGCTGTTGGTGCCCCGCAGACTTACCCCTGAACCGCCGACAGGACCACCCCCGCGCGGCTCATCGCATCCCAAATCTTTGCGTCGCGGCCATAGACGTCGCGGCGATAACCGGGAACGCCCCGGCCGTCCACATAAGCGGTGCGATAGATGATATGGACCGGCACGTGCTGGGTCAGGTCCACCTTGGTTTCCCTGCCCGTGTTCAACACCCCGTGGAAAAAACTCTTGGGGTCGGCCTCTTGTGCGGCCAGCAGCGCATAGGCGAATTCAAACGGCTGCGCCAGCCGGATACAACCATGCGAAAACGCCCGCACCTCGCGGGCGAACAGGTGTTTCTGCGGCGTGTCGTGCAGGTAGATATTGTATTTGTTGGGAAACATGAACTTCACCAACCCCAGTGCATTGCTCTTGCCCGGTGGTTGGCGCATGGCAAATGGAAAGCTGCGGGTCGAGAACTGGCTGAAATCCACCGCGCTGCGATCCACCCGGCGGCCCCGGCTGTCTGTGATCTCTAGATGACCGGCCGCATTGGGGTTGTTGCGCAGTTTGGGCAGATACTCCTTAGTGATGATCGAGCGTGGCACGAACCAGCTCGGATTGATCACCATATGCTCCATCTCGTCAGAGAATTCTGGGCTACGGCGGTCGGATGTGTTCATCCCGATAACGGAACGAGTCTCGAATGTTACACGCCCGTGATCGACGATCTTGGCAGTAAAATCGGTCTGGTTGACCAGGATGTGCCGTTCGCCCCGGTCACGCGGCAGCCAGCGCTCGCGCTCCAGCGCGACGATCACTGATTTCAGTCGGTCCGCGACCGATTTGTTTATCTCTTCCAACGTGACGTCACCCGCCACCCCATCGGGTTCCAGCCCATGTGCCACCTGGAACGCCTGCACCGCCTTCTGAAGCGTCCCGTCATAGCTCGCCGCGGCGCTGCGCTCCATGTAGCCCATCGCGATCAGCCGGTTGCGCAATTGCACGACCCGGGTTCCCGTGTCGCCCGGCGACAGCTTGCCACCCGGCACCGCCGACCCCCAGCCGCCTGCGGCCAGATCCTGCTCCAGACCCAGCTTGAGCTTCAGAAGCGCGCGGTACTGGGTTGTCGCCGGCGCCAGGCTGCGCAGGTACCGGCCCGGGTCGGCGGCCTGTACTTCGGTCAGATACTCCTGCGCGCTGCGCCGTTCGACCACCCGCACCATGCCCTCGTCGATCTTCGACGGTGTCAGGAACCCGCTTTGGATTTCGCTGGCAAACCGGGCAAAGACACGGCTCATCTCGACCTCGAGCAGGCCCATGTCCCGCACTGTACGCGCGGTGGCCATTTTCTCCGTCAGCCCTTCGACATCATAGCGCGCCGCAGGCAGCCCGTGGATTTCCGCCATCGAAAGCGCCTCGATCAGAGCCGCGCGGCGGGCCCGGAACACGTCGCCCTCGCCGGTCCACACCGGCTGATACCCGTTCTGCCGGTAATAGGCACCGATCGCCTCGTCACCGTAACTTGCTTCAGCCACGGCCTGTTTATAAGCGGTCACCTGCGCCATGGCTCCAGATACCGGCCACACTGCCAGCGCACCGGCCAGAACCGCGGCGGCCATCAAGGGGCGAAAGCGAAGTCGAAGCGTCGAAGGCATGTGGTGTTTCCCTGAAACCAAGTCGTTATTTTCAATAGCCGAAGGAGGTTCTGAAATTCTCCTAAGAACCGGGTAACAAAGTCCATTCACAATTTTTTTAGGTCCCCAAATCTCATCCTGTCTGATGCGCGGATGCATCGCAACAGCCCGGCCGCCCCGTCGCCCTGGCCGAGAATAGAGGAGTTTGCATCACCTGTTTGGGCGAAAAACTGCCGAAATTTCCCCTTCAACCTCAAGTTTCTGAAAGAATTCTTGGCGAACGAATCCCTCTGTGCCATAAAAACCGCCATCTGGGGATGGGAATTAACAATGTACGCGTAACATCGTGTGCAGGCAGGATACGTACGGGACAAAAAGTCAGATGACGGAAACCAGTTCTTCGGGCCTTTCAAGGCGCGCACTTTTACGGGCCTTTGCCGCAACAGCTGTTACAGCCGCTCCAACCTACTCCATGGCCGCAGGGTTCCTGCGCGGTGGTGGCGACATACGCCGCATCCGTATGTACTCGGGCCGCACGGGCGAGCGGATCGATATGGTCTACTGGATTGACGGTGATTACATCAAGGACGCGGTCAAAGAGATCAACTTTTTCATGCGCGACTGGAGAGTAGATCAGGTCAAGACCATGGATCTGCGCACGATTGACATCATGGCAGCATCTCACAACCTTCTTGATGTGAGCGAACCCTACATGCTGTTGTCGGGCTACCGTAGCCCGCAAACCAATGCGATGTTGCGAAGCAAGTCCCGCGGTGTGGCCCGCAACTCTCTGCATATGCAGGGTCAGGCCGCAGACCTTCGGCTGGCATCACGGTCCGTAAGCCAGGTGGCCAACGCTGCAGCCTCCTGCCGGGCAGGTGGTGTCGGTAAATACTATCGGTCAAATTTCGTGCACATGGATTGCGGCGACATCCGCACCTGGGGCGGCTGAAAACTGGTTTCAGCCTTACAGGTTTGCACCCCCGTACATCCGTGCAGGGGTATTGTTTTTCCAAAGGATTGTTATCCTCAGACCAAATCACAATTGCCATCTCAAATCAGACCCTCACCGCCGATGTAACACCAGTGAGGTTCTGGTAAACACGTATTCAGTAGCGAAGCAGTGCCGGCCCCAAGCCGTTTTTGCAGATCACGCCGGTTTCGAACCCGTGCCGTCAAGACTGGATTCGTCCGCCCATTCCTTCCGTTGTCTTCATCCAACCCAAGCTCGCGTCCGTATCACCATCTGGCTTGTACTCTGCGCCCAAGGGCTCGGCATAGCCAAGGTCAGCAATTGTCCTGAAGATATGATCATAGGCCACCTCGCCCCGGTCGGGTGGACCCCGGTCCGGAACCGATGCGAACTGGATATGGCCAATCAGAGGGAGTAGGTTCTTCAGGCGGCGGGTCAGGTCGCCCTCCATCACCTGGACATGGTAGCAATCGAACATCAGTTTCAGGTTCGGTGCTCCGACCTCTTCGATGATCGTGACGGATTGATCCGTCGTGGTCAGGAAATAGCCGGATGCGTCATAACGGTTGAGCGGTTCGATCAGGATGGTCAGCCCATAGCGGTTGGCAATTTTACAGGCGAAGCGCAGGTTTCCGATGAAACAGCGATGCGCCTCGGGTCCGCTTGCAAACCCGGCCATAACGTGGATCTTCCGCGCTTCGATCGCACAGGCATAGTCCACAGCCTCTTCAATGGCGGCGCGCGCCTCGGCCTCGCGTCCGGGCAGCGCCGCCAGCCCGTTTTCCCCTGCCGCGACATTGCCGCGGCGCGTGTTCAACCCCAGCATGGGCAGGCCGGTTTCGACCAGCGCCTCCGCGACCTCGGTCGCCGGTGTTTCATAGGGCCAGTGGCATTCCACGGCTGCGAACCCGGCAGAACGCGCCGCCCGGATCGCATCCGGCATGCCGCGATCGGTCCAGAGAAATCCCAGATTGGCCGAAAACTTCATATAACCTTACCCTTCGCCCGGAAGGGTAAGCCCAGCGTTGCGGGCATAGACCTTGGCCACAGCGGCGTCATCCTCGGCCCCTAGCCCCATCCCTGCCGCCGCCAGAAACTGCTGCATCGCAGCAGCCGTGATCGGCGCCCCGAACTCTGCCTTGCGCGCGATATCCAGCACGATGCCTAGGTCCTTGGGCCAGATGTTCACCGAGCTATGCGGCGCGTAATCCCCCGCCACGATATGCGGCGCACGGTTTTCCAGCATCCAGCTGGTGCCGGCGCATTTGCTGATCACGTCGAGGAACTGATCAGGTGCGATGCCTTGGGTCATGCCAAAGGTCAGCGCCTCAGCCATGGCGGCGATATGCACCCCCGCCAGCATCTGGTTCACTGCCTTCATGGCACTACCCGCACCAGCTCCATCGCCCAATTCAAAGACAGTTTCGGCAATAGTTGATAACAGCGGGCGCGCAGCAGCAAAGGCCGCGGGCTTTCCCGAAGCCATAACGCTGAGCCGCCCTTCGGCGGCCTTGACCGACCCGCCCGAAATCGGCGCATCGAGGTAGTAAACACCATGTTCGCCACAGCGGGCTTCCATCTCGCGGGCGAAATCCGGTGGCACGGTCGCGCAGGACAGGATCACGGCGCCGCTCTTGAGTTGCGGTGCAACTCCGTCAGCCCCGAAAAGAACCGTTTCGGTTTGGGCCGCATTCAGCACCACAACGGCAACCGCATCCAGAGTTCCCGCGATTTCGGGCATTGCACAGGTCTGACCGCCCTGGGCGCGAAACCGGGCAACTTGTTCTTCATTGACGTCAAAACCCCAGACCTGGTGTCGGCCACGTAACGCCGAAATGGCGATGCCATAGCCCATGGACCCAAGTCCAATCACGGCAACCTTTTGCGTCAATTGTCTGCCCCTCTCGTGGTGTTGTGCCTATTCTGTCCGTGACCGCAGGCTGTCGATCAGTTCACGTTCGACATTCAGGTGTTTGCCTGCCGCGTCAAGCGTGCGATGGTCCAGATGCTGCGGATCAAGATCAACCCCCTTGGCCAGAGTCTTTGCCACCGCGTCCAGTGCGGCAATGCGGGCGTATTTCTTGTGATTGGCCGGAATCAAGGTCCAGGGGGCGATCCGGGTCGAGGTTTTGGCAAACATTTCGTTTACCGCCTCCTCGGTTTCGCTCCAGCGGGCGCGATTGCGAAAATCCTCATAGGTCAACTTCCACCTTTTGAGCGGGTTGCGGAGCCGTTCTTCGAACCGCCGCATCTGCTCGTCCGGCGAGATATGGAAGAACAGCTTGACGATCCGGGTGCCGTCATCAATCAGCATCCGCTCGAACTCGTTGATCTCGCGGTAGGCCGCCCGCCATCGGTGTTCGGGCGTCAAATGTTCGATCCGCTCGACCATGACCCGGCCGTACCAGCTGCGATCAAAGGCGCTGATCGCGCCTTCGGGCGGCAGACGTTCCCAGAATCTCAACAGGTAATGGCGATTGAGATAGTAGTTGCGCGGCGCCCCGACCGGCCAGACCTTGAAACTGCGCGGATCAAGCGCCTGGCTGATCCGGCGAATGGCGCCCCCCTTGCCTGCTGCATCCCACCCCTCGAATACCAGAACGGCCTTGTGCCCGTGAAAAAGGTAAGCCTGCTGGATGCGTGACAGTTTCAACTGCAACTTTGCCAACTGATCCAGGTACCGGGCCTTGGGGATCGTCAGTGTCAGATCCGCATCAGTCAGGCTGAGTGTCTGTTTCGCTTTCATCGTCCGCCTTGCGCCTTTGGCGCGTTTCCGCGGCCCAGTCTTTGCGCCCTGCGCCCGGAAATCAAGTGTCGAGCGCCCGTAACCGACGGTTATCTGGGTCATAGGGGCTGACCGGGATGACCCGAGCAGGAACATCCAACCCGATGATATCAATACTCACGGCGGTTCCGACGGCTGCTTGCTCTGGCAGCACATAAGCCAGTGCCAGGTTCAGGCCCGTCCGATGCCCCCAATCGCCCGAGGTTACAGCGCCCACCACCCTGCCCGCCACCATGACGCTGGCGCCTGCATGGGCCGGGGCCATGTCCGTTTCCACCGCGAGTGTGACAAGTTGCCTGCGTTCCGCCGATCCGAGTCTCGCCATCAAAGCGTGTTTGCCCAGGAACGCCTTGTCCAGATCCACGAACCGGCCAAGCCCCGCCTCAAATGGATCGAACTCGGTGATCAGATCCGCCTTCCAGTGAAGATAGCCTTTTTCAAGACGCATCGATTCTATGGCGCGAGAACCGAAAAGGCACATGTCATGTTCGGCACCGGCAGCACGTAACGCGCGCCAGACCGACAGACTCTGCGATATGGGAACATGGATCTCAAACGCTTCCTCGCCCGAGTAGCTGACCGCCATAACAACCGCCGCCGCGATACCGACATGAGCGCGCCGAACCGATAACCAGGGAAAGGCGGAGGCTGACCAATCGCCCCGCGCCACCGACCCCAAAACAGCGCGCGCCTTGGGACCTGCAAGGAGAAGTATGGTCATCTCGTTGGTCAAGGCGCGCAAGGAAACATTGCCATCCTTGGGCAGATGTGCCGACAACCAATCGAAATCGTGCCACTCGGCCGCTGCGGCAGATCCATACCAGATCGTATCTTCGTCCAGCCAGGCCAGCGTTGCCTCGGATTTGATGCAACCCTTGTCATTGAGCAGATAGGTCAACCCGACCCGCCCTGCGCGTCGCGGCAATTTTCCACAGACGAGCCCGTCCAGCCATTCCCGCGCCCCAGACCCGGTGATCTCGATCCGGTTAAACCCGTTGACTTCCGTCAGGCCAACACCGGATTGCACCGCGGCAACGTCCCGTGCGAGAACATCGAACGTTTCGTTGAACCGGAAATCATGGGTTTCCTTGAACGCCGCGTCAGGGCGGATATAGGCCAGCCGCTCCCATCCGTTCACCACGTCGAACACCGCGCCTTCGGCTTCCAGCACCGGATAGAGCGGCGTCGTCTTTACTGGCCGTCCCGCCGGGCGATGTTCGTGCGGGAAATGGAACCGGAACTCGTTCTGATAGTCCTCGATCGCCTTCAGCGCAGTCAGTTCGGCGGTCCCGTGGGCCGTGAAACGGCGCGGATCCAGTATCCAGGTATCGTAACAGGCCTCGCCATGCACGATCATCTGCGCCAGCAGCCAGCCATGGCCGCCGCCTTCGCCCAAGCCGGCGCGCAGCCCAATGATGCAGAACGCATTGCGCTTGCCAGGGACCGGCCCCACCAAGGGCGCCCCGTCGATCGTATAGGTGATCGGGCCATTGATGACGGTGTGAATGCCCACTTCTCCCAACGCGGGAATGCGCGCCACGGCCCCTTCGAACACGTCTGCCACCCGGTCCAAATCGTCCGGGCAAAGCGCATTGACGAAATGCGGGTCAATGCCGTCCATGCCCCAGGTTCGGCACTTCTGTTCGTAGAAGCCGACCAGCAACCCGTTCTTTTCCTGGCGGCAATAGAAATCGTCAATCGGACAGCGGATCAGCGGCATCCGGTGACCTGCGTCGCGAATGGCCGGGATTTCCTCGGTCAGCAAGTACTGATGCTCCATCGAGGCCACCGGATGATGCACGCCCATCATCGCGCCCACCTCGTTCACCCGATAACCGCAGGCGTTCACCACGATTTCGACGTGGATATCGCCATGGGGCGTGCTGACGATCCAGCTGTCGTCAGGCAATTGCCGCAGGGCGGTCACCGGTGTCTGGCGATGCACCTCGGCCCCCGCTTTGCGGGCCCGCCGAACCAGCGCCTGACACAGCTGCGCCGGGTCGATATCGCCATCCAGCGGATCCCACAGCCCGCCCAGCAGGTTACCTTGGGTGATCAGCGGATGACGCCGCGCACATTCTACGGCGTCGATCACCTCGAACTCCACCCCCATGCCCCGCGCCATCGAGGCAAAGTGGCGATAACCCTCCATGACCCGTTCGGTATTGGCCAGACGGATGCCGCCATCGCCATGGTGATAGGTGATCGGATAGTCCGGGTCCTCGGCCAGTTCCTTGTAGAGCCGGATCGAATAAGATTTCAGCCCCACCATGGTCTGGTTCATGCCGAAATTGGTCACCTGCGCCGCCGAATGCCAGGTGGTGCCCGAGGTCAATTCGTTCCGCTCCAACAGCATCACATCCGACCAGCCCTCCTGCGTCAGATGATAGAGCGTCGAACAGCCAGCGATGCCGCCCCCGATCACCACGACTCGTGCCGATGTCCGCATGAAGCCCTCCCGCGTTTTGCGTCAGGGAACAGGCGGCGCTGATTTCCGTCAATCGAAGAGGCGCGGATTTGCAAAGAGCGCATGTTGTTTCGGAAAAACGAAACCTCATGGCTTCTTTCTGGTTTGAAATACGCTGGGATAGAGCTTCAAAATGAAAAGGCCGGGGAAAATCCCCGGCCCTTCGATCAATTCAGAACCTGTCAGGCGCGGCGGCGGCGGCTTCCGGCGCGGCCACCCCGGCCCCGACCTTCCTCGCCCTCGGCTGCGGGCGGTTTGTTGAACCGGATCCATTCGGCGCCGTGGGCGTCGTTGTTGGTCAGCAGATTGGCAGCGCGGATGGCCTCCATCTCCTTGCCCGCGCGCGGCAGGGTCGAGCCCAGGCCGAACAGGGTCACAAAGGTCTCGTCATCCATGCCCTCGGGCAGGATGATGCCAGCAGCGGCCACGGCTTCTTTCTTTTCCGCAATCGCTTTTTGAGTGATCGGCAGCGCCACCGGGTTCATGATCGCGCTGGTCATGCCCGCACCCATCGCCATCGGCAGGAAGGCGTTGTTGATGCCGTGCCGGTTGGGCAGGCCGAACGAAATGTTGGAGGCGCCGCAGGTGGTGTTCACGCCCAGTTCCTCGCGCAGGCGACGCACCAGGGCAAACACCTGCTGACCGGCGGTGGCCATGGCACCGATCGGCATCACCAAAGGATCAACCACGATGTCATGGGCCGGGATGCCGAAATCGGCCGCGCGTTCCACGATCTTCTTGGCGACGGCAAAACGCACGTCCGGGTCTTCGGAGATGCCGGTGTCGTCGTTCGAGATCGCCACAACCGGCACGTTGTATTTCTTGACCAGCGGCAGGATATGCTCCAGACGCTCTTCCTCGCCGGTGACCGAGTTCAACAGCGGACGACCCTCACAGGCCTCCAGACCGGCCTCGAGCGCACCCGGCACCGAGCTGTCGATGCAGAGCGGCACGTCGACCAGCCCCTGCACCAGCTCGACGATCTTGCGCATCAGCGGCGGTTCGGTCTCGTTCGGGTTGGGGTTGGAGTTATAGACAACACCCGCGTTGATATCGAGAACGGTGGCCCCGGCGGCAACCTGGGCGATGGCGTCCTTTTCCACGGTAGAGAAATCGCCCGCTTCCAGCTCGGCGGCCAGCTTCTTGCGGCCCGTGGGGTTGATCCGCTCGCCGATCACGCAGAACGGCTGGTCAAAGCCGATGATCGCGGTTTTTGTTTTGCTTTCAACGATGGTGCGGGTCATGTCTGGCCTTTCAGGTCGGGTTTACGGGGCGGGTGCTGGCACCGCCGTTATTGATCGCCCAGGTGGCATTGGTCTTGATGCCGCCCAGCGGGAAGAAGTGCACGTTGGTGATGTTGAAATCGGGATTGGCGGCCTTGTGGGCGGCCAGCTCGGTCACGACATCATTGGGTTCATAGGGCAGCAGCAGCTTGGACACGTCCATCGCGCGCTTTTGCAGCACTTTCAGCGAGGGGCCGACGCCGCAGGCGATGGCGAACTTGATCAGGGTCTGCAATTTGGCAGGACCTGCAATACCGATATGGATCGGCAGGTCGATACCGGCGGCCTTGAGCCCGTTGGCCCAGGCGATGATCGGCTTGGCCTCAAAGCAGAACTGGGTGGCCAGCGCCATCTGGGCGTCGGTGGTCTCGCTGAACTTCTGTTTCCAGCGCAGCGCGTCCATCACGTTGGCATCGCCGCCCTTGGGATCGATATCCTTGTTGCCCTCGGGGTGGCCTGCGACGTGCAGACGCTTGAACCCTGCCTTGTCAAAGAGGCCGGTTTCCATCATCTGCATCGAGCAGTGGAACTCCCCATGCGGCTCTGCCACACCACCGGCCAGCAAGAGCGCCTGCTCGACCCCGGCCTCGCCCTGGTACATGGCGATCCAGTTTTCCAGCGTCTTGGCATCCTTGATGATACGCGCCGGGAAGTGCGGCATGACCGGGTAGCCCTCGGCGGCCAGCCGCTTGGCGGTTGCCACCATGTCCTCGATGGGCGTGCCCTCGATATGGGCAATGTACACCCGGGTGCCAGCGGGCAGCAGGGCGCGGAAATCCTCGACCTTTTCCGCAGTGCGCGGCATCACCTCGATCGAGTAATCCTTGAGAAAGGCCTCGACGGTGGGGTTCACGGGGCCGTTTTCGACCGTCTCGCGTTTCTTGAAGTTCAGCAAAGCCATCGCGGCCTCCCATATGCTCTTCGGGCTCATGCCCAACCGTCGTTTGCGATCAGCGCCTTTATGCGCTCGCGATCGTATTCCCGTTCCAGACGCTGGGCCTCGGCCTCGACGATCTCTGCCGGGTCGCCGGCGACCTCGTAGGGCTCGGCCTTGCGCCACTCGGCCAGGTAGGCATCGGTGTCCTGCGCGCCCACCTTCATCGCGGCGCGGTCGATGGCCTGCTCGAACCGTTCCTCCAGCTGACGCTTGGCGCCGCGGCGGCCCTTGCCGACAATGACCTGTGCCGGGATATCCCGCCAATAGACGATGGTGACCTCGGGCATACCGTCGATTCCTCCTGATCCGGTGAGCCGGTTCTAGCTGGCAATATGGGGCGGGAGAGGTCCGATTTCGACACGTGCGCACGTTACAGCGACCTTTGTCGTTTTCGGACCTTCCGCGTGTTCGACGTGCAATAGCAAGGAACGCCGGACATGGCTTGCCCGAATTCTTCACCAAGATGATGAGGACCGGTCATGTCGGAAAAAGAAACCCCGGAAACGACACGGTTCCCGGGGTCGATTGCGTCAAATGGAAACGCTCAGCCTACGAGGCCGCCATCCTCGCGCGTGACCACGATGATGGCCGAGCGCGGCACGCTGTCGCCCCCATCTGGCCAGTGGCTGTTGCCCTCTTCGCCCGGGTGCTGAACCCCCACGAACATGGCGCGGCGGTCGCCCGACCAGCAAAGGCCGGTGATCTCGGCCTCGCGCGGGCCGACCAGGAAGCGGCGGATTTCGCCCGTCACCGGATCGCCTGCCAGCATCTGGTTGTTGCCCTGACCGGCAAAATCACCCTCGTTGGAGTACTTGCCGTCGGTCTGGATCCAGAGCAGCCCGTTGCTGTCAAAGGCCAGCCCGTCGGGCGAGTTGAACATGTTGCCCGCATTGACGTTTCCTGACCCCGCATAGGCATCGGAATGCACCGTCGGGTTGCCCGCCAGCACGAAGAGATCCCAGTCGAACCCT
Source organism: Ruegeria marisflavi (assembly GCF_025673445.1). Lineage (NCBI taxonomy): Bacteria > Pseudomonadati > Pseudomonadota > Alphaproteobacteria > Rhodobacterales > Roseobacteraceae > Ruegeria > Ruegeria marisflavi. The sequence goes on from NZ_JAOVQN010000003.1 coordinate 272,807, forward strand.
TCTGCGGTATGGTCGCCGCCTTCGGGGCGCCAGCGTACGATCTGGCCATAATTGTTCTTTTCGCGCGGGTTCGGCCCCTCGGCCGGGGTGTCGTCGCCGCCCTTGTTCGGCTTGACGCCCCGGTTTTTGTTGTTGGTCAGCGCGCAATAGACCTCGTCCGCGTTCGGATTGGCAGTGACCCATTCGGGGCGGTCCATGGTGGTGGCGCCCAGCTTCGAGGCGGCGATCCGGGTGTGAATGCAAATCTCGGCCTGAGACATGCCGGTGGCCTCGGGCGTCAGCGCCAGCCACATGCCCTTGCCCGATGCGTCGAACTTGGCCGCGTAGAGCGTGCCGTTTTCCATCAGTTCGTCGGTATCGACACCGGCAGCATAGACCCCGTTCGAAACATAGCGGTAAAGGAACTCGCCCCGCTCGTCATCGCCCATATAGATCACCAGACGCCCGTCGCTGTTGACGACGCATTCGGCATTCTCGTGCTTGAACCGGCCCAGCGCGGTGCGCTTCTTGGGGGTCGAGTTCGGGTCGCGCGGATCGATCTCGACCACGTAACCAGCGCGATTGGGTTCGTTGGAGTTCCTGGCCACTTCGAAGCGGTCATCGACCCGCGCCCAGCCATAGCCCCAGTCCTTGGCCGAAACGCCATAGCGGTTCAGTTCAGGGGAAACCTCGTGTGCCTCGTCGACGGCCGAGAAATAGCCGTTGAAGTTTTCCTCGCAGGCCAGATAGGTGCCCCATGGGGTCTTGCCCGAACCACAGTTGTTCCAAGTGCCAAAGGTCACCGTGCCGGTTGGATCGGCGGCGGTCTTCATCAGGTCGTGGCCGGCGGCGGGGCCGGTCAGCACCATCTCGGTGCGCGGCGTGATGCGGCGGTTATAGGGGCTGTCGGTGACAACCTGCCACCGGCTGCCATCATGGGCCAGCTCGACCACGGTCACGCCATGGGCCAGCATGCCCTTTTCGACATCGTCATCGGTCTCGGCCTTACCCTCGGCCCGATTGCCCCAGATGATCTCGCGGTTGGTGTATTCGTTGTTCACCACCAGCAGCGTGCGGCCCTGGTGATGGAACACCTCCATCCCGTCGGTATTGTCGCCAAAGGCGCGGGCCTGGCTGGTAGCGGTGCCGCGCGTGGTCTGGTCGAACACCACCCCGTCCGACCACAGCGGATCGGCCCAGCGGACCAGAATTTCGGCCTTGTACCCCTGCGGCACCACGATCTCGTCTGCGGTCGAGGCGGCAACCTCCTCAAATGCGAACCGGTCGCCCGCAGCTTTAGCTCCACGCGGCAGAACCGCACCGCCAAGGGCGGCGAACCCGCCCATGGCCAGCACGCCGCCCAGGAAGCCACGACGCGACAGCGCCTCTTCGACCACCTGGTCGAAATCGCAATCTTCGGGGCGCGGGTTCACCGCCTCGTCAAATTCGTCGAATGTCAGGGGGCGGTCGTTTTTCATAGCGTGCTCCATGGCTTGCCAGCAGAATCCGTTCCGGCGCACAGGCCGGCTTTCGGGGATGCAGTCGCATGGCTGTGTTAAACCTATATGACGGTTCTGCCGCTGGGCGCAGTGAATTCTCTTGCGCCCCGTCTGATCGGATCCTAGGTTCAAGGTAACACGAAATCGGAGGGCGTGACATCATGACGCCCAAGCGTCCCACAGGTGCGGGCGCGTTCCCGAAAGCGGTCGAAAGCCCCGCGCCGAACAGGCCGGATCCGGACGCCCTCTATGCGGCGCTCGATCTTGGTACAAACAGTTGCCGCATGCTGATTGCCCAGCCCAAGGGCAGCGGGTTCCATGTGGTAGACAGCTTTTCCAAATCCGTTCAGCTCGGTGCCGGGCTTGAGCGCACTGAAAGGTTGTCCAGAATCTCGATGGACCGGACGATCCAGGCCCTGCGTATCTGCCAGCAGAAGATCAAGCGCAACAAGGTGCGCCGTATGCGTCTGGTCGCCACCGAGGCCTGCCGCAGGGCCCGCAACGCGCGCGAATTCATCCGCGATGTCAAGCGCGAGACCGGTCTGACGCTTGAGATCATCCAGCCCGAGGAAGAAGCCCGGCTGGCGGTGATCTCTTGCGCGCCTCTGGTCTCGACCAAGACGGAACAGTTACTTGTCGTAGATATCGGCGGCGGTTCTACCGAGCTTGTGTGGATCGACCTGAAATCGGTGCCGCGCCGCGACCGGCCATCAGCCATCATGCGCCTGCATGCGGGGTTCCACCCCTCGGAAAGCCCGTTCCCTGCCGCTAAGGTGATCGACTGGATCAGCGTGCCGCTCGGCGTCGCCACGCTGCGTGACCAGTTCAACGATGTCGAGGATGATGCCGCCCGCTTTGCGCTGATGAGTTGGTTCTTTGAAGAGCAATTGGCCGATTTCGTCCCCTATCGAAACGAACCCACACGCGAGCGGTTCCAGATCGTGGGCACCAGCGGAACGGTGACCACCGTCGCGGCAAGCCATCTGGGGCTGAAACGCTATGACCGGACCAAGGTCGACGGGCTGCGCATGACCAGCGAGCAGATCGACAAGGTGATCCGTACCTATCTGGACCTTGGCCCGCAGGGCCGCCGCCGCGACCCGCGTATCGGCGAAGACCGGCATGCACTGATCATGTCCGGTTCGGCCATCCTTCAGGCACTGCTTAGATGCTGGCCGACAAACCGGCTGTCGGTGGCTGACCGGGGCCTGCGCGAAGGACTTCTTTATGCGCAAATGAGCGCGGATGGGGTTTTGGAGGATGGTCCGTTCTGAGGTAACGCGCAGTCTTTCCCGGTCCGGGATGCGACCGGGTTCGCCTGTTTGCGTGCAACGGATGCCAAGATGAAACCTCAGATTCTGTCGACACTGCCAGGGTATACGAAAGGGGCCTTCGCCGCAGACCTTGGTGCGGGCCTGACCGTTGCGATGGTCGCGGTCCCCCTTAGCCTGGCAATTGCAATCGCCTCTGGCGCATCGCCGTCCTCGGGTTTGGTGACGGCTTGTGTCGCCGGATTCCTCATATCGTTGCTTGGCGGCAGCCATGTTCAGATCGGTGGGCCGACCGGCGCATTCATAGTGGTGGTCTATGGGGTCATCGCGGCACACGGGTTCGACGGCTTGGTCTTGGCCACGTTAATGGCGGGCGCAATTCTGGTGGTTGCGGGTTTCCTCAAGGCGGGCAACCTCATCGCATTGGTGCCCGAACCTGTCGTCACCGGCTTTACCATAGGTATCGCGGTGATCATCGCAACCAGCCAGATCGGCGATCTGCTGGGGATGACGACACCAGAGATGCCAGCGGCGTTCCTGCCAAAGCTTCAAACCCTCTGGGAGGCCCGCGACACCGCCGATTGGAGCAGTTTCGCAATCGGCGTTCTCTCTATCCTGATGATTGCGGTGTTGCGCGCCCGCTATCCCCGGTTTCCGGGTCTGATCCTCGCCATCGGGGCCGTTTCGGTATTGACCGTTCTGACTCACCTGCCCGTCGAAACCATCCAGTCCAGGTTCGGTGACATCCCCCGTGGCTTGCCTGTGCCGAAACTGCCCGAACTCTCATACGCGCGCATCGTCGAGTTACTACCATCGGCATTTGTCATCGCTTTCCTTGCGGGGGTAGAGTCGCTGCTTTCGGCCCTGGTTGCGGACCGGATGATCGGCGCGCGCCATCGTCCGAATGCCGAGATCCTGGCGCAAGGTGCGGCAAACCTGGGGTCAGCCTTGTTCGGCGGCCTTCCAGCGACCGGAGCCATCGCACGGACAGCGACCAACATCCGGGCCGGCGGGCGTACCCCTGTGGCCGGGCTGGTGCATGCGGTAACTGTCCTTTCGGTACTGGTCTTTGCCGGTGATCTTGTTGGTCAACTTGCCTTGCCCGCCTTGGCGGGTTTGCTGATCCTCACGGCATGGAACATGAGCGAGCCTCACAAATGGCGTGGCTACCTGAGTGGTTCCCGTTCTGATATGGTTCTCATGTTCCTCACCTTGCTGCTCACGGTGTTTGCCGATCTGACCGTGGCCATCGGCGTCGGTGTTTCCGTGGGTTTGGCCCTGCGCCTGCGTCGGCGCAAGGTGCCGCCCGCCGATTGGTCGCCCCCGGACAGGTAACAAGTGCCTTTCCCGCTTGCCTCAACCGGGGCAAGCCGCTATCTCGACTTGCCTATCCGACAGGAGCGCACCATGGCCAAGAATACATCCGGACGCGGACAGCGTGACCTTAAAGTCAAGGTAAAGACCGCGCGCGGGCGTAAACTCAGCTCGACGCGCTGGCTGCAACGGCAGTTGAACGATCCTTACGTGAAACGTGCGCAGGCCGAAGGGTATCGTGGGCGCGCGGCATTCAAGATCCTGGAGCTTGACGACAAGTTCCGGTTTCTGGTGCCCGGCGCCCGGATCGTGGACTTGGGTTGCGCACCGGGCGGTTGGTGCCAGGTTGCGGTGAAACGGGTCAATGCCCTGGGCGAAAAGACCGGCAAGCGGATCGGAACCGTTCTGGGTATAGACCTGCAAGAGGTCGAACCCATTGCCGGTGCAGAACTCTATCAGCTTGATTTCCTGTCCGAGGGCGCCGACGAACAGATCAAGGAATGGTTGGGCGGCAAGGCCGACGTGGTCATGTCGGACATGGCAGCGGCCTCTTCCGGGCACAAGCAGACCGACCACCTGCGCATCATCTCGCTGTGCGAGGCGGCGGCGTACTTGGCCTTTGACATTCTGGAAGAGGGCGGCACATTCGTCGCCAAGGTTCTGGCGGGCGGCGCCGAGGGCGAGCTGCAAAAACTGCTGAAGCAGAAATTCACCAAGGTTGCGAATGTGAAACCGCCAGCTTCCCGGTCGGACAGTTCCGAGAAATTCGTGGTGGCCACCGGGTTTCGGGGCTAACCCGGCAACGGTTTCCAGCGGGCCCGATTTTTCGGTGCACGTGCGTTCATGTGCTGGATATCCTGGATGGCTGTCGCCAAGGTGTGGGGACGCAGCGAAGCAAAGGCCCTGCGTTGCAACTGGGCTTCGTCCACCGAGGACAGATCAAAGGCCCCGGCGCGCAGCCGCGTGGCTGTTTCGTCGGACGCCGTCTGCTGTCGCAACAATTCGAACAGCATCGCGTGGCGCATTGGCAAAGGATCTGTTGGCATGGCAACCCTCTGGCAGCATGGGGCAGAACCACCCCGAGCCGTCATCCTGCCCGCCGGATGCGCCGATCCGATGGCCCGCATGTGGCGGTTCTGCGGCGAGGTCAGGGGCCGAGGCGCATTGATAGCTGCCGCAATCTGGGATCTTCGGGTAACACGCTCAAGGCCTGCCGCAACAGGCGTCTTGCTGCGTCACGCCCTTCGGTCAGTTCGGTCACTTCGATCAGTATCGGCCAGGCTTCGGCGCGCTGCGGGTCCATCTCGACCACCTCGCGGAACGCACGCGCAGCTGCCGGCATGTTGCGCAGCCTAAGGGCCATGCCCCCAAGGACAAGATGGGTTTCAGGAAAGTCGAGGCGCGTTGCCAGGGATCTCTGCAACTCCCCTGCCCCTTCGCGCCAAATCGCCGCCTGGCTGCGTGTCAACGCACCCTGAGGCAAGTCGATCAATTCTTTGGCTGCCGCGATACGCACCGCCTTGAGCGGGTCCTGCAACAGCGGGATCAGCCGCATTGCGCGGGCTTCAGGCGACAGCGGCCGCTGCATAGCAACGGCGCCCGCCCGTACAAGCGGATCGGGGTCGGCCAGCAACGGTGCCAGCAGCTCGGCATCGTCGGCGGTCAGCGCCGGCTGAAGCAGGAACAAGGCCGTCGCCCGCACGATTCCCGGTTGCCCGTCGTCCAGCGCCAGCGTCACCAGATCGCCAGCAGCGGCACCTGGATCCCGCGTTGCGCGGGCAAGGACCTGTCCATAATGCGGCCCCCGTCGATCGCTGTCGGGAAACCATTCCCCAATCTTCTTTGCGGCCCAATCCTGGTCCTTGTCCGAATGGCAATCGGTGCAGGCGTCCGGCCCGCCGGTTTCCGCCCCCAAATCCGGGCGCGGAATACGAAAGGAGTGATCGCGCCGCCCGTCAATGCCCATATATGTCCGTTCGATCATGTGGCAGCTCTTGCACTGCGCACCGTCACTGTCCGGGGCGTGTTGGGTGTGCAGGGGAGTGTCGTACTCGGCCAGCCTCAGGTTGGGGAAAGCGGGATTGCCTGCCGGTGAATGGCATTGGGTGCAAACAGCGTTTCCCTCGGCCTTCAGGGTGGCCCCGTGCGGTTCGTGACAGTTCACGCAAGACACACCACGCGCATACATCCGCGATTGCAGGAAGGAGCCGTAGACATAGACTTCGTCCAGTATCTGACCATCGGCGTGGTAAAGACCAGGGCGCAGCAGCGACAGCGTATAGGCATCGTGATAGGCGGTCCCCGGCAGCGGATTACCGTCGGCGAGCGGTTCCCGCCGGGAATGGCAGCTCGCGCATTGTTGGATCAAGGTTTCTGACTGCGCCGCATCCAGGGTTACTGTGAACCCAAATGAATCGAGCCCCTCGTCCGGTGCCTTTCCCGTGGTCCATTCGACATGAGCCGATCCCGGGCCGTGACAGGCTTCGCAGCCGACACCGATTTCAGCCATGCGAGGTTCATAGCGCTGGCTTTGCGGTCGGTAGTTTCGGCTGTAACCTGTTGCATGGCATTCAGCGCACCGGGCATTCCAGTTCTTGTAGGGCCCGGTCCAGTGCAAGCCGTCATCCGGCGGCAAGTCCTGGTCAGGATAAAGCGGATACCACTGTCGCCGGGCCACATCCCAGACCAGATCAAAACTCTGCTGCCGTCCCGGTTCGGTTTCGAAAAGGTATTGCTGAAGCGGAGCGATACCCGCGACGGAATGCAGCCGAAAATCCGTGACCGACCCGTCTGCCTCGGTCACCGTGGCGAAGTACTCTGCGCCCTCGCGACGGAACCTCGCACTCATGCCCCCATGGCTGAATTCCGTTCCTTCAAAATCGGCCAGAACGGTATCCGGCCCCGGTTCTGTCCAGGCCAGAGCATGATGCGAGCCAGACCAGGCGGCTGCCTCCTCGGTGTGGCAGCCGGTGCAGGCGGCGCTGCCCACGTAATCCGGCGCCTGGGCCAGGACCGGGGCCGCGAGCCAGACAAGAAGGCAAGACAGTCGCAGCATGAATACCCTTTCAGACGATCGAATCCGCGTCGTCATTCGCCCTTAGATCGATAAGAGCGCCGTTGAACTCTGCCCCTAGGATCAGGATCGCGGCATTAAGATATAGGAAAATCAGTGCCGCCATAGCCCCGGCAAGACCGGCATAGGTCGCGCTATAAGCGGAAAACTCGGAGATGTAGATTGAAAAGCCCCAGCCGCAAACCGCCCAAAGCAAGAGGGTCAGAAGCACGCCCGGCAGAATCTGAATCAGGGAGTGACGCTTGGCCGGCAGTATCGCGTGGCAGATCAGCACGCCACCCGCAGGCATCGCGACGATGAAGATCCAGCTCAGGCGCTCGACAGATAACCAGTCCGGCGCCTCGCCCGGCAGGGCCTGGGTGACCAGATTGGTATAGATCGGCATGACCACTTCCATGGCGGCAACCGCCATGACAATGGCACCACCCCCCACGACCAGCCCGATACACAACAGCCGGGTCTTCCAGAACGGCCGGGTATCGGTATCGTGGTACGCCCGTGACATCGCCTCGCGAACGGCATCCACACCGTTCGAGGCAAAATAGACTGCCAGCACGCCGCCAACGGTCATCACCTTGGAATTGGCACCGTCCAGCACGGCTTTCAACTCTGTCACGATGGGCGCCGCGACCTGATCGGGCCAGGTCCCAAAGATCAGTTCGATCAGATCGTCGGTGACATAGTCTTGGCTCAGGCTGCCAGCCAGGGCCACCGTGAACAGGATAAAGGGAAACAGCGCCATCATCATCGACATGGCGACATGGCTGCTCATGACGAAACCGCTTTTCGTCTGGAACCTTGCCAGCGCCAGCACAAACGCCCGCAGCGGAAACAGGAGCGAGGGATTCGTCAACGTGCTCATTAGGTTACTCTAGTGGTACGTGCTGCCGCCTCATAGCCCGAAGCACCGTGATTGCGATTGGTGGTCCGCCCGTGCAACATGGCAGGCAAACGGGACAAAGGACCACACCATGACCAGACGGCAGCAAAACACCGAGCAACGCCCGGTCCGGCTCTCGCTGGCTTTGGTTCGCGATCTGTCGATTGTGCTCACTCTGGCCATTCTCGCCCTCTATGCGGGATCCGGATTTCTGATTCCTCTGGCCCTGTCGTTTCTGACCTTTGTCCTGATAACCGCTGTCAGCGACCGCGTGCGCGATTGGGTGAATGCACCTGTCTGGTTGGCCAATCTGCTGGGTATCGTGCTGGTTCTGGCGGGGCTTTTTGCCATCATGTTCGTGATCGGCGGCCAAGCCACGCAATTCGCGCGGGCAATCGGAAACTATGAAACCGCGTTCGACGGCGCGGTCACCCGGATGGCCGCCCTTCTGGGACCCGAGATGATGGGATTTGCCCGGGACACACTGGCAGGCGTGGACCTGTCGCGACTGACACGGGGCGCCGTTGGGGGGGCGACCTCAGCTCTCAACACTTTTTTGCTGGTATCGCTATACGTTGCCTTTCTGATGGCCGAACGACGCACATTGCACCACAAGATGCTTCTTGCCGCCCGCGACCCGCAATTGGGACAAGACATGGCGAGCGTGATGGATGCGATCTCGACAAGTTTACAGCGCTATCTCGGGGTCAAGACCATCATCAGCCTGTTGACCGCCGGCATCAGCTATACCGTTTTTCGCCTTCTTGGGCTTGAGTTTGCGGAAACCTGGGCGGTGCTGACCTTTGCGCTCAACTTTATCCCGTCGATCGGTTCGATCGTGGCGGTGATCTTTCCGGCCCTGGTTTCGCTGGTGCAGTTCGACAGTGTGACCCCCTTTTTGATCATCGTCTTTTTCTGTGGAACGGTGCAGTTTCTGATCGGCAATTTCCTGGATCCCGCCATGCTGGGGCGGTCGCTGAACATGTCGAGCTTCATGGTCATTCTTTCCCTGACATTCTGGACTGTTCTGTGGGGGCTGATCGGCGCCTTCCTGAGCGTGCCTCTGACCGTCTGCATCCTGATCGTGTTCAGCCATATTCCGGCGATGCGCCCACTGGCGATCCTGATGTCCAAGGACGGCAGCCTGACGACCGAAGACGAACCACAGGCATGACGTCTCGCGCCGTTTTTATCGGGTCCGAGATCTACCGGCGCTCGACCTATGGCGGGCAACACCCGCTGGCAATCCCGCGCGTGTCCACGGTCATCGACCTCTGTCGCGCGCTGGACTGGTTCGCGCCCGGAGAGTACCGCAACAGCCCGCGCGCCAAACCGGCCGCACTAACCGCGTTTCATACCGCCGACTATATCGCCGCGCTGCAACGCGCCGAAGATCGTCAGACCGTAACCGAGACAGATCGCAGCCAACATGGGCTGGGCACCCTGTCCAACCCGGTCTTTCCAGAGATGTTCCGGCGTCCGGCCACCGCGGCCGGCGGCTCACTTCTGGGGGCAGAGTTGGCGCTCAGCGGTCTGCGTGTGTTCAATCCCGGTGGCGGTACGCATCACGGTTTCGCTGACCGCGCAGGCGGATTCTGCTATCTGAACGATCCGGTCCTGGCCATCCTCGCCATGCTGAGAGCCGGGTTAGACCGCGTGGCCTATGTCGATATCGACGCGCATCACTGTGATGGGGTTGCCTCGGCCTTTCACGGATCGCGGCAGGTGCGGATGATCTCGCTGCACGAGAACCGGCGCTGGCCGTTCACCGGCGGTGTTTCGGATACCGCAGGCGAGGCCGCGTATAACATTCCTGTTCCGCGCGGCTTTAACGATTCCGAATTCGATCTGATCCTGAACGAGGCGATCCTGCCCGCGGTCGCGGGTTTCCGCCCCCAGGCCATCGTCCTGCAATGCGGGGCAGACGCCGTTGCCGAGGACCCGCTGTCGCGGCTTGCCCTGTCCAACCGGTGCCACTGGAAAACCGTACACGCCTTGCAGGAGATTTCCCCTCGCCTGCTGGTTCTGGGTGGCGGCGGCTACAATCCCTGGAGTGTTGCCCGGCTGTGGACGGGTGTCTGGGCTGCCCTGTCGGGTCGCGCCATTCCAGACCGGTTGCCGGATCGGGCCGAAACCGTGTTGCGCGGATTGGAATGGCGGCGTCTACGCGGCCGAGATCGCCCGGCACCGTGGTTTACGACGCTACAAGACGCGCCCCGTCCGGGTCCGATCAGACCCGAAGCTCGACAGATCGCCGGACAGATTTCGGCACGGCTATCGACTTGGGCCTGAGGGCGCAGTTCACCTCTGTACCATTTCGAAGACTTCGGGTTAGGCTGCGCTTATGTGGGCAGCTTTCCTATCCCTCATTGTTGTGCTGTTGTACGCGACCGCAGTGTTCTTTGCGGTACGCGCGGCGCAAACAGCGCGTACCCCTCAAGGTGCGGTGGGCTGGGTGGTCTTTCTTATGACCCTCCCCTGGGCATCCGTGCCGCTTTACATGTTTCTGGGGCATCACCGCTTTCGTGGCTACCGGATCGCCCGGCGGGAAAGCGAACGCGTGGTCGCAGGCCTCAAGGCCCATGCGGACGCTATCGCACCGGACCCGCTCAGTCTGAGTGTCAACGCCCGCCCCTTCGAGCAGATCGCCCATATGGTTATCAGCCGGGGCAACGGTGCCCGCTTACTGACCGATGGCGATGCCACGTTTCAGGCGATCTTTGCAGCAATCGACGCGGCCCAATCCTATGTCCTGGTTCAATTCTACATAGTGCGCGACGACGAACTGGGGCTAGAGCTGCAAGATCGGCTGATCGCAGCGGCCCGGCGGGGTGTCAGGGTTCGCTTCATGACGGATGCCATTGGCAGCCATGGCCTACCTGAGAGCTACTTCCGCGATTTGCGCGATGCCGGGATCGATGTTGCGGATCCGCGAGATCAAAGGGGGCCAAATTTCCGGTTCCAGATCAATTACCGCAATCATCGGAAAACGGTCGTTGTGGATGGAAAGACCGGTTTCATCGGCGGCCACAATGTCGGGAACGAATACCTGGGCCAGGATCCGGTTTTCGGAAACTGGCGTGACACACATGTCGAGATTTCAGGGCCGTCGGTCCTGCAACTGCAACTGATCTTTTGCGAGGACTGGCACTGGGCGCATGGCGAGGAGCTGCTGGACGAATTGTTCTGGCAATCCGTCCTTGATCCGCAGGACCGCAATGCGCTGATCGTTGCGACAGGACCCGGTGACGGTTCCGAAACCGGTTCGATGATGTTCTTTTCCGCAATCGCTGCCGCGCAACAGCGGTTCTGGATCGCATCGCCCTATTTCGTTCCCGATCTCGATATCCTTGCCGCGCTCAAGAATGCCGCAATGCGGGGTGTAGACGTCCGACTGCTGGTGCCCGACGTGGCCGATCACAGGATCCCTTGGCTGGCCGCATTCTCATACTTCGACGAGATCCGCGCCGCCGGTGTCAGGGTCATGCGATACACCGACGGTTTTCTGCACCAAAAGGTCTTTGTAGTGGACCGCAGCATCGCGGCGGTGGGAACAACCAATCTCGACAACCGCTCTTTCCGGCTCAACTTCGAAGCGATGGCGCTGTTCTTCGATGAGGACTTGGCCGAAGAAATGGCCCAGATGCTTGAACGGGATTTCTGCCACAGCTTCGAGTTGACCGAACCCCTTTCGGCGCAACCCAGTTACATCCGGTATGGCGCGCCGCTGGCCCGGCTCTTTGCACCCATTCTCTAGCGTGGCAGGCGCCCTTCAAAGACTCGGGTCATCAACGCCACCAGGTAGGCGGTGGACAAGCCAAAGGCCAGCAAACCGGCCACTGCCGCGAAAGCCGCGAAAATCCTCAAACCCGGTCCTAGAACAATATCGCCGTAGCCAAGGGTCGTATAAGTGACGAGAGAGAAGTAAAGTGCGTCGTTCCATTCCGTCAGAACATCGAACCACACCCAGACACCGGCCCATAGCCAAACCTGGATCGTATGCGCCAGTACGATAAAGACCAGCGAGACAGTTATAATACCCGCAGTCCGCAGACTCCGCGTCCAGTGCCGAAACCGCTCCGCCAGATGGGCGATCGACAGCGTGCACCAGGCAAGAAGCACGACTTCGATGACAAAGCATATGCCCAGGAAAAGGCTACCCCACATGATCTGCTGTAGAAGTGTCATCAGTTCTGTTGCTTCGCGGTTCGATTTTGGCGCGACAATGTAAGCCCGGCTCGCCGATGGCAACCCCGTGCCAGAAATGGGGAACGCGGCGTCACATTACCTATTGCCGCGTCGACATGCAGTCCTGGAACGTCCTGCGATAAATTTTCTGCTGTCTTTTCTGTTCGAACCGTTCTGATGCGGCCGATCCCGCATAAGCGGGTACTCCGGGCGCGGCCGGGCCGGACGAGCGGGAAACACCCACTGCGACCGAGCCGCCGATCCGTATGGACGCCCGGCCATCGCCGATCTGTGTATCGCGGATGCCCGCCTGCCGCATCGCCCGCTCATGACAGGATTGCGCCGTGTCTTGTGCCGTGGCCGATGTCGCCAGCAACACCAACAACAAGGGTGTGGTTTTGAATAAGGTCATGGTGATCCAGATAATGTCTTGTCCTCGGGTTTTCAAATGCCCGGGACCGGCTGCGGCGAATGGTTGCCATTGGCGATCTCGGGCTGGACAGTACCGCAAACCACGCCATTTTCGCCGCGAGGTCGAACAGAAAGAAAAGAAGAGACACGCCATGCTGCTGACAGTCGACCAGGTGTCCAAGACCTATCCCGGCGGCCGTCCGGTCTTGCAAGATGCCTCGATATCGCTGGCCCAGGGCGAGAGCCTTTCGCTCACCGGGGAAAGCGGCAGCGGCAAAAGCACCTTGCTGCATCTGGTTGCGGCCCTTGATGGGTTTGATGCGGGCCAGATCACCTTTGATGGGATATCCTATTCGACATTGGACGACGGCGGTCGGGCGGCCTTGCGCCGAAATCGTGTGGCCCTGGTGTTTCAGCAGTTCAACCTGATCCCGTCGCTGACCGTCGCGCAAAACCTCGCCTTTCACGCGCGGCTTGCGGGGCGGCACGATCCGGCGTGGACGACAGAGATCGCTGGGCGGCTCGGGCTGGACGGCGTCCTGGATCACTTCCCCGAACAGCTGTCCGGCGGCCAGCAGCAAAGGGTCGCAATCGGGCGGGCAATGTCGGTGCGGCCAAAACTCCTGCTGGCCGACGAACCAACCGGCAACCTTGATGAGGTTGCGGCCAAAGCGGTGCTTGATCTGATGCTGGATCTCGTCCGAGTCTCGGGGACCGCATTGCTGCTGGTGACCCACTCACAATCCGTCGCAGTCCGCCTTGACCGGCAGGCGCATCTTGCAGGAGGCCGGGTCACATGATCCGTGCCGCGACCCTTGCGCTTTGGTCGCATTGGCGGCGCCATCCGGTTCAGCTCTTGACCCTCGTTGTGGGTATCGCCCTTGCCACCGGATTGTGGTCGGCGGTTCAGGCGATCAATGCCGAAGCCCGCGCCTCATACGCGCGTGCCGCCGCGCAACTCGGAACAGACAGGCTCGACCGGCTGAGTCGCTCTGACGGCGCGCCCATGTCGGTCTCGGAGTATCTGAAGCTTCGCCAGGCGGGGTGGCAAGTGGCCGCCGTCTTGCAGGGGACATTGCGGGTCAACGGGGGCGGCGTAACGGTTACGGGTATCGACCTTCTGGCCTGGCCGGATCTGCCCGCGATTGCCGAGGCCTCCTCGGGCTCCATCGCCCCGGTCGAGGTTTTGACCGCGCCCGGACGGCTGTTCGCCGACGCGGAACTGGCCAAGGCGCTGCGTGATCGGCCGGACCTGCCGCCGGTTAGCGAGACCACCGCCTTGCCGCCAAGGCGCATCCTGACCGACATCGGCACCGTCGAGGCGATATTGAACCGCGCGGGACAGATCTCCTATCTGCTGGTGTTGCCTGACCAGCCCAAAGGGCGCCCGCCGCTGGCCGAGATCGCACCCGGCCTGACACGGCAGGCCGCCCGCGGCACCCAGGATATTGCCCGACTGACCGACAGTTTCCACCTGAACCTGACCGCCTTTGGCCTGCTGTCCTTTGTCGTAGGCCTGTTCATCGTGCATGGTACCGTCGGGCTGACATTTGAACAGCGACGACCGTTGATCCGTACCCTGCGGGCGCTTGGCCTGCCGATGCGCCTGCTGATGCGTCTGATCCTGGCGGAACTGCTTCTGCTGGCGCTGCTCGGCGGGGCAATTGGCCTTGTGGTGGGGTATCTGGTCGCGGCGGCCTTGCTGCCCGATGTGGCCGCAACCCTGCGCGGCCTCTATGGCGCTCCGGCCGAAGGTTCGGTGTCGCTCCGCCCGATCTGGCTGGTTTCCGGGCTTGGAATGGCCGTAGCCGGAACGCTGTTGGCCAGCGCGCAGACGCTCTGGCGCCTGTCGCGCCTGCCGATCCTGGCGGCCCCCGGGCAACATCGCTGGAGTGCGCGACCACGGGCCATGCGCATGCAGATGCTGGCCAGCCTTGCTGTTGTCGCGACCGGCATTGCGGCCTTTGCCGTTTTCGACGGGCTGATCGCAGGGTTTGCCTTGATGGCCGGGTGCCTGTTGGGGGCGGCCCTCGCCCTGCCTCCGGCTCTTGCCGGGTTGCTGTTCCTGGGCAAACGGATGGCGCGGGGCCCACTGGCCGAATGGGTCATGGCCGACATGCGGGCGCAATTGCCCGGCTTGTCGCTGGCACTGATGGCGCTGCTTCTGGCATTGGCCGCCAATATCGGCGTGGGCACTATGGTAGCCAGCTTCCGGCTGACATTTAACGGATGGCTCGACCAGCGGCTGACCTCGACCTACTACGTTAACGCGCGCGACGATGCCCAGGGGGCGGAACTGGCCGCGTGGCTTACCCCGCGCACCGATGCTGTGTTGCCGATCCGCTCGGTCGAGATCACCACCGGCGCGCATCCACTCTTTGTCTACGGGATTGTCGATCATGTCAGTTATCGTCGGCACTGGCCGCTGATCGCCGCCGATGCGGATGTCTGGCAGAGGGTGATGAGCGGACAGGCGGCGCTGATCAACGAACAGATTGCCCGCCGGGACGGGCTGTGGCCCGGCTCCACGGTTACACTTGCCCCGGGGTGGGAGATGCCGGTGGCGGGGGTCTATTCCGATTACGGTAATCCAACGGGCCAGGCAATCGTGGCGCTTGATCAGTTGCTCGACCATTTCCCGGACGTGCCCAACACCCGCTTTGGCGTGCACCTGCCCGCCGACCAGGCCGAACAACAGGTCGAGGAGTTGCGCGCGGCATTCGACTTGCCACCCGGCGCCGTGATCCCGCAACAGACGCTCAAGGCGCAATCGCGGGCTATTTTCGAAAAGACATTCCTGGTGACCGGCGCGCTGAATGTGCTGACACTTGGCGTGGCCGGATTTGCTATTCTGACCAGCCTGCTAACTCTGTGGTCTCAGCGGTTGCCGCAACTGGCCCCGGTCTGGGCCCTGGGGCAGACGCGCACCGGGCTTGCCTGGCTGGAGTTATTGCGGGCGGTCGTACTGGCCGCGATGACAGCCTTGCTTGCGGTGCCGCTTGGACTCGTTCTCGCCTGGCTCCTGCTCAGCGTGATCAATGTCGCGGCCTTTGGCTGGCAACTGCCGATGTACCTGTTCCCACTGGAATGGGTGCGCCTGTTTGCGCTGGCATTGCTCACCGCCGCGGCGGCTGCCGCTTTGCCCATGCTGCGTCTACGCCGCCTGCCACCTGCGCAACTTTTGAAAGTGTTCGCCAATGAGAGTTGAGGTGCTGATCCTGTCCCTACTCTGGCCCTGGGCCGTCTCAGCGCAGGGCTTTGCCGGACTGGGTACCGAGGTCGAAGGGTTTGCCATTCCCCAGCGAGGGGTCGAGCTGAGCTTTCCCTCCGACCATGGCCCGCATCCCGATTTCCGCATCGAATGGTGGTATCTGACCGCGACGCTGAATGGCGCAGACGGGCGCCAGTACGGCCTGCAATGGACACTCTTCCGTTCCGCTCTTGAACCCGGTGACAAACCAGGATGGCAGAGCCCGCAGATCTGGATGGGTCATGCCGCCGTGACGACCCCGGACGCCCATTACTTCACCGAGCGCCTGTCGCGCGGCGGGATCGGACAGGCCGGTGTATCCGCCTCCCCGTTCCTGGCCTGGATCGACGAATGGGAGATGTCGGGTGATCCCTCGGGCGAAATGCGACTGACCGCCGCCGGGCCGGAGTTCGCCTATAGTCTCGACATGGTGGCGAAGGGGCCACTTGTCCTGCATGGCGACCAAGGCTATTCGGTGAAATCCCAGGCTGGTCAGGCCAGCTATTATTACTCCCAACCCTTCTTGCAGGTGCGTGGAACGCTAGACCTGCCGGACGGGCCGATGGCGGTGACCGGATCGGCATGGATCGACCGCGAGTGGTCCTCGCAACCGCTCTCGGACGACCAGACCGGGTGGGACTGGTTTTCGCTGGTGCTGGACGATAACGCGCGTGTCATGGCCTTCCGTTTGCGGGGAAGCGATGACTATACCTCGGGCACATGGATCGCGGCCGATGGAACAGCCACACCACTTGCCGACGGTGCCATCCGTGTGACCCCAGTGCAGTACGCTTCGGACAAACGTGCCGAAATACCGGTAACATGGCATCTGGAAATCCCGTCGCACGGCCTGGATGTGAAAGTTTCGGCGCTGAATGCCGGTGCCTGGATGGATACTTCGTTCCCTTATTGGGAAGGCCCCATGTTCGTTTCAGGCAGCCATGTCGGGCGCGGCTATCTTGAAATGACCGGCTACCGCTAGACACCGTAGGATTGGCCGGTCCTCTCGCAACGGTCAGATGCAAGACTTAGGCGATCAATCGGCCTCAACCGCGGACCACAAACACCGAAACAGGCGCATGGCGGACGACGCGCGATGCGTTTGGACCCAGCAGGTAATCCCGCAGGTCGGGCTTGTGGGCTCCCACCACGATCAGGTCGCTCCGCGCTGCATCCGCGACCTTGAGAATTTCCTTGTAAGCAGTGCCGGTTGCCACCACGTGCCGGATAGAGGCGTTCCGTTCTTCGCCCAAAGTCTCGGTACACAGCCGGACAAGCTGGGCATGGGCGGCCTCTATCGCCTTGTCGTGATGGTCCTTTTCGAAGAACCCCGAAACCCAGGTTTCCCCAAAATCGGGCAACACCGTCATCACGTCCAGACGGGCGCTATCCAGGTCGGCCATCCGGGCCGCCTGTCTCAGTACCCCCACATCCTGATCTCGATTGCTGATATCGACAGCGCATAGGACCGATACGCTCATGCCGGTTCTCCCTCTCTGGATGCGCGGGCACGTTGGACAAAGGCAATCAGCCCAAGCAACAGCAGCCCGGGAATGAAAACCAGTTCCTTGGGCGGCTGGTGCGCTGGCACCTTGACCGCCACAATCCGCACCGGCTCGTCCCCGTAGAAGTCGAAGCCTTGCAGGTTCTCGCTGATCGGGGTTCCGAACATCGGCTCTTCCAGCTTGACCAGACCATCCTCTTCAAACGGGAGAAAGCCCATCGCGTCGATCCGAGCGGCACCATCGGCCTCATCCCCGACCGTCAACTCCAGGCTCAGATCCTTTGTCGCGCCGCTGACGAAGTCGGGACCCGAGACGACAACCCGCAGGATATCCCCGGGATCGGCCTCCCCTGCCGCTTCGGCAAACTGCGCCGGTTCGATCTGTTCGAACGGCGGAACGATCCGGTTCATCACATAGTCTGGCCGGAACAGGATAAACGCCACCAGGATCAGCGCCACGCTTTCATAGATCCGGCTGTGGGTCAGGAAGTACCCCATGGTTCCGGCCGTGAACACCAGCACAGCAATGGTCGCCGATATCGCCACCAATATGCCCTGCATCCAGGTCACGTCGATCAACAGCATGTCGGTGTTGAAGATGAATACGAAAGGCAGCGCCACGGTGCGCAGGCTGTAGAAAAAGGCGACAAAACCGGTCTTGATCGCATCCCCGCCCGACACGGCGGCGGCGGCAAAACTCGCCAGGCCCACCGGAGGCGTCACATCGGCCATGATCCCGAAGTAGAAGACAAAGAGATGCACGGCGATCAGCGGCACGATCAGCCCGGATTGCGCGCCCAGTTCCACCACCACACCCGCCATCAGCGAGCTTACCACGATGTAGTTGGCCGTGGTCGGCAGGCCCATGCCGAGGATAAGGCTGAGAATCCCGACCATGATCAGCATCAGCACCAGGTTGCCACCCGACAGGAACTCGACCAGGTCAGCCATCACCTGGCCCACCCCGGTCAGGGTCACTGTGCCCACGATCACCCCTGCGGTGGCCGTGGCCAGCGCAATGCCGATCATGTTACGGGCCCCGTCAATCAGCCCCTGCCACAGATCCTTCAGTCCGGACATGAAGCTATTGGCGACGTCCGACTGTCCCCGGAACATCGCCTTGAGCGGCTTTTGGGTCAGCAGGATAACGAACAAGAGCGCCGTCGCCCAAAAAGCAGACAGACCCGGCGACTTCTGTTCGATCATCAAGAAATAAACGAGCACGATGATCGGCAGCAGATAATGCAGCCCAGCCTTGTAGATCTTGGGAATCTCGGGCAGTTCCACCACTTCGGCATTGGGGTCGTCCGGTTCCAGGTCGGGTACCTTGGCCGCGACCCAGAGAAGCGCCAGATATATGGCAACAACCGCAAGTCCCAGGATCAGCCCGGCCATGCTGGGCGCCCAGGCGGTAATCGCCTGTGCGGGAAACTGCGTGGCATAGCAGAGCCCGGCGAAGACCGCAAAGAAACTGAGCATGCCGACGATGGTTCTGGCCAGGTGCACCTCGCGGTTACCCAAAGTCGGCATGTTCCGCTTCACCGCCTCCAGATGCACGATATAGACCAGCGCGATATAGCTGATCGCGGCGGGCAGGAACGCATGCGTGATCACCTCGACATAGGAGACCCCCACATATTCCACCATCAGAAAGGCCGCGGCCCCCATGACCGGCGGCATGATCTGCCCGTTGACCGAGCTTGCGACCTCGACCGAGCCGGCCTGTTCACTGGTAAAGCCCACGCGCTTCATCAGGGGGATGGTAAAGGTGCCGGTGGTGACCACGTTGGCGATGGAAGACCCCGAGATCAGACCGGTCGCGGCGGAACCCACGACGGCCGCCTTGGCCGGGCCACCGCGCAGGTGTCCCAATGCGCCGAACGCCATCTTGATGAAGTAGTTGCCGGCCCCTGCCTTGTCCAACAGAGCACCGAACAGAACAAAGAGGAAAACGAATTTGGTCGACACGCCAAGCGCGATCCCGAACACACCCTCGGATGTCAGCCACATATGGCTCATCGCCTTTTTCAGGCTGGCGCCTTTCCAGCGGATCACCTCGGGCACCCATTCCGAGGCGCCAAAGAACACATAGAGCAGGAAGATCGTGGCGATGATCGCCATTGCCGGGCCAAGCGCCCGGCGCGCGGCCTCGAACAGCAGGATCAGGCCAACCAGGGCCACCCATTTGTCGGTGTCATCGGCCAAACCGCCCGAATTCACCAGCTTGTCGTAAAAGATGTAACCGTATAGCGCGATCAGCGCGCCAACCACCGCCATGATCCAATCCTGAACTGGGATGCGATCACGCGGACTGGATTTCAGCGCAGGATATGCGGCAAAGGCCAGAAACAACGCAAAGGCCAGATGCACCTGACGCGAGTTGTTCACGATACTGCCGGGCAGGATCAGGTTCGACATCGGCGAGGCCAGGATCAGCTGGAACACCGACCAGATCACCGCCACGATTGCCAAAAACAGCCCGACGTTCCCCACCGGATCGCGTGCGCCCGCATCCGAGGATGTGACCAGATCCTGCAACTCTTCTTCGGAAAGCGGACGGTTGCCCGATTTGTCAGAGGCCATGCGAATAACTCCCTGTCCCGCCGGGCGCTTCTGTCTGTCGCCGGCTTGATACTTCTTGCCCGGCTTCCGGCCGGGAGCGTGCGGGGCGCAAAACCGATGCGCCCCGCTGCGCCGATATCAGGATCAGTTGATCCAGCCGCGCTCGCGATAGTACTTCTCGGCGCCCGCATGCAGCGGTGCCGACAGTCCGTCCTTGATCATTTCCTCTTCCTTGAGGTTCGAGAAAGCCGGGTGCAGTTTCTTGAAGTCCTCGAAATTGTCGAAGACAGCCTTGACCAGAACATAGACCGCGTCTTCGGACACATTGGCCGAAGTCACCAGCGTCGCGCCCACCCCAAAGGTGTGCACGTCATCCGGGTTGCCGCGATAGGTGCCGCCGACGATGGTCGCCTTGCGGTAGAAGGTATTGTGGTCGACCAGTTTATCGATGGCTGTGCCTTCGACATTCACCAGGACCGAGTCGCAGGCAGTGGTCGCCTCCTGGATCGAGCCCGACGGGTGGCCAACGGTATAGATCATCGCGTCGATCTGGTTGTCGCAGAGCGCCGCCGACTGCTCGGCCGCCTTCAATTCGCTGGCCAGGGCAAAATCGCTCAGCGACCAGCCCATCGCCTCGAGCACGACATCCATGGTGCCGCGCTGACCCGAACCCGGGTTGCCGATGTTCACGCGCTTGCCCTTGAGATCGTCAAAGGTTTTGACACCCGAATCCGCCCGCGCAACCACGGTGAAAGGCTCGGGATGGATCGAGAAAACGGCGCGCAGATCCTCGAACTTGCCAGCCTCTTCGAACTTGGACGACCCGTTATAGGCATGGAACTGCCAATCCGACTGTGCGACGCCGAACTCCAGTTCGCCCTCGCGAATGGTGTTGATGTTGTAAACCGATCCGCCGGTCGACTCGACCGAGCAGCGGACGCCATGTTCCTTGCGGCCCTTGTTCACCAGGCGGCAGATCGCGCCACCGGTCGGATAATAGACACCGGTCACGCCGCCGGTACCGATGGTGATGAACTCTTCGGCCATGGCGGCCGGGGCCATGAAGGCTGTCGTCACCAATGCAGCAAGGCTGAATTTGTTCAGTTTTTTCATCGCTGTACTCCCATTTTCTTATTCTTCGCCAATGTTCGGCGCTCAGGGCAAAGGCCCACCCGCCGAGCTATGCGGGCTAATGCAGGCAGTCGATCGTTGCAATGCTAAACGGCAGTATCTATTGGTTTCTCCCTGCCCTCCAAGGGTTTCATCCGCACTTGCACGTTGTCAAGCCACGGCTCGGATGGAATGCGGTGCGAGCCTCATTTCTGAGGTTGAAACCGGATTTTTCCCCGAAACTGGGCTTGCTACGGGGTCATCCGACAACCGGATTGCGCCCATCAACCGTTTGCAAAGCGCCATACATGTCCGGCCTGCGGTCCCGGAACAGGCCCCAGGCCCGGCGGTATCTCGCGATCTCGTCCAGATCGAACGTCGCCGTCAGAACCGTCTGCTCGGTACGACCGGCCTCGGCCACCTTGGCGCCGGTATGGTCGGCGATGAACGACGAGCCATAGAATGTCATCTCGTCAGCACCGACCTTTTCAACCCCGATCCGGTTCGAGGCGACCAGCGGCATGACGTTCGCCGCTGCATGTCCCTGCATCGTGCGCTGCCAATGGCCGGAACTGTCCAGCTCGGGTTCCTGCGGTTCAGATCCGATCGCTGTCGGGAACATCAGCACCTCTGCCCCCATCAGCGCCAGGGCACGCGCCGTTTCCGGAAACCACTGGTCCCAGCAAATGCCGCAACCCAGGCGGGCAAACCTTGTTTGCACCACCTGAAACCCCGTATCACCCGGGGTGAAGTAGAATTTCTCCTCATATCCGGCCCCCTGCGGAATGTGTGTCTTGCGATAATTCGCCAGGATCTCTCCGTTCGCGTCAATAACCGCAAGAGCATTGAAGAACGCCTGCCCCGCACGCTCAAAGTAAGAGACAGGCAAAACGGCCCCCAGTCGGCGCGCCACCGTCCGGAAATGGGCGATGGCCCGATCGCTCTCCAGCGGATTGGCCAGGTCGAAATGGCGCGGAGAGATTTCGGAGCAGAAATACGGGGTCTGAAACAGCTCCTGCAACAGCACGATCTGTGCCCCCCGATCCGCTGCCTCTACGACGAGGCTCTCCGCATTCGAGATATTCTCGTCGAGATTCCAGGTGCAGGCCATTTGGGTTGCCGCAACAGTGATCTGAGCCATTCATTCCTCCGTCCCATGCTTACGTCCGTGTTGCATGTTGCAAGGTCAAACGCGCATCGACAACCGCCGAAACACAAGCCAAACTAGAAGTTTTGAGGAAATGGCGCACCCGACATGCGCTGGCCTACCGCGACACATCGTTAAGGATCACAACGTAACATACTGAAAATATATTGTTTAATATATCGGAATTTACGATCTTTAACGGTTCATCTAAGGTACAAGGTGTACAAACAGGTGTGAGTCGAAATGCCTTTGACCCGTAAAAGTATCCGCACATTGCCAGCCGGTCGCCATGCCGACAGCGGCCAGAACGGCACCCTCGGACTTTATCTGAACGTGACCGCCACAGGCTATCGTTCATGGATCGGTCGGACCAAGATAGCAGGCAAGACCCACAGCTTCGGTCTCGGGTCGCTTCGGGATGTCGACCTAGACGAAGCCCGAGACGTTTGGCGCGACATCCGCCGCCGCATCCGCAACGGCGAAGACCCCGCCGCCATCAAGAAACGTGGCAAGCCCGGCGAGACCTTCGCCGACATGGCCCGTCGCGCCTATGCGGCCCGTGCGCCCCGTCTGAAGGATGCTAAGGCCAGCCAATGGCTGACCAGCCTTGAACAGCATATGGGACCGCTCTGGGCCGCCCCTATAGGTCATGTGACCGCCCCGGCCTTGCTGGACCAGTTGTCGCCGCTGGTGGCCACGAAGACCGAGACGGCCCGCAAGCTGATCGGGCGCGTGGGGGCAACCTTCGACTATGCCATCGCCTTGGGCGTGGTCGCGGCGAACCCGGCCCCCGCCGTCCGCAGCGCCGCGCCATGGCCCGCCAAGCGGGTTGAGCATCACGCCGCCGTTCCGTGGCAGGAAGCCCCTGCCCTGTTCGCCCGCATCCGCGCTCTGGACACCGTTGGCTCGGCTGCGCTGATCGTGACCATCCTCACCGGGTCGCGTGGCGGTGCGGTGCGGCACATGACGCCAGAGCAGATTGACGGCGACACATGGACGGCACCTGCCGACATCATGAAGATGTCACGGGCATACGACTATCCCCTGACACCCGTCGCCAAGACCGTGGTGGACCGTTACGCCGCCATTGCTGATCCTTGGCTGTTCCGAGGCATGAAGGGCAAGCCCATCAGCGATATGACCATGTTGAAGGTGTTACGCGATCTGGGTACCCCCTACACGGTTCATGGCTGGCGCTCGACGCTGACCGATTGGGCGCGCGATACGCTGCACATCGACGATGAAATGATCGACGCCTTGTTGGCACATACAAAGGAGGCCAAACGAATCGCCTACGCCCGGTCGGATTTGCTGGACCGTCGCCGCGCGGTTCAACTGCAATGGGAGGCTTACTTGTGCAAAAATGCACATGTGTGACCTCGCAAGATCAATCACTTACGATTTTCGATATATTGCGCGATATATCAATATCGTTCGTTTTCAATGGGTTACAAATCACCCTTAATCGTGCCATGATCATACAGGATCAGCAAAGGAGCGATTGAGCGATGACCCCGGAACAAACTTTTCACCAGTGGGACTGGGCGGTCCCTGCCGACCTGCACCCCGGCGAGAAGGCCGGGCAATTGCGCATACAGACGGCCAGTCTGGCCGTTCATCGTCGAAAGAATAGCGGCCCGGCATTCGTCGAATTTGGGCCGGGATCGTACCGCTATTGGCGCGACGGTCGGACGCGGCTGGAACAACTCGCATACCTTCGTAGCATTCAGCCCGAGGGTAACGCCGCCTGACCGCGATCACCTTGCCCCGCCCTGACCGGCGCGGGTAGCCTATAACCCGACCACGTAAGACCGGAACCCAGCGATGGACCGACGGGTGTGCGGAACGGAAAAGGCCGGGTGGATCGCTCCACCCGGCCCGTTCTGAACCCCAACCCCAGCCACGGGAAAGGTCTGTACATGCATTTTACCGCCATCGACACCGCATCGCAAGACGCATGGAGCCGCGCCATCCAAGAGCGCAATTGGGCAATTTTCGCCATCACGCGGCCCGAGGATGGCAGCGCAAAACTCGGCAAATATCCGACTGGCATCATCCCCAGCGAGTATCAACACGAGCGCGGCGCATGGGGACAGCCGATCAGCGTTTATGACGCGGCGCACTGGACATTTTCCGAGGCATGTCAACAGGTTAAGACGTTGACGCCGCCACCAGGTATTCTTCGTTTCGCTGTCGGATACTTGCCGCGACCGGGTAGCGCTTTGGTCATCGGCGACTTGGACAACTGCCGCGACCCGTTGACGGGTGCCATCAGTCCATGGGCGGCTCAAATATTGGCGCTTGAGTCGACTTATGCCGAGGTCTCGACCAGTGGCACCGGCATTCGCCTGTTGATGGAACGCCAAGACGGCGACGACCAGCACTCCAGCGGTGAACGGAGCGATACGGGTTTCTTCGCCAATGGCAGCAAGGGTGCTGTTCTGACATTCCAGCGCCTGAACGATGCAATGCCCGTTGCCGCTCCTGCGATCCGCAATGCTATCGTCGCTCGCAAGGGAGTTGATCCCGAGCGCAACCATCGCGTCGATGGGCAGGATTACGGCGAGGTGGGTGTCGACTTATTGCGGGCTGTGGTGATGAGCATCCCGAACGATGGTCGTTACAGATACGACGACTGGGTCGCTGTCGGACATGCGATTCAGACGGTTGATGACGGACAGGCTGGGTGGGAAATCTTCCGCGACTGGTCCGACAAATTCCCCGGCAAGCGCACAGAGAATACCGTCCGCAAGTGGCAACGCGGTCTGAAGGCAAACGGCACGGTCGGTTTCGGAACGCTTGTCTACATGGCCCGAGGGCACAAGTCCTATGTCGATGGCGGACGGATGCCGCCCGAGGTTGAAGCCATGCTGGATCAGCAAAGGATCGCCCAACTGGCCGCCAAGATGCCGCCGGTCGAAGGCAAGGCGGGCGAGATTCGGGCCGAACTGGTCAAGCTGGTCGGAGCCTCACCGGTGACGGTCGATAACCGCCTGCGGGAACTGAAGGCGGATCACGGTATCGGCCTTGGTGCGCTCCGGGCCGAACTGTCGCAATTGCAAGGGTCCTGTGACGTCAGCGACGAGCGAACACATTCGCAGATTGCCGACCACTTTTTCCAGACCTTGCCGGAACCGAAGACCGTGCCGAACGCGGGCGCGTTCTGGAACTACGATGCCGATGTCGGCATCTGGCGCAGTTATGATGTAACCAAGGTCGCTGCACAGATCGGGCGCACCTATGTCGGCGAAAAGAACTGCAAGCGTCAGAGCGATTACCGGGGCATCACCCAGCACTTGTACGACACTTGGGAAGATGAACGGTTCTTCAGAGACGCGCCACGCGGCATCATGGCGGCTGATGCGTTCTATCGGCTGCAAGACGGGCGCGTCGTGTGCGAACCGAAGTCGCCGGAACACCGCGCAACCTTCGCCTTGACAGTGCAGCCGGATTTCAACAAAACGCCCGACCTGTTCCTGCGGGTTTTGCGCGAAGCGTTCACGCCAACAGAGGCACAACTTTTGGCACAGGTTGGAAGCGGATCGTTCGCAAACCTGGAAGCCGCCCGCCAAGCGTATCAACAGGACGTCGACGCCCAATTGCGCAATCTGCAAAAGGCATTCGGCGGCACCCTGTTCGGGCTGATGACGAAATATGAAAAAGCCCCGTTTCTCTATGGTGCAGCCGGATCGTTCAAATCGAAGACGATCAAGGTTCTTGAGTCCCTGATCGACGCTGATGCGGTTTGTTCGGTGTCGCCGCAGGATATGGGAAGCGATTATGACAGGTCGTTCCTGTCGCAACGCCTGCTGAACGTGGTGCCGGAAATCGACAGCGACGAACCTGTTGCCGCCGGATCGTTCAAGAGCATGATCAGCGGCGATACGATGAAAGGCCGCAATCCGTTCGAACGTCCGTTCAAGTTCGAACCCATGGCGGCACATTGGTTCGCCGGGAACTACTACATCACGACCAAGGACACGTCGAAAGGGTTCTGGCGTCGTTGGCTGGTCTTTCGGTTCTGGTCGGGCAAGGACGAAGCGGACCGCGATCAGACGCTGTTGCCGCGCATCATGGAAAGCGAACTGCCTGCCATCGTGGCATGGGCGTTCCGTGGTGTTGAACTGCTGATCGCCGAAGGTTTCACCGAAACACATACGCACCGGTACAGTCTGACGGAGTGGAGCGAGCGTTACGACAGCGTTCTATCTTGGCTGCACGCTGAAGACAGTGGCGTTTGTCGACGTCAGTACGGCGATCCGTTGCCGAACACTGAAGCATTTCAGCTTTACAAACAGTGGTGCATGGCCGCTGAACGTCGTCCACTTGGACGGAATAAGTTCCTTGATCGCTTGGCTGAAGCTGGTCATCCGCAGAGTAGACGGCTGATTGGTACGTTGGAGCGTTGCAGACGGTAAATCTGCACGCTTTTCACGGTTTTGACTCTATTAATTAAATGTAACGGGAGAAAAAAAATTCGAGATATTTTTTTTGTGTAATGAGGGTTAATAGTCGAGTGAAAGCGTGAAAAGCGTACATGCTGATAAACCCGCCTTCTTATAGTGTTCGGTATATGTGTTGGTTTGCTGCGATCTATTGACGGCTGGGAAGAGACTTGGCGGTGAGATGTTGACAGGCAGCCAAAATATTCGGCAAACTTCATGAATATTGTTATGAGAGCTGGGGGTAATTATGGCTCAACCACATATCGCGACAAAGTTTCAGCATCCTGTCGCTCCTGACTTCTCCTACTGGGACAGCACAACTGGCGCACTTGAATGGAATGGCTTTGGTGAACTGAACGCCGGTGTAGGTTACCACTTGGGCGACGATTATTTTCCGACAGGCAGCAACATCGAAATCGGTGCCATTGCGAATGGCTATGCGATCGAGTCCGGCGAGAATGCCGGACTTGGTTTTTATGTAGTCGTCCGGCACGATCTGCCCGATGGTACCGAGGTATTCTCGCTTTATGCTCACATGGAAAGTCTTTCTACGGTCGGTGAGATCGAAAAAGGCTCTGGTGTTGAAGTCCAGGTCGATATTGGTGAAACGCTTGGGATCGTTGGTAGTACCGGCACGGGCGGGTACCATCTCCATCTCGAGATCAGCGACTTCGGCGACAAATTCTCCTTACCGGGTTCTGGCGTTAACTACGCCAAGAGCTACGATAACCAATACAGCCCCGCCTTTTCTGGCCCCGATCCCGTTTCCTACAGTCCTGATGGAGACCCGGTGCTTGGTGTTGGGATTGGCATCTATGATCCTAGCAACTTCATCGAAAGCAACAACACCACAGCCAAGGTGATGGCAAATTACGGTCCTACAGGTCCGACGATGGCACCTGAAGGCAAAGCTCCTGAGGGAATAATCGGCAAGCCGTCCAGTGCCCTCGCTGATCCGAGCTTCGAGTCTGACGGTCTTGCGGCTTGGACGACGCTTGGCTCCGCCAGTATTGTCGAACACGCCGACATCGACGGCTCGAACAACAGTACCGATGTTGCCGCCACAGCAACGGACGGTCTATATTTTGCGATGCTGACGAGCTTCGGTGCAGAAGCAAACGAAATCGAGGCCCTGCTAGGTCTATCGGACGGGGCTATTTCCAACCGAACCGGAATCGCGGTCACGAACGGGGCCGTAATGGCTACAACGATCGACTTGGGTGCTCGTGAGGACTCGTTTTACTTCGACTTCTATTTCGATTCAAACGACTACGCGCCCTATAACGATGTAGCAATCCTTGTGGTGGACGGTGAAATTTACACGCTATCCGACGTTAATGCCGTCGGTGACTACGGAGACTCTGGCTGGATCAATACTGGGCTCACGGGTCTTTCGTCCGGCGAACACACGGTCGCTATTGCTGTTCTCAATACACGGGACACCATCCTAGACTCTGCAATCTATGTCGATGATTTCTCTTTCGCCTGAGTTTGGTCAGGTACTGAGATACAGAAAACACCTCGTTCATAGTCCCGTGATCTCGGCAATGTGCCGGTCTCGCTTTGAGCGATAGACAGGGCAAGGGATCGACGGGCTGACGCCCGCTCACCCCACCCCTGACAGTTCTCAAATCCTCTTGATCCGCCTGCCATCCCGGCAGGTCCGAGAAAACCGGCAAGCGCCGCCGGTGGCGTCGGTTCCGGTCGAGAATTCCGGTTCCTCCCACGCGCAGGCGCGCGGTTCCCTCCCAAATTCACGCCCTCCACCCGGTTGTCACGGCCCCGCCAGGCCGCAGGACGGGCTTTGCCCTTAACCACCATCCCCCGCATCGCCCCTGCTGCCAACGGTCGATGACGCACCTGAATATAGCGCACCGTATATTCAATCCCTGTCGCCATCGGCCATCGGCCATCGCCAGCGCCACCATCACCACCCCCTAGGGGGGGGCGGAGGGTCGAAAGGATCGCGCGGGGACCATCACCGCGCAGGGGTCACGAATTTATCATCCAAAGCACAAAATGACCTGCCAGTTTGCTTATATAAGTCAATATTTACTCAAAAAATAGCGATTAAAAATTGTCCATCTTTAGGAAAGTATTGAAAGTAGAATTGATGCGCTCTATTGTCGACTCGCGCGTCCCGGCGCGGACGGCGGAGCCAATTCTTATGCAGCACGAGACCAACGCGACAGCCTGCCAACGTCTTTGACTCGCCGTAATCGCCACTCTGCTTGACGCAGCAGCGCGACATTGCCCATTACCGCCGAAAGCAGATCACGAGCGGGCCGCGTCGTGGCTCTGGCTGTTTGTAGAAATACGAGGAAAAGCAGCGATCGGAATGCGAAGCTTGAACTCCTGCTCGATAGACTTGAAAATCAGGAACCTAGGCTCTGGACCTATAAACGGGGCATGGTCTCAACGGCAGCTGTGACCCAGAGCGGACACTGGCGAAAAATGCGGCTATGACCGAGTTGCGGACAAACCGGCCAGATGCATGCGCGGCATGTCCTCTCGTCCAGATAACTGCCCAGGAACTGGAACCTCGCTGCGGCGCAGCTCAATTTCCCGAAAGCGGTCGTTCAAGCAGTACCTAATCAACCGGATCAGAAGCGGTCGTTCGCTGCACCGGTCTCGGACGTCTCAGTTGCGGACTTTCCAGACCTCCGGCTGGTCGGTTTCAACTGGTGCGAACGGCCCTTTGCTGACTTTCATCACAGGCCGCGACGCCGCGATGCAGCTCACGCATTCCGGCCGTTCGTGCATCTCGCAGCATTTTTTCGACGGCAATGACCGGGTCGCGGACGAACCGGAAAAAGACACTTGTAGGACGAATGACCGCATTGAGAAACGCTATTTGTTGCGGATCAATCTACGGCCGTGAGGATCAAAGACTGATCCGTTGTCCTTATCCAACAACTAATCCTCCAAAAACGGAGAGATATTCGTTTTGGACTACTATGCCGAGACCGCTGTGACCATAATCTCTATAAGGCAGTCATCGTGCCAGAGACGAGCCTGCGTGCAGACGCGAGATGGTATGTTTTCGGGATCGAGCCAGGCAAGATAAACCTCGTTCATTGCCTCAAAGTGAGCCATGTCGGCGATCCAGATTTCGCACCTCAAGAGCCGTGATTTATCACTACCGGCCAGTGCTAGGGCACGATCTACATTGTCCAAAGTATCAGCAGTTTGACCTCTTATGTCCAGACTGATGTCGTTGGACGTAAGACCTGACAGATAGGCAACGCCGCCGTAGACTGTTGCTGTGCTGAGATAGGGATACACATCGGGTTCGTAACGTTGGATCGGCATCGTTCTCACTCCTGTTTCCTGTTGGTGTAGATAGAATCCCGAACATGTTCTGCCGACCCTTTTTAAAGCGTATCTACCGCGTCTATTATTGTGGAATAGTCAGGACAGAACCTCTCACAGAACCAACCCTTTTGTTCGGATCATCGACTACCCCTCTAACTTCCTCCAATAGATTACCGAGAAAGTCAGAAAACTCCAAAGCTGACATTCGAACGTCGTGCTGCATAGGTCACTCTGGGCTCGGAGCCGCCTTGCTGCAGTGCGGCGTCGCCGGTTAATTCTGCGATCCGAAAGCTGTCATTGGCCCCAAGAGGGAGACATCGTCTTTTCGGTGGCTTGACCAAGTTTACCGACGTTCGGTGAACGGGAGCGGCCGCTTGAATTTCTTGGGCTGATTGGCGGCTCTGAGCCCTTACCGGACTTGATCCAGCTGTGACGCTCGCAGATGCGGCGTGAAATCGACTGAAGCTGTCAGCTGCGACGCAGAAAGCAAAGCGGCCGTTCGTGACAACCGCAGCGAGCACTCGGGCGCCGATGTCCGAGTTGCGGGACGAAGCTGCCGTTCGTTGCATGGCTGCAGCGATGCTCTGAAAAATTAGCGCCAGGCGGACAAAACTCCCTGCGAAGCCTATGGAAGACATTTGAAATAAGGCACTGACAGGTCGGTTTTCTTGGATGATCTGAACAAGTCGCGCTATGAACGAATTCGGCCGACATAAAGGTTGCGCATCTTTAGTGTAATCCCCCCCTCCGGGAATGGTGGAAAGGCGCTCGGAAACCCGAAGTCTCGATAGTTCATTCCATGACCCTTCAGACTTGGACCGACAGACCAAAGGATCGGCTTTGTCAGATCCTGAAGTTCAGGCTTGCACTGCTGTTTCCATTCTTCACCGCACCCCGGCGGCATAACATTTGGCCCCTTTAGTGAATAGATTTCTCTGCCATTACAGATGACTTGTAGAAAACCATCGGCGCCGTTTGACCATTTCACGCGCATGACCACGCTGTTCCACTGGCCAAACCGGTTCGGAGAGAAACATCTCTTGTCCTCGAACGTCACACCCTTGGCCGAGTCCAGATACATCTCGTACATGTGGTTCTTGATGGTATTGGAGCGCTGCCATTCGGCGATCCACAAGCGGCTCCGGTAATTTACTTTGCCCCAGCCACGCCCGTTGTACCGAAACGCGGGGTCAACCCAGATCTCCATTGAGTATTCGTACGCACGCCCCATGCGTTGCTTTTCGCGCGCATTGAGTTGGGAACGACTGTTGCCGTTGGCGCAGTCGCTTTCACCACGCCCGTCACCATAGGGGCGTTTCTGGCAGTCCCCGCGTCGCATCTTGAATATTACCTCACCATTCTTCACGACCGGGGCGACGCCAGAATTTGTGCCAACAACGAAGCCTGATGGCGCCTGTGCCAAAACTTCAGGCGAGCCGAGCAGGAGTACGAAGATCAGAGCCGCTATTTGCGCAATCGTTCGACGGCTGTTCCTGGTTTCCAACAATCAGCTACCTCCACCACTTTGCGCATGGTTGACTCACAGGTTTGCAGACGATCCCTCGCGGCGCAAGTTTGTTGGATGTCCTTGTTTGGTTGGGGCGGCTTAGACATGGGTCGCCAGCCGACGCGCTCCGAAGGCTCACGAATTTTGATTTTGTTCAGTGTTGCTGTAGCCTTGGAGCGTTAGAAGCCCCTTGATGTCCGTATGCAGGCTGCGGGAAAGGAGACGCAAATGCTCAAACTCTATTCGTTTGGTTCATGCCTTCTCGTGCTTGGTCTTCTTGTCTTCAGTGCTCCCGAAACTGCCAATGCATCCCCACTCCAGACTTGGAAGGTTTCATGCGGCACAGATCCCGGTGCCCTGGTGAAAAAAGGGCGGACGTATTTCTTCAAGACCAGTTCCAACCATTGCCCTGGCGGCATCTTCAACCAGCGATCCGAGATCGCCACGGATCATATGAATGCCGGTCGGGCCGGGACCTATCTATTTTCGACCTATGTCGCAGTCACGTCTCCGAGCACCGAGAAGTTCTCGATTTTCCAAATTCATGATGGGCGCCATGGCTGCGCACCACCCCTGAAGATCAACGTGCTTCCATCTGGTCAACTGACATTCGACAGCGAATACAAGATCGGCAGCAAACCAGGTAACGATTGCCGGAAGGTCTCCAGTCTGATGGGCAAAAAGTCTGCTGTTCGGATCAAGCGCGACGGTACGGAATACAAGCTCGACGTGGTCGTGGACTTTGATGGCCGTGGCGGTTTTGAGGTCTTCGTCGCGGTCGATGACAGGCCACAGATCGAAGGCAGATACAGCCCTCCGGAAGGACAGGGATACTTCAAATCACAGAAATACTTCTTCAAGCACGGTTCTTATTCGTTGAACGTATTCCCCTATACACTCGTGTCCCGGGACATGAGGGTGAAACGGGTCAAGCTGAAGCAATAACCGGGCGTCAGTTCGGTATTTCGATGATCACCGAAGCATGAACGGCGGGCGTATCCCCCCACTCAGGTGCAGGCGCGTTCCGTTTTGGATTTGCGAAATTCGCGAGATGCTGGTTGCCGCGCCAGTTGTCAGGCGCGTCAGAGGCCCAGTTCGTATAATCGACAGCCTCTCCATTCTGCCATATCCAGCCACCGCCGGGCTCGGGTGCGCCTTCCTGTTGCACGAATCCGATCATCGGTCCCTCGAATGCAGTATCGTAGACCACCCAATGGCCCTCTTCTTTGAGGCTCAGTTCGAAAACGAAATCGTTTTCAGCCTGCGATCCGATGGCCACAGGGTACCCTCCGAGGGCCCGCGCCAAATGCTCGATATCAGACCAGTCGCCGCCCCAAGTGCGGATCACATGATAGGTATGGCCATTGAAGGTACCGCTTGTCACCAGATCGAACGCCGACAGGATGTCCTCCGGATCGGGATTTCCCTCGAGCAGTTGGGCGATCTGCAGCCTTTCTGTGTTTGACGTCTCCTGATTCAGTACGAACCACAGAGTAACCGCAGAGATCAGGGCAACGCCTGCTGTCATTCCTACCTGCAAGGCGGGGTTGCGAATGGCCTTCGACACCCGTCGACGAAGTCGCGGTGCCATCGCTCCCGCGTCCCCAACCGAATACACCGTAACAGGCTTGGCCACGTTCTTGACGTGGTGTTCACCGACCTTCGAAAAGGCGAACTCCACCTTGCCATCCACCTGATCCATCACGTTCTGTGACAGGCATATGCCACCAGGCTCGGCCAGAGCTTCGAGCCGCGCCGCCATGTTCACACCATGTCCGAGGATGTCACCGTTCTCTTGGACCGTGACGTCTCCGATATTGATGCCCACGCGAAAGAAAAGACGCTCAGCGTTCGGCACCTTGTCGTTATAGGCCTTGTGTGCCTGTTGGAACTGGATCGCGGCGCGCAAGGCTTCAACCGGGCTTTCGAACCAGGCGATGACGGAGTCTCCAGCAGTGTTCGCTATCTTGCCCTGATGCGTCTCGATCACCGGCTCCATGAGGCCGCGAAGAGCGGACAAATGCGACAAGGCAGTTTCTTCGTGAGCCTCAATATGGCGCGAATATTCAGCTACGTCCGCGGCCAGTATGGTTAACAGGCGCCTCGTCATCGGCCGCCTGTTGACCACGTCGGGATCAGGATATGCGTCCATGCTCGCATACCACTCAGTGTCATGATCTTTGCGGTGTTTGCCAACCTCCAATTTGGCGCCGAACAACAGCCGCACCACAGACCAGGTTCCGCGTATGGGACCGTCAGGTTTGGGCTCTTCTGAGACATCTGAGCGGATCGGTCAGATGTCCGCAAAAACGCTTACAGAAGCCTTTCGAGACGACCGAACCGACCGGCGACGTCCGCTTTGGCGCCGCAACGACTGCTTTTCCCAACTTCTGCCATTCGCTGCAGTTGTGTTCGATGTCTCACATGCGGGACAAACCGGACGGTTGCATCCGCGGCAAGTCCTCTCGTCCAGGTGACTGCCCAGGAACTAGACCCTCGCTGCGGC